>DZBG01000027.1 GCA_022729855.1 Bdellovibrio sp.
TTTATTGACTTAAATTAAGACCGATTTTGTGTCATAGGTGCTCGGACAGGACATTATATTCAACAAAGCTTCTGTGGTTCCCCTTTGCAGCTTGAGCTTGATAACGAAAAAGTTGATTTTATTTCGACTGAAGAATAATTTGAGTAATCTCATCCACCCGAGTAAGGCCCTGATTCCAGCCATTTTTTAATGAAGCACTTATATTCTCTTTCTCCCAGCCACTAAGAACAGCAGCAGTGACTCCACCTTTTGAAGTGACTTCATTAATAAGAGTCTGAAGATCTTTATCCTTTTGCTCTTTAATACTGGCCAGAGATCCCTCCATTACTGAGATCGCCAACTGTTGACACTCATCAAAATTCAGTTCAGGAGACATCTCCGCAAGCCATTTGAGCCACTGATACATAAAGGCAGGGCCAGAACCACAAAGAAGCATCAACTGATCAAACTCTTTTTCATTTTGAGTCCACTTTGTCACACCGATATGATTTAAAGAATTTTGCCATTGATCTTTTTCGGCCTTTGTCACTGATGCACTTGCTATCAACAAACTCACTCCCGTCTTAAACTTTACAGGCATATTAGGCATGACTCTTAATATACGAGTTGATCCTAAAAGTTCTTCATGAAGACTCAGTGATGTGGCGGCAAGAATGGAAATAAAAAGAGGATTCGTTTTAAATTTACCTTTAAGACTTTTGGCGAGGTCACTAAATTGCTGAGGTTTGCAGGCAAGAAAAACAAACTCAGGATCTTCAGGAAGAGTGCTTAGATCCTCAAGAAATATTCCCCCTACGTCTTGGGCCAATTTCTGGGCCTTGGTTTTTGAAGGAGTATAAAAATAAGTCTGGTTAAAATTCAAAACAGAACTTAGCCCTTGGACTACAGCTCTGCTCATATTTCCACAGCCTAAAACAATTCCTTTCATTAGTTTAACTCCAAAGGTGCACCATGCCTCATGGTATTAATGGCAAGAGATCTCACCCAAATATACTGGTCTATAATGAGTTCAGGAGAACTTAAATCTGGTCCTTCTAGATCACTATAAATATGTCTCATACTTTTACGTAGAGTTTCTTTACTGACTGAGTCCATTCTTACAAGATCATACTCATCACTATGTCCGCTGAAGTAGATAAAATCAAAATCAGAATCATGGAGTAGAGTTTTTAATTCATGTTTTCCCATTAAATAAACATCAATATTAATTTTTGAGAAACCGGCCTTCCAGATAAGATCTAAAATTTGTCGCCAAGTTTTATAAGACTTCTCAGTGATACAGGCCACAGCAATTCCAGGTCCCACAGCAAGGGCCACAATTAAATTAATAATTGTATGGATAGATGGCCTCTCGTCTTTAACGATAAAAAGACCTGCTTCTTTGACCATAGATTTATCGTTATAACTTAATTGCCCTGGAATTTTAAAATTTGCGTGCTCACCCTGAAGGTAATTAAGTAAATTCTCATTTAACCAAGAGGCATAAGTTTTAAGTTTATTTTTATCATTTTCACTCACAGTTCCTGTGATCATTTCAAATTGATCCATAAAAGGAGCAATGAACTGATCAAAACGCTTCAGTCTTCCAGGCCCAGAGATGAGTGACGGTCTTGGTGTAAAAACTTTATAACCAGAGCCCGTGGCCCAGTCAAAACTCAGTGAGCGAGTCTCTTCAATAGGGAAATAATGAAACTCGCGTAAATAATCTGCAGATCCGGCCTTAGGCCCAGTTCCAGACATCTTAAATCCACCAAAGGGCTCAATCGCCACACGGGCGCCAGTAATACTTCTATTGACGTAAATATTTCCAGACTTGATAAATTTTAAAGTGAAATCAATATCATCTTGAGACTGAGAAAAGATTCCTCCAGTGAGTCCGTACTCAGTGCTGTTAAAAATTTCAATGGCCTCAACTAAATGATCATAAGCAATCACATGAAGAACCGGTCCAAAAATTTCTCGCTGAGACCAAGACTCGGGATTTTTTGCGCGGGTAATTGGTATTTCAAAAACAGCAGGCCCCACACAGAAACCTGGATTTTTTTCAAATGAACGATCAACTAAAATTCTTCCACCAAAACGAATCGCCTCATCAGAGGCAAGCTTAATAATATCTCGCACACGCTCTTGATCTTCAGCACTCACCAAAGGATTAACAAATGTACTGGCATCATCGGCCACTCCCACTTGAAGATCTTTAGTGGCGGCCACAAGTCGAGCGATAAAAGCATCTTTCACATTTCTATGTACAAGAACTCTTGAGGCAGCTGAACATTTCTGTCCAGCATGGCCAAAAGCAGAAGCGATCACACCACTAACAGTTTCATCCATCTCGCAATTCTGAGTGATAATAATGGCATTTTTACCACCCATTTCAGTAATGACTTTTTTAGATGCCGAAAGACCTGTTGAGAAATGAGTGATCATTTTCCCCGCGGCCTGACTATAAATCCACTGCCCAACATTTTTTGATCCGGTAAAAACGATACCTGCCACTTTATCACTTGTGACAAGTGGAGCCCCTACTTTCTCTCCGTCACCCACGAGAAGTTTTAAAATACCTTCAGGAACTCCTGCTTCATAAAGTAATTCCACCATGGCCTTAGCAATAAGAGGAGTTTGTTCTGCAGGTTTTAAAATCACAGCATTTCCGGCCACTAATGGGGCCACGGCCATTCCACAAGGGATGGCCAGGGGAAAATTCCAGGGAGCAATCACACTAATAATTCCACGAGCGTGGTGATTAATATTTTTCTCACATAATTTCACTTCTTCACGAGCGTAGAAATTAATAAAGTCGATGGCCTCATCAACATCACCTAAGGCCTCAGGCCATGTTTTTCCTGCTTCATAAACAATCAAAGCACATAACTCATTTCTTTTTAAAAGCATGAGGTCAGCGGCTTTAAGCATAACTGAAACACGGTAGAGGGTGAGAGCATTTTTAGACCAAACAGACTCTTTCAGAGTTTGCTCCATCTCACTCAGAATTCCACCGATCTCACTCGGTGGCGTTTCTTTAATCGTCCCAACAATAAAGTCTGGATATGAAGAGCTGAAAACTTTTGTTTCATCACTCACTGACTGCAGGACTTCTTGTTTTTTATCTAAGTTCTTTTTGAATTGATTCAAGGCCCACATAAAACTAGCTTTTTCTTCTTGAAGAAAAAATCGTAACGGGCGCACAGGAACAAAATCAGAACTCATCTTGACGATATAACTCTCACGGCTGATTTCACCTTTTGCTTTTTTCTCTAAGTGAATCTGAACTGGAGTTTTAAATTTTGCTTTATTTTTATGAGCACGCATCTGAGAGAGAATTCCCACTTGAGATGAGTTCTCCATAATACGTCTGACTAAATAGGCCATGCCCACCAAAAGGTTTCCGATAGGCATATAGTTTCGTGTGGGCCAATGCATTTTCGCTAAAGCATGCGAGAGTGCCTCATAAGTCATATGCAAGCACTGGTGCTCAATAACAGGAGCAGTTTTATAATTAATTTCTCTTAGGGCCTCAATAAAACAATGATCTGCTAAATTATGTGACCCCATGGCCAGTTGAAGATATTCACCATTCTCTAAAGTCATGGCCGCAAGTTGTCTGAAGTGAATATCAGACTCTTCTTTATTTAAAAACTGAGGTGCTTCAAATTGGTGCGCACTGGCCTCAATTGTTTCAGCATCCCAATAGGCACCCTTAACAAGTCTTATAGGCATTCTGTGACTGCGGCGTCTGGCGAGATTCACCACATCTTTTAAATGTTTGGCCCCATCACGCAAATAGGCCTGAACCACAATACCAGTTTGTGAATAGTCATAGAGCTCAGGAGTTTCTAGTAATACTTTTTGGTAAATATCAAAAACAAGATCGCGGTAATGATAGTGTTCAGCATCAATGTTAACAAAGACCTGCTCTCTTTGAGCCTCAACTAAAATACGACGTAGTCTAGATGACACTTTTTGGTAAGTCGCTTCAAAAGCTTGAGGTTTAAAATCATGCGAGAGGGCCGAAACTTTAATCGATATATGGGCCTTTAAAATTCCCGCATTATTTTTCTCACCACGCGCGTAGTGATGTTTCATCCCATGGATGAGCTGAAGAACTTTTTCAAAATACTCATCGGCTTCCCTAGCACTTACGACGAGTTCCCCCAACTGATCTAGAGTCGCTCCACGATGAGTTTTACTAAGTGAAGCCAGTGTCTCATGAGAAGTCATGATACTCTCACCAGCAATAAATCGCTTGGCCATTTTCTTCACTAATGAACGAACAATGCTCGCAAGTAAATGGGCCGGCATCACCTTGGCAACTTCGTTACCAATTTTCATCGCCCACCAAACATATCTTGGGAGCGGTCTCTCGCTGACTAATTTCCCTTTCTGAGTAATCTCTGCATCATCTTCAAAAAGTCTACGTAAACTCTCTAGCAAACACCGCTTCACTTCCTCGCCTTTGTCATGGTCAAGAGATGGTAGAAGGGCCAAAAACTTAAGAAGATGAATTCTGATTAAGGCAAACTGAGCCGTTAAGCTAAGCCCCCAGTCCGAAAATTTTTCAAAAGGGGAAGCACGGTAGCCACTTACATAAGAAGATAGAGTGGCATATTTTTTTTCCGCCAACTCATTCACTTCTGTCCACTCACTCTGATTCAAAAAATCGGGGAGTTTATTTTGAGCAGATAAAAATTCTATATCTGTCGGAAAGTCCTGAGTACTGATGGTACTCATTTGCTCAACGTGCTCTTTAAGATGACTAATCTTATGTTCAAATTTTTGATTGATGATGAGATTTTGTTTTTCTGTTAATTTTAATAAAGTCAACTCGCGACTCAAGCGTCTTGTTCCGATATAAACGGTTCTATCTTCAGGTCTGACAGCACAAAGGAAAGGAAAGAGGTCGATCACCACTTCCATTCTCAACCCATAGTGAAACTTCTTTTTTGATACAAAATCAAGAATACTAATGATTTTAGGATGAAGCTGATTATCAGGAAAAATTTGTCCCTCAAACTCTTGGTAAAAATGGATGGCCCATAGACTTTCATTTCCATTCCACTCTTTACGAACAACATCAGGAATAGCAACAGCATTTAGCTCTGGGAGCGACGTTTTCACTTAAATTCTCCTCATCAATGAATAGATAAGTTTTATCCCATTTTATGAGAGTTAGGGAACCAAGAATATGAAGGAAAATTTGACGGGAGGGAGTGAAGAATTTTACAATTAAAAGATGAGAATGGTCTTACTCCTCTCCCTTATTTTTGGCTTTAATCTGACGCTAGCGGCGCAAGACAAATACACATATGCAGATCTCGAGATTCTTGCCCAAGAGAAGAGTTTCTCAGAGTATTTTAATCATGCCTTAGATGTTCGCCCCTCTGAGAGAGACGAGAAATGGAAGACAATGACTCTCTCTATGGCCGAAGGATGGGTTAAAACTCTTAAGCTTAAGGCAGGGCCCACAATTGAAGATTATAGACGAATCGAATCACTTTTTACGTGGCCGCTCCTTAAATCAAATGAATTTTTCAGACCTTTAAGATTTAGCTTTGGTATTAGCTATTTAGAAAACTGCTTCAGAGGGAGTCCATGGGAGACCTGTTATCCACTGGCCCAAGGGTTTTGGGAAGCTGACCCTACAGATCCAGACACGGCGATCAAGATGATTGAGCTTGTTCAAAAATTTCATCCTGAACAGTCGCAATTTGATTACTGGCCCTGGCTAAAAGTTGCCCTGGCCTCACCTCTTAGTGAATTCTATTGCAAGAGAGATCAAATCAACGAACTTCTTTGGCAGAAAATCCGCATTGAATGGATCAAAGTAAATAAGAATGGCAGCCTATCAAAAAAAATCAGAGCGATGGTTCACTCCGATTGTATGATTGGACTCAGTCGTTACGCTTATAATAAGCTCACAACCAGCTCAAATGCTCTTGACCGAGAGCAGGCTTTTGCTATCCTCAAAAATACTCCCAAACTCTCGCCCCTTGATACGGAATTATTCTATGTTTATTTTCTGATGGATAATCCCTCACAAGGCGAAACCTTTAACTACGCCTGGAGCTCCCTTCAGGGTCTTGGAAAAAAATCGAAGAAGAGAGATCTTCTTATGGAGAAGATCAAGAGTGCCAAAACCATCCCTGATGAAACAATGAACTCTCTAGATGAAGAAAAAAGAAGAGTTGTTCTGACTGAGATCCATAAACAATTCCCTGAACTTCTACGCTACTACGGGAATACTTGCCTTGAATATATCACTGGAAGCAAGACTTTTGACTCCGGAAATCCCACTCTCTACTGCAAACAGATCATAGATTCAGGGCTTGCCTCTGAACTCTTTGGGCCAGAATTAACAATACAGATTAAGAAGAATTTGAAGTTTTAAACTTTGGTGTGAGCAGAAACTAAAAGGCCACTCCGAAGAGTGGCCTATTATCTTTTTAACTCAGAAGAGCTAACAGATTACTTAAGGTGATTAGAAACAAGTTTCGTCATTTCGAACATAGAAACTGATTTCTTACCGCCGAATACAGCTTTAAGTTTTTCATCAGCGTTGATGTTACGACGGTTTTTTGCATCTTGAAGATCGTGTTTCTTGATGTAAACCCAAACTTTCTTCATAACTTCTGTACGAGGAATTGGAGAAGCTCCAACGATCTCAGCAAGTTCTTTAGAAGGCATAAGTGGTCTCATGAACGCAAGATTTGGCTTACGAGCTGATTTTTTCTTAGGAGCAGCAACTTTTTGAGCTGTAGCTTTTGGAGCAGCAGCTTTTTTAGCTGTAGCTTTTGGAGCAGCAACTTTTTTAGCTGTAGCTTTTTTAGCTGTAGCTTTTTTAGGAGCAGCAGTTTTAGCTGTTGCTTTTTTAGCTGTAGCTTTTTTAGGAGCAGCTTTTTTAGCAGTTGCTTTTTTAGGAGCAGCTTTCTTAGCAGTTGCTTTTTTAGGAGCAGCTTTCTTTGTTGTTTTCTTTGCCATAATTCATTCCTCCGGCTTAAGTAGGACTTTTCGTCCCATTGGTTAATATCGGCAACTTATAACGGTTTCACCCATTCAATGATATTTTTATGAGGGCCATAACAATTCCCTGTACGCTTATAACCATGACTTTCATTCAGTGCAATCATTCGGAAGTTATCAACCGGACAATAGTTCACTACATTCTTTAATCTAAGTCTTTCCGCTTCTGTCTCATAGAAATTTTTAATCTGATGAGAAAAACCATTTCCTTGAAAAGCCATCTTTATAGGAGTGTTCTTAGTTAAAAGCGTATCCTTATCATTCTTAAGAAGTAAAGCAGCGACTGTTTCTTTGCCAAATTTAACAGAGAAAAGCTTCCAGCCTATCTTAAGCTCTTTTTTTACATTCTCAACATCCCAGCTAAAATCCTGAGACTCGATAAATACTTGCATATCAAAGTTTGCGAGGGTCTCAATGTCCCCTTCTTTTTTTACTTCTGCAAACTGAAGATCTGATTCTTCCATTCTCTCTCTTTCCTTCTAAAACCTTACTTAAGGACTATTGTATAGATAATAATTTCATTAACGCAATCACATTTTTTAGGCCTATGAATTAAAAATGCATTTTTTTTACTCTGGGATCAAATTTAAATCAGGCTCCTTAAGAATAAATGAGAGCCAAGATTGAAGATCATCAAGCCTTCCACGCTCATCATCTGTGCTATATGAAACCTGAATATAGACCGTCAGTTCTTCGACATCTAGAAGGGTTGGAAGCCCAATTCCCCTATAGAGATTCTGTACAAAGGGGTTTTGAAACATAGATTTAAGGGTCTTAATTTTCTCTGGAAGGGGGAGTTTTTTAAACTGCCCTGATGTCCATTCAAGTGGAATCTTAACCTCAGTATAAGAGAGATTGATTCCGATTTTAATATTATTAATATATGTATTGGCCTCTTTAATTTCGGCCTCAGAAAGGTCCCATCCGGCCTCTGAATTGCGATCTCGCACATAAGAATCGATTTCACGGAAGTCTAATTGCTCAAGTCTCTCCATTTCTTTGCCTTCGCAAAGTCGGCTCATGGCCTCTGAAAGCACTATCTTCCAGTCGCTATTGTGCCCTTTAAAGCGCAAATGAAGGCCAGCTCCAGATTCAGCTGCTTTCCAATAAGTCCAATGAGTCTCGTCCTTAATGACAAATTTAGGAGATTCAAAAAGATTTTTGGCCTGTTTAGAAATCAATACACCCACAAAGAACTCCTGAATGGGAAAGAGGTTGAGTACGACAAAAATTAAGCTTAAAATGAAGCATATAAAAAGAATAGGGCCAAATTGTGAATATAAGCATTCCTGATCACTATAATGAAATTGTGCTGGTTGGACCAATGGGACCGAAGCTTCCGTCCGAGCTGAGCTCCCTTCCACAAATTGCCATTGATGGTGGTGAATCCTACTCTAGCTCTCCTTTCCTCTGGATTGGAGATGGAGACTCTCTCAAAAAAGATCCTGCCACCTCAGAGATCATCAAATTGAACTCTAAAAAGGATCAGAGTGACTTGGCCTATGCCTTAGGGCGGATTAACTCCCCCTCTATTAATAAGCTTCATTTTTGGGGTTTTTTAGGAGGAAGAAGAGACCATGAACTCTTTAATCTAGGAGAGACCTCAGCCTTTCTTCTCAATAAGAAACAAACTGAAGTGATTTTTTATCAACAAACCCTTGTGCCAGATTTAATTTTTTTAAGCTCAGGGCAGTGGTTATTTGATTTTCAGGGGGATTTTAGCCTTGGAACCATCTCGGGATCTGAGATTCAGATGGAAGGAGAGGTTGATTATCCTCTCAATCCAGTAAAAAGACTTTTGCCACTCTCTAGTTTAGGCTTATCCAATAGGGCCCATGGAAAATTTTTAATTAAGGCGAATGCCCCCTTCTTCCTCATAAGAGACTACAAATGAATCGTCCCGTACGTGCAAATTTAATTGATGTTTTAAGAACACTGGCCATTATTTGGATGGTTATTTTTCATTTTTCTTACGATTTACGCGCTCTAGGGTTCACTCAAACTAATTTTTCAGAAGGATTTTGGTATTATTTCCCCCGTGTGATAGCGGGAAGTTTTTTATTTATTGTCGGAATTTCTCTTCATCTTGCGTATAAAGATGGAATTATTTGGTCAAAATTTTGGCGCCGTCAGATTAAAATTATTATTTCTGCCATTATTATTTCAATCGCCACCTATATTATCTTTCCTCAGAACTGGGTTTATTTCGGAACTCTCCATTGTATTTTTATGAGCACACTCTTAGGAGTCTTTTTTGTCAAAAGAACAAGGGCCATTATTGCAGTTATTCTCCTTATTAGTGTGGGTCTTTTGACTGGCCACGATTTAACTTGGGTATCGAGCCTTATTCAAAAACCAAGCATGGACTTTATCCCTATTTACCCTTGGTTTATTTGCACACTTTTAGGACTTTTGGTGAGCAGCTTTGAAGGATTTTGGAGATTTGTATACAATTGTCGCACCCATGACTTACTGGCCCTTCCAGGACGTCATTCTCTCATGATTTATCTCCTGCATCAGCCCATTATTTTTGGGAGTTTGACCCTCATTAAAAACTTTTTCTTCAAGTAAGCTTCGTGGACAATTGATGCTCATCATGAGAATCTAGCGCCACTTATGGATACACTTGTTTATTACTACCGCAAAGTTGAGCAACTTTTTGGAAGCTTAAAATTTGCCGTTATTATTATCGCTATTTTTGCTACAACTTTGGCCTTCGGAACTTTCATGGAAAGTTATCATGGAACTGAGTATGCCAATCGTTTAGTTTATAAATCCCTTCCTTTTATGGGACTGCAGCTTCTGATGTTTTTAAGCATCCTTTTTGCCACACTCCTTAGGCTTCCCCCAAAAAAACATCTCTATGGTTTCTATACGATTCATGCCGGACTTATCACTCTCTTTATTGGTTCATTCGTAACTTATAAAGCTGGAGTTGATGGCACCATGACTCTTGCGCCAAACCTAGCGACTCGTGAAATTATTTTAAATCACGATATTTTAAAAATTCAATTTCCCCAAGATGGCAAAGAAGTCATTGTTGATTTGCCTTATAGTGCCTTTGCAAAAAATGTTAATCTTGAGTATCAAGATATTAAGATCGGAAACTATCTTCCCTTCGCTGATCAGAAACTCACTTGGGTAAAATCTGAGAATGAAGCAGGGGCCAGAGACCATAGCACTCACTACCGTCTTTATAATGATAATTTTGGAGAAGAGCTCACCATGAGTTTGAATCCAAACTCTGATTTTCAAAATACCATGCAATTGGGTCTTCTTAATATCCATTATATGCCGGATGTTTTGGCCGATTGTTTTGGGGATAATAACCCTGAAGGACTTATCATCTGGGACGTAGATCAGGGCAAATGCAGCTCTCCTACTGGAAAAGAAATTAAGAAGATGAAGGCCCTCACAGGCAAAAATTTATTCATGGTCAATTTTGAAGGAAAAACTCTCCGTTTTTTTCCAGAGATGTCGCCCCTGCCTTTGGATGAAAAACTTCAACTTCAAAGTACATCTCCATTCCGTATCCTTTCAAAAAATCTTTTTACCTCGAACCCTCATCTATTTGTGTTTGGAAAAAAAGCTGCTTATTTTGATAAAGAGACAAAAAAGTGGAGTACACACGCCATTCCTGATGGTGGCGTAATAGATCTTCCTTGGATGGGATTTAGATTAGAGGTGATGGAGCACAGAGACGGTGAATATCCGGTCCTTGCACCAAGCTATATCAAACCAGTCCAAGAAAATAGTCAAATCGTCAGAGGAGATCTCAAAGCGATTGAGATTGATATTAATGGACAAAAATTTTGGGTCAAGACTGGTGAACCCATTGCTTACACCAAAGATGGTGGACGCATTCAATTTGAACTCACTAAAAAAAGCATCATGCTTCCTTATGAATTGGTTTTAGATCAATTTAAAATGGATAATGATCCTGGAACAAATAACCCTGCAAGCTATGAGAGTTTTCTCTCACTTTTTCAAGGAAACAAGGGCACAACTAAGCACCATGTTTTTATGAATAATCCTCTTAAACATGAAAGTTTTACTTTTTACCAAGCTTCCTATTTCCAAACTCAGGCAGGACCATATGGTTCTGTTTTAAGTGTCAATTTTGATCCAGGACGTTTCTGGAAATACCTCGGATCACTTCTCTTGGTTCTCGGTAGTATTTGGCACTATGTTTTAAGACGCAGTCATTTAAAAAAGAAAGGACTCAGTGATGATGACCAAAAGCTTTTTACTTTTTAGTCTTCTTCTCAGTTTCTCAGCTTGGGCCCAGCCTCAACTGTGTAAACCTGAATTAGAAACTCTCCCTGTACAGGCCGGTGGACGTGTTAAACCCTTCCATGTGTTTGCTACGGAGACTTTTAGATATATCTCAGGAACAACATCAATTGAAGAGGGAAGAAGGCCTGTAGAGAGCTTCTGTCGCCTTACTCTTAAGGCCTTTGGAATGCCGGCGGAGATTGCTGTAAAAGTAAAAGTTGAGCATATTGATGCAAAAAAACTTTTGGGCCTTAAGGATTCTGATTCATTTATTCTGGCGACAGATCTTGAACCTAAGATGGGTCTCATTAAAACTGAGATCACCAAACAAAAAGAAAATAATGGTTATAAAAAAGAGCTGAACAAAATCTCTGGGCGCTTCAACGCTTATGAATCAATTATCCAGGCCCGTGCTTGGACTGTTCCAGAAGTCATCAACGGCCAAGTTCTTTGGCGACCAATTGCAGAATTTCTGACTGAAGATAAAGTACAAAAAAGAATGGAGAGCGGTGATGCTACTCCCCTTCTCTCAATATTCAGAGATGTTGAAGCTGAATACAAAAAAGTTGAAACAGATCATTATTTAATTGAGCTTCAATATGTAAAATACAATCTGTTCCAATGGGCGATGCTTGTTTCTCTGATTGCTATTTTAGTGACTGTCCTTATTCGTAAGATGAGCTGGGGAATTGCCCTGACATCTATCACGGTTATCATTCAAATCGTAAATATCACCCTAAGGGTGATAATCTCAGGTCGCGCGCCTGTGACTAATATGTACGAGACAGTGATGTTCTCGGGCCTTGGTGGACTTATTCTTGCCCTTATTATTTTTTCACTTAGACGTGAGCGAGTTTATCTTATCGCAGGACTCTGTTTAAATATTCTGTGTCTGATGATGATGAAATTTGCCAATAATATGCTTGATCCAGCGATCTCACCCCTTGTTCCAGTTCTTCGTGATAACTTCTGGCTCTCAACACACGTCACAACAGTCATTCTCTCTTATGCGGCACTGGCCCTCAGTTGGGTTATCGCCAATATTGTTCTGATTAAAGCGCGCTTTTTTACGATTTCAAAAGCCGATTATAAATATCAAACTGATCTTATCTATACTTGTATCAAGTTTGGAGTGGTTCTTCTCTCAACTGGGGTCATCCTTGGTGGAGTATGGGCCGATTATTCTTGGGGAAGATTCTGGGGATGGGATCCAAAAGAGACTTGGTCACTGATCGTTCTTCTGGTTTATATGTGTATTCTTCACGGAAGATACACAAGCTGGATTAGAGAACAAAGATTTGTTCCTCTGGTTGCAGGGGCCTTTATGAGTGTGATGATGGCGTGGTTTGGAGTGAATTATATCCTCGCCTCGGGTCTTCATTCATATGGATTCTCTGAAGGTGGGGCCGTCTTTCTAGGAAGTTTCTTTCTGATTCAAATTGTGGTGATCATTCTTGGAGTCATCGGAAGAAAGACTCCCGTTTAATTTGTAATCAGTATTTTGAATAATGATGCTTTAAAAGTATTACCTTTTTATAACGTCCAAAATCTTTAAACAGAATCTATTATATCGTTCACTCCTAATCTTAATTTAGGAGTGAATATGAAACTAATAATTATCTTTCTCTTAGGTCTGGCCAGTACTGCCTTTGCTCAAGAGCCGAAATTTATCAACCTTCCTGCAGTCTCATTAAAAGTCGTGACCACTGTTCCAGGTGATCAACTCAGTGGCCCCACTCATATCAAAGCACAAAAAGCAGCTCTTGCTGAACTCAAAGAATATGTTGAAACTCAACTTCATCGTCAGCCTATGGAATCACAATGCAAGGTGGTAAGTACGGTGGGAATAATGTCTGCTGACTCTACAATGACTAGAACGAGTCATTGTATGGTTTCATTTCTTTAACAAAAAAAAAGGCCCTGTATTTCTACAGGGCCCTACTCATTACTTCATAAGAATATAAGGATTAGCTTTCTGACGGTAAATCTCATTTGCCATCTGTGAGTTACCAGCAAGTTCAAAATAGGCCACAAGTGATCCTTCTGAGCTTGATTGAGCTACGTATGTTGAGCTGATGAACTTATCAACATTTGATTTAATCCAGTTAGGAAGAGTGATAAAACCAAGGGCGACTTGAGCTAATTGCAGAAGGGCGCGATTTTGTCTGATTTTCGCTGGAGCTGAATAATCATAAGAGATAGCTGGCTTGCTTGAGAATTGGTGTTGATTGTGAGCAAGACTTAAAATCTTACGTGACTCTCCAACTTGAGCTTCAGCAAAACCAAAATTCATTTTCTTTACATTTTTAACAGCTAGTTCACTAAATGGTGATTCCCAACTACGGATTCTTGTATTTCCCGCACGTACTGTTTGGTAAAATTTATTCCATCCGTAAGCATCCCAACCTTCGGCCGCACGTCCTGACTCTGCATAACCAGTCACAGGAATTTGGTATTCGTAGATTGAAGACATAGCACGATCTACTTCTTCTTTAGTCATTCCAAGCTCAGCTTCAGGAGCCGCTTCGAAGTAATGAAGAAGCATATTGTGGTGGTAAGTTCTTGAATCAAGCATCATATCGTGAATACGAACGATGATATAAGAGGCAAGGTTTAACACAGGAACATTTGAAAACTTTTTCTTCGCCTGATTAAGGGCCCAGTTAACAACTTGGTAAGTCACTTGTTTCTTGTAGAAAAAACGTGGGTCATCAAGACGACACATCACAGATGGGTCGATGAACATAAGAGCTTCTTTCATTTTTGATTCGAATTCTTTCCAGAAGTCTGCAGCCGCAATTGAATCAAATGACTCATCTACATTAATGCTTGTCACATTAAGAAGAGACTCTCTGATATTGCGTGTGTTTTGATCATCTGTGAAAGCATAAGGGTCTTGACCTAAATCAAGAAGCATTTCATTGATATCATTCTCTCTAGAACCAAGAGACTGTCTGCTGAATTTGTGTTGAGCTTCAACTAAATCTTGCTTAATTTGCTCGATATAAGGAGCAATCGCGAAAACAGGAACGAACTTCTTAAGTTTGATCGCCGTCACTTCACCTTGAGCGTTCTTCACAAGTTTAAATTTTTTGTGGAATGCTTCCGCTGCTAAATTTTGAGCAAATCCAGAAACTGACCAACAAATGGCCAATACGAGTGCCAGAGTTTTCATAATTCCTCCTTGAAATATATAAAACCTTAAACGATATTAGTTTCGTAAATAATTAATGGTAGCTTCTGTGATGTCACAAAGACAAATTTTGAAGCGTCTTATTGCGTATAAATATTCTCAATTTTTCTTACACTTTTAAGGAAAACTTTATGTCAGTCATTTTGATAGCTCTGATTACACACTGGTACCTCTCGCTTTTCTGCCAGACTTTTTATCTTCACCGCTATGGGGCCCACGGAATGTTCTCTATGCCGTACTGGCTTGATCGTGTATTTTACGCTCTTACATATATCACTCAGGGCCCCTCATTTTTAAATCCAAGGGCCTATGCTCTTCTTCATCAGGCCCATCATAAGTATTCAGACACCGCTAAAGATCCCCATTCGCCCCATTTCTTTGCTTCAATCTCAAAGATGATGGTTCAGACCTATCATGATTATCATTCCCTCGTGCGAGAGCCTAAGGGCATGAGAGAGGATCATTATTATCCCGTGTGGAAGAGCTTAGATAAATTTGCTGGAACATGGTTTAACACATTCATGTGGGTGGGACTTTATATCTTTGCCTACTCATTTATTGTCACAGCTTGGTGGCAGTACTCATTTTTACTTATTCATTTTTTGATGGGACCCATTCAAGGAGCAGCAGTGAATTGGTTTGGGCACAAAATTGGGCATCGAAATTTTGATCTTCCTGATAAATCAAGAAACACGCTTCCAGTGGATATTCTTTTAATGGGTGAACTCTATCAGAATAATCATCATGCAAAACCCATGAGTATGAACTTTGCTTCAAAGTGGTTTGAATGGGACCCCACTTATCCGGTGATCCGCACTTTGCTGTTTTTAAGATTGATCAAGGCCTAGTTCAGTGAATAAGTTTTAGCATTCATAGACTCAAGAGTGCTATTCCAAAGAAGCTCACGCATCTGAAGGGCTTTGACACCCATACTATAAGCGAGCTCTTTTTTCTCTTCACTCTCCGCTAAAACATCCAAGCATCTTTCGGCCAGAGGCCCATGCTCTCCACCATCAACTTCAATATGACGTTTAAGATAATAGATCAAAGTAGGGGCCGCAACATTCTCTCTTTCTAAAGTCTCAACCATAGACGTAAACATATCTGGAATAAGTTTTTCTCGGCCATAGAAAAAACTTGAAGCCACTTCAAGGACAGAAGCAGTTGTCGCCGTTTCAAGATTAAATCGCACAAATTCGCGAGCGCCACTTGGGATCAATTCAAAATCCAATGTTTCCATGAACATTTTGATTTTTGTTGTGTCTGCCCCAACCTCATCCATGGCGCGAAGATAAAGATCAAAATGCGAACAAGGCTTTCCGTATTGATCCACATCAGATTCTTCACCCACTACGATTTGATTGATTAATCTCACCATCTCTGCTGGATAAACTGAAGGCTTCCAAGGAAGTTCTACACAAGTAATATGGCGCTGAAGAGATTTCAGAAGACTCATAAAATCCCAGACAGCAAAAACATGGTACTCCATGAAGTGTCTGATATTTTCCACCTGATTAAATGTTTTATAAACTGGGTGATGTGAGAGGTTATGACTAAGGGTTTGAATTTGATTTTTCATGGGATGAGCTTACTAAGAATCACCCCAGATGTAAGGCCTGTATCACTCTTGTTTAAGAACTTGCGGACGTTGTCCAACTGGATGTCCAAGATCGTGGTCATTTTCCCAACGATCAGTCATGAGCTCTTGTCTCTCCACTCGGTAAAACTTGAGAGATTCATCTAAGTCATTGAGTTTTCTTTGTAGTTCATTTTGAAGAACGAGCTTCTCTTGTTTCTCCGTAATGAGGTCATCCAAAGCTTTCTGTTTTTGACGCTGAAGTTCATTAATTTGGGCATCATAATCTGCACCGGTTTTCACTTTTTGCTGATCGAAGGTCCATAAGAAATGGTTAATATCATTCATCTGTCTCAAAAAATTTTGCTTGCGTGTGACAAGTTGTCCTCGGAAAAGTGAGCCTTCAAGAATTCTCTCAGCGAGCTGTTTTGAATAAAAATTTAAAACAGTTCCCCGTCTAAAATAATCGTCTTCTTTAAAACAGGTATGGAGAGTCTCAACATAAATAGTGAAATAAAAATCCTCTACACTGCGGACAAAGCCTTTGCAGTACTGACGGTTATCTTTGGTATTCACTTTAAAAAGAACTAAGTCACCAGAGCGGAAAAACTTTGTATTATTATTTTCAACATGGACTTTAAAAACACGAGCTTTATCGTCTTTATCCGTCACGCGGCCTGAGAAATGCTCATAATCCACATTGGGATCGATAATATTATTAGAGTCGGGGGCCAGGACTCCTGAGTCCGGTAAACTTGAAGCAGCAATAACGGCCCACAGAGTCAGTGGGAAGATTAAAAACAGCAATGAAAAAAGAGTGCGAAAGTGCTTCATCCTTCTTATTATGATGCAGATTGAGAATCTTTTAAACAATCTTTTACCTGACTATAAGGAGCAACTATGGAATTTTTTATCGACACTGGTGATATTAACGAAATCAAAACGGCCTACGCTTGGGGATTTGTTGATGGTGTAACTACTAATCCATCTCTTGTAGCTAAAACAGGAAAAGATCAAAAAGCACTTATCACTGAGATTGCAGAAATCGTTGATGGCCCAATCTCTGCTGAAGTGATCGCTCTTGATGCACCAGGAATGATTAAAGAAGGCGAAGAGCTGGCCAAGATTCACAAGAATGTTGTGATTAAACTTCCTATGACAAAAGACGGGATGATTGCTTGTAAACATTTCTCAAAAAAAGAAATCAAAACAAACGTCACTCTTGTTTTCTCTGCTAACCAAGCACTTCTTGCGGCTAAAAATGGGGCGACTTATGTTTCACCATTCATTGGACGCTTGGATGATATTGGCCAAACAGGAATGGAGCTGATCTCAGAAATTCGTCAAATTTTTAATAACTACGGCTTTGAAACAAAGATTCTTGCAGCTTCTGTTCGTCACTCAGATCACGTCAAAACATGTGCTCTTGTAGGCTCAGATGTGGCCACACTTCCCTTTAAAGTGATCGAAGGTCTCTTTGCTCACCCTTTAACTAAAAGCGGTTTAGACCAATTTATGGCCGATCACGCTAAGTCTTTGAAATAGTTATTTTAACTTCTAAAGATTTTCAAATAATGTTCTAAGAATTCCCCCAGATGCACCGATATAACTATCAGTGCATCTCATGGGGAGTTCATGCTAAAAATCTTATCACTTACCTTAGTTATCGTTATGGTCTCTGCCTGCGTTGGTACAGAGAAATCTGATGTGACCGCTGGTGGGTCAGCTTCGGCGAGTGCGCCCTATCTTTGGCAACAAAGTAAATTCCCTTTAAAAGTTAAAATCTCTGATGCGTACACCACTCAAGCTGAAGTGGATGCTATCACTATCGCTGGAGAGCAGTGGGAAACTTCAACTAATGATAAAAAGAATTTTTTTGAATTCCAAGCTGATCGTCCCCACGAAACAACTAACGCCAACTTCTCCCCCTCAGCTTTAAACGATAATGAAATGATTGTTTACCGAACAACAAGCTGGCCATGGGATAATTATATTTTGGCCATCACTCAGCTTTGGGGTATTCGTTATAATAGTGGCACTAGCTCTGAGTACGTCGATATTATCCATGCTGATATTCTCATGAACTACCGTGACAATGCGATTGTGAGCTCTGGCACAGGCTATGACTTAACCACAGTACTTCTTCATGAGTTTGGACATTTTCTTGGCCTTCAACATATCTCTGATACTCCCTATAGTAATAAGGGTGTCTCAATTATGTATCCAAGTATTGGCCAGTCAGATAAAAGAAGAACTCCCTTCCAATACGATATTAATAAACTTCAAGATCTTTACGGAATTGTTCAGGGACTCTCTGGTGCCTCAGCGAGTGCAGCTTCAAAAGAAGCAGAAGAGCGCTATGTTCCCTTTGATGACGGAAAAGAAGTGATTATTCAATTAGAGCTTAGACGTGACGGCGAGTGCGTTCATAAAGAGAATGGTGTGATTGTTCATCGCCACCACTCTCCTCATATCAAAGAAATTTAAAGATAATTTTGTAGCTCTTTAAGGCTCATCTTACGGTGAACCTTACTTCCAGCTTTAACACTCATTTTTGCAGCAGAGTTTCCATATGTGAAACGTTTGAAATCTTCTTTCACGCTTACGCCATAGACATCACTCATCTCATTAATATATTCATCAATTGAAAGTGGTTGGAAAAGTTTTTGCTCAACCATATGACGAAGATATTTTTTAAGTCCACCCTGAGCAGCAAATTTACCATCTAAGTACGCCATGAAACGAGCACCAAATGTATAGGCGTCAGTATCAGTTGTACGTGTGCAATAAGCATGTGATGACATACGTGAAGAACCATTCATCGATGTGTAGCTTGGGTAACGGTTATCTCTCCAAGAAGCGATCGCCTCATCCATCCACCCTGAGTTTCCGTTAGCAGGCATGACCCCACGAGCGAAATAACTATGAATAAGCTCATGATCAAGAGCTCCATAATCCGTCATTGTTGCCCCTTGGTACTCCATTCCGCCTGAACCAGCATTAAGGATTGTCACAGAAGGGTGTGGAAAAGGGCCATAGTCAGCCTCTAACTCATCAAGTGTAGCAATTGTTTTAGTTTTAAAACGTGTAAGATTTGTTGATCCCCATGCACTTTTTGCAACATAGATAACAACTGGAAGATCACGACCATCTTTAGACTTATAAGTGAAACTAATTTCATTCACAGCATCTGCAGGAGTTGTATGGAAGAAAATTGATGAACAGTTATAGTACTCTGGGTATGTAATTTCGATTTTATCCCCTGAACCTTTAACAACACCATTTGTATAAATTTTCTGAGAAGCAGAATTGATATTTTTAAATTCAATTTTTAACTTCATCTTCACTGTATCGTACTCAAAACTTGAAGGCATATAACGCTCAAGGAAGTTTCTCTCATCAAGATCTGAAGTCCAGAAAGCAGACTTAACACTTGATCCTGAAAATGACACAAGAGCAGTAATAGGAGCCGTCACAACCAAAGTGTGATTCCCTTTTGCTACTTCTTTTGAAACTACACGAACAGTTGTCTCGTTTGATGGAGTCTTAACAGAAGGAGCCGAAACTTCTTCGTTATCAAGAACCACAGATGTTGGATTTGAAACAAGATCAAAAACGGGATTTCCATTTTCAAACGATTCAAATTCAATAGTCGCTACAACAGTGGCCGACTTTGCAGCACCATCATAAACAACATTATAATTAGCTGTTTTAAAATCAACAAAAACTGCTTTTGCTGATCCATTAGAAAATGACTTGGGTAGATTAGCTGGTGCTTTAGCAGCAAAAGCTGTGGCAGATGCCACAAGGGCAAGAACTAGAAATTTAGACATAAAAAAACTCCTCTGAATTCAATGGGATATTGAACCAAAGGAGTCAACTATTGTCTACTTGATTAACCTTACTTTTATTGACGTGTCTTCACCGGTGGCTTCTGCCCACCTTTAGCAAACACACGCTTCTTTTCTTTCTCTTTCTCATCCATGATCGCCGAGATCTTCTTACTGACTTCTTTAAGCTCGGTAATGAGTTTTTTCTTAATCATTTCAGGTGATTTGAGCACTTTTTTGAATTCATTTAAGGCCGCAGTCTCTTCTTTAATAAGGAGAAGGCGCTTCTCAACTTCTTCTTTAGTCATTCTATAGATGGCCATATCCGCTAGGTACTCAGCATAAGTAAACTTCTGCTTTGTAAGATAATCCACATAATCTTTACGGTTAGCTTTCTTTTCAGCAATGGCATAATGCTTCTCTTTAATGAATCTGATGATCTCGTTGTTTTTAGTGACACGCTCTTCGTAATCGCTAATAAGAAGTTCGTAACGACGTTTTGTGATCGCAAGTCTTTGAAGTGTGAACACTTCAATGATTTCTTCAGCGTGATGGAAAACCTTCACACCTTTTTCAGTAATAAGTGTGTAGTTCGGTGCAATCGAAGCACTGACACCCATAACCGCTTCAACTTCTTCAAGTGACGGAGTTTGTCCGCGCTTGAAGATAAGCTCGATATTAATCGTGTTATCAACTGAAGCATCGATATAATCTTTTAAGAAATCGCTATCCATATGCTTATTGAGGTGACGATAAATTTTATGAGCGTCATACCCTTTAGGCACTTCGATAATATAGATCTTCTCGCCCACTTGCTTAAAGCTCATGCGAGTGATGATCTTGCCTTTCTCATCAATTTCTACTTTCCCAGTATAATAACGGAAATACGGCTTCATCTTTTTAGGCTTACCTGTTTCCACACAAGAGATCATTGATTTCGCAATGTCCTCATGATTAAAACTTGGAATCACAGAAGAGAAACCTGTTCCAATTCCTTCAGCTCCGTTGAGAAGCATCGTCGGAAGTTTTGGAAGAAGGCCTACTGGCTCCATGACTTTTTCATCATAGTTTGGAACCATTTGCACTTGATTCATATCTTCAAAAAGTAGAACCTCAGCGATTTTCCCAAGCTTCGCCTCAATATAACGAGCGGCTGCAGCCTGAGTCTCCATTCTCTCTCCGAAATATCCTTTTTTATCAATTAAAGGATAGTTATTAGAGAAAGCATAATCCTGAGCTAGGTTTACGATTGATTGCTCCACTGAAGCAGGCCCGTGTGGGTGAAGAGTAAGAACAAGTCCAGTTAAAGAACTCACCTTTACTAATCCCTTGTTAGAATTTTTCCACAACGTGAATAAAATTCTTCTCTGAGACGGCTTTAAACCATCTTGAAGATAAGGGATCGCACGATCCATGAGAGTATAAATTTGATAAGTTCTGTATTCTTCTTTCACTAGATCTTGAAGAGGTACAGCACTCATTGAATGAACGTATTTATTCTCGGCCATATTTTACTTTTTCACTCCGCTCGTTTTCTTAGCTACTTTTTTCGCACTTTTTGTCCCAAGCATACTTGTTAAATCAACATCGACATCATCTGAATCAATCAGAAGATCTTTACGAAGTTGAGACTCTTTTCCAAAACAAGTCTCAAGCATATCTTGAGAAGCTTTCATGTTTTTCACAGAAATACGTGTATACTCTCTGCGATTCATTACGTGCTTAAAGGCCTCTTGAGACATCTCTCCCAGACCCTTGTTTCGCTGAATTTCTTTAATTTTTACATCTTTTTTATTTTTTAAAATATCGAGTTCAGTTTGAGTTTCACAATAAAGAGTCCCTTTATCAGTGATCACCTCAAAAAGAGGAGCTTTCGCCACTTGAATCATTCCTTGCTCAAACATTTCAGGCCAGAATGTGAAAAAGAAGTTCGTGAGAAGTGTATTAATATGTCCACCATCCACATCTGAATCCGCTAAGAAAACGATTTTTGAATAGCGCATATCTTTTGGATCTGCTTTTTGTCCGATAGCAAGTCCCACTGAACTCATAATATCTGCGAACTCTTGGTTCTCAATCACTTCTTTAATAGAAGCTTGAGACACGTTCATGGGCTTACCCTTAAGGGCAATTCCACCTTGATAGAGTTTATCACGAGCTGAACGTAGACCACCGATCGCTGAATCTCCCTCACAAATAAAGAGTGAACACTTTGTACGGTCACGTCTTTCATTGGCATCGAGAAGTTTCTCAACTCTCTGTTTTTTCCCTTTCTTCGCAAGCTTTGAGGCATCTTTAAGATCCATCATACGCTGACGAGATTTCGCTCTCTCAATCACAAAATCCATAAACTCTTTATTCTTACGAATAAACTTCTCTACGTTATTGCTCATTAAAGACTCTAAGGCCTTTTCAAGATGACCATCACGTACAAGCTTACGCTTTGTTTGAGATTCAAAACGAGGATTTGGCATAATAATACCAATCACCATTGTCATCCCTGCGAGGATATCGTTATCAACAATTTGAATTTTATCTTTTTTGGCCGCTTTCTCTAATTTCTCTTTAAGAGAGTTAATCAGTAAGCGCTTAATTCTATCATGGTGAAATCCACCGTCATAAGTGGGAGTCGAGTTCACAAAAGAGATCATTCTCTCGCGGTCATCAGACTTGCGGTCCAAACAAATAGAAAGGTGAAGATCGTATTGCGCTTTAAATTTAATTTTACGAGCGTTTACACCTTCAACAACATACTTCTCTTCGCCAAACATCTGAGCTGATTCTTGATCAATTCTTTGAGCAAGCTCGAAGAGACCTTTTTTATACTGATATTTTTCAGCATTAAAATAGAATGTCAGTCCTGGATTATTATAAGCAAGATCGATGATACGTTTTCTTAAAAGCTCTTCATCAACGATATTGTTTTTATAAACTTCTTTAGCAAGAACGAACTCAATTTTTACGCCAGAGGGACCTTTAAACGGCTTCTCTTTTGTCTTATTGATTTTAAGAGCTCCATCAAGGAACTCATAAGTTTGCTCTTTCTTTGTATTATAATGGCGAACTGTGGCCTTAAAACTATCTGAAGTCAGACATGTTGCTGAAGCTCCAAGACCGTTCTGTCCAAGAGTTCTAAATAGAAAACCTTTTTCGTCAAGATCTTCATCTTTAAACTTTGAACCAGTTCTAAACTCTGTATACACGTCTTTAATTTTTGCCGTTGGAAAACCAATCCCGTTATCTTGAACAGTGACTGTTTTTTTGTCTGCAGCAATATTAACGTGAATTTCTGTCACGTGACCGCGATAGAATTCATCAATACTATTATCTAGAATCTCTTCGATGGCCTTTGACTTGGCCTGATGGAAATCTACTTTTTTGAAATCGATTGAATCTTTGGTATAAACGTATGTATCGAGTTCCTCAATATCATTACTACCAAAAACCAGTGAAACACGATTTCGACAGTGCCAGCGCTGATCTTTACTTTCGATTAAGGCTTCTTTAATTTTACCGCCACGGCGCTTAACTTCTTCTACCGCCATAGTACTATCCTTTGAAAAAAATATACTTGAAAACTTGCTGATAAGAAAATCAATAGGATAAGATTAATCATTCAAGAAACACTAGGTCAAGAAATGTTGAAAATTTTTATTTTGTCTGCGTTGATTTTCGGCATGATGGCCAAGGCCCAGGTCCCCGAGAAAGTGAAGGTTAACACTGCACAACTAACTCGTTTGGAAACAATGCTTTCAAATCAAATTACTTTAACTGACTCTCAAAAAAAATTATTTTCTAGTGGCGATATTTTATCAACGGCCACAGTGACTTCTCCTACTGAAAAGACTCAATCGTTAAAATTATTTGTGGCCGGAGTCCATCCGCGCAATTGTGTTCGGGCCATGCGAAAAATTAGCCTCTATGAGAGTTATGACAAGTTCATCGACTTCATTAAAGAAAGTAAGTACGACCCACAATCAACTCAGCTCTCCCTAACTATTGATCACACTCTTCTTCCCTACACGATGATCATGAGTTTTAAACTTCAACGCATCACAGGTGTGGGCGAATATAAATTTATGTTCGAGCACGGATTCTTGAAAGATCTTCAAGGAACAATTGGAGTACAGAATCTGGATAAGTTTTGTGTTTTAACTTTAAAAGCTGATTGGAATGGCCCAGATAGTCATCTTCCCAATATCGCTCTTGAAATTTTTGCGCAAACTCTTTCAAAGCTTGGACTTGAGCACTTAATAAGGCTCTCACTTTTTTAAACTTCCCAAAGAACTTAAGGGCCGTTATCTTATGCGCCGTGGAAGTATTAAGAATCAAGGCCATAGACACTCATCACATACGTCATCGTATCCTACGCCCTCATGGGACGGTAGAGGACTGTATCTTCAAAGGTGATACAGATGAGCTCACATTTCATCTTGGGGCCTTCGTTGATCGCAAGTTAGTAAGTGTTGCGTCATTCTATTTTGAACGTAATGATATCTTTCCTGATCCCTATCAATTCAGACTTCGTGGCATGGCCACTTTGCCAGAATACCAAGGACAGGGCCTGAGTTCTGCTCTTTTAAGAACAGCTTTTCCCGTCATCAAACAAAACCAGTGCACACTTCTTTGGTGTAATGCCCGCGAAGCGGCCATGGGATTTTATCATAAAGTTGGATTCAAGTCTCACGGAGATGTTTTTAGCATTCCACAGATTGGCCCACACTACTTAATGTCTATTCAAATTTGATATCTTGAAAACGCCAATTGGGTACAGTGCAAGTCCAAGCTGGATCCACTGCATTTGTGATGACCGATAACTGATAATTAAAACATTCTTTTTTATCTTTAAAACTCTTAAAATAAGTACATTTCAAATCTCTTTTCTTCTCAAGAGTGATCTTCTCGCGACTTTCATCACAAACTTTTTTCTCATAATCAGCGACACAAACCCAGTGCTTGTCTTCGCAATCATAAATCAAATGAGGACCGGCCATATACTTATCCGAGAACTCATCAGCCGCTGTATCAAACTCCTCAAAACTCTCCTTCTGGGCAAAGGCCTGGGAATTGACAAAAGCGAGGATAAATATGAGTCGTATAATGACTTTTTTCACAGTTTCCCTTAGAGTTTATAAGATACAATTTATTTATCGTCACAACCGGATGAAACCTGATGTTTTTGCAACATGACCCCCTTAAGAATCTCGCCACTTCTGCCATTAAGCCACTCCTCTCAAAACTCGGAGTAGAATGGTCGGATGCTGAGATCTATGGGGCCTTGGGACAAACTCCCAATCGCGACATGGGACATATGGCCTTTGCCTGCTTCAAGCTTTCAAAGGATTTAAAAAAATCTCCGGCCGCAGTTTCTGGTGAGCTTGCGGGATTTGTGGGTGATCTTCCAAAGGGAATTGCTCAAATTAAAAGTGCTGGGCCTTATTTAAATTTATTCTTTGATACGGGGGCCATCTCAAACGATCTGCTCCCTCTTATTTTATCAGGAAAACTTTTTACTCAAAAGATAACAAAAGACACTCCCAAAACCATGGTGGAGTACTCTCAACCAAACACACATAAAGAAATGCATGTGGGACATATGAGAAATCTCTGTCTTGGTTCGGCGGTGATTGAAACCATGAAGTACGCAGGTTTTGAAATCATCTCCTCTACCTTTCCTGGAGATGTGGGAACTCACGTCGCAAAATGCCTTTGGTATATGAAAAAATACAATACTGAAGCTCCTCCAAAAGAGCGCAAGGGTGCGTGGCTTGGGCAGATGTATTCTCGTGCTCATAATCTTCTAGAGGATCAAAAAGGCACAGACAAAGAAGATCAAAACAGAACTGAGCTCACAGAAATTTTAAAACAATTAGAAAAAAAGCAAGGCGAGTATTTTGACCTTTGGGTAGAAACAAGACAGTGGTCCATTGATCTGATGAATGATGTCTATAACTGGGCGGGAGTTTCATTTGATAAATGGTACTGGGAATCTGAAGTGGATTCAGACTCACTCAAACTTGTTCATGAATATCTTGATAAAGGATTATTCATTAAGGATCAAGGGGCCATCGGATGTGATCTCACTGAAGATAAGCTTGGCTTCTGCCTTCTGGTAAAATCAGATGGTAATGGATTGTATGCGACAAAAGATATCGAACTTGCTCGTCGTAAATTTCAAGAACAAAAAATTCAAAAAAGTATTTATGTCGTTGATAAACGTCAGGCCCATCACTTTGCCCAAGTTTTTAAAGTTTTAGAAAAAATGGGATTTGAACAGGCCAAAGATTGTTTTCACCTTCAGTATGATTTCGTGGAACTTCCAGACGGCCCAATGAGTTCAAGAAAAGGAAATATCATTCCTATTCAAGACTTGATTGACCAGATGAAGGCCATGATTAAAACCGAATATCTCGCGCGCTACAGTGGTCAGTGGACTGAGGCAGAAGTTGAAGAGACGGCCCATATTGTTTCTGTGGGAGCGATTAAGTACGGGATGACGAGAGTTGATACAACGAAAAAAATTGTTTTTGATATGAAAGAATGGCTCAAACTTGATGGAGAGTCTGGGCCCTATATTCAATATGTTCATGCGCGCATTCAATCTCTTCTTGATAAGCAAGGACGTATTGGTGCAGATCTTCATGCGCTTAAGTCACTCTCTCACCCACTTGAATCACAACTGGTGCAAAAACTTTTAGAGTTTAATTCGGTTGTTGAGTTTGCGGTGACTCATTATAAAACCATTCCTGTGACGGGATATCTCTACGATGTGGCCAAGATGTTTAATAGTTTCTATGCTGAGCTTTCAGTTGGAAATGCAGAGACGCCAGAGCTTAAGACTGCGAGGCTTGGGCTTTGTGAGGCCACGGCCATGGTGCTTAAGCAAGGGCTTAAGATTTTAGGGATAGCGGCGCCGCTTAAGATGTGATTGGATTTTGGGAGAGTGAGGTAGGATCATAATATCTGGCACTCATCGCAGAATAGGAAACACATCATTTTTTTTTTAACAGCAAGATGTCTCCATTACTCGAAACTGACCATACATAATTTCCACTCTTGCTCCTCTCAACAACAATCAATTTGTAATAATCAGGAGCGTAAGTACAGTCATTACAAAGAATTGCTATATCTTTTTCAAAACTGCTTTTCCAGCCCCATACTATATTACTCATATCTAACTTACTCCTCAGCATTCTTAAATCACTCGAATACTTTCCATTAAGTTTATAAAAATCTTTTTGAGTATTATAAATACTCCATTTGATGTCACTGGCTGATAATCCATAATCATTAATATATAGCTCCGGCATAAATTTAAGCGTGTAACCATAGATAGTTACACCAAGCGCAAGCGTTCCAAGTAATACTAAAAAAATGTATCTCTTAAAAAATAAATCAAGCTTCATGGTACTACATTCCAAAACTGAGTTGTTGCTGCTCCAACAAATGACTTACAATTAAATCCCATAGCATCATACGGTCGACTATAATTTTGATTGGCCCATTTCTTCATCAATGAGTCTTCTTCCTTAGTAGAAGAAATATTATTACCGCAAACTTCTCCTTCAGGTGACTTGATAGGTTCTGGCAACTGAATAGGGTTACCATTAGAATCTACACCGTATGAAATAGTAGACCCATCAGGGAACCTAATATAATAGTGCTTAAAAGGATCAAGGTTAGGCAGACTCATATTTAATGGTCTTGAACAAACTCTAAAGTCTAGTCCGGTAGGATCTACTAAAAGAACTGGATTATTCTTCACATACCGATAAAAATTCTCATCCCCACCATCAAACCCAATCGGATCCTCACACAAAAATCTCCCCGTCCTAGAATCATAATATCTGGCACTCATTACTTAATTTTAAATCAATTCGCCAAATACTAAACTTCCCAACTACCATTTCCTAGTGCAACTTTTCTTCATCATAACTTCATAAGGT
>DZBG01000119.1 GCA_022729855.1 Bdellovibrio sp.
TTTTGGATTTACTACCGGTCAAGATCTAGATCTATGGTTTGATGGATCGCTTACTGTACTTAGGCAGCTTGCAAGAAGAAGGATTCTGAAGACTTTTGTTGTTCTATCCATGTTTTAAGCTCTTCTGGTGCATCGACAAAATAAAAAACAATTTTTTTCTTATTACTTAGTCTAATTATAACTGAGGCAAATTTTTGCTCTTTTTCAGAGACATCAATGCGTTCAATTTCATTATAGTTTATTGTTTTCTTCTTACCAAAGAAGCGCCAGCCAGATTCCATATGATTTTCAAAAAGATTTACCTGATGATAAACATCATGTAATAGAAATAGACCAATCATACAGGCCAGAGAAAAACCAAGTACTAGTAAATGTTTAGTCAGATGGCCCTGGGTATTCATATTCATTAAAAAATAACATTGAAGCCCATAACCCAAGAATATAAGTGGTGTAACCTTAACCATGTGGTCTAAATGCTTTTCTCGGGTAACAGATCTTAAGATATTCTTCATGGAAAATCTCCTTAATGCCTAAGTCTTTTATCGGATTAAACCGATATTCCTTGAACAGGAAAAACAATGTTTATGCAGTTACCAAAAATTCCAAGCAATGAATGCGATCGACTCAAAGATTTATTTGAATATGAGGTCTTGGATACAAATCCAGAAGGCCAATATGATGATCTGACAAGTCTCGCGGGACATATTTGTGAAGCCCCCATAGCGCTGATTAGTCTTATTGATGAGTCACGTCAGTGGTTCAAATCGAGAGTAGGGCTAAGCGTGCAAGAAACATCTAGAGATATTTCTTTTTGTGGGCATGCAGTTTTTGGCGCAGATATATTTGAAGTCCATAATACATTACTTGATGATCGTTTTAAGGATAATCCACTTGTGACTGGTGAGCCACATATAAGGTTTTATGCTGGAATGCCTTTGGTGACTCCGAATGGGAATGCTATTGGAACACTTTGCGTGATAGATAAAATTCCCCGTCGCTTGACTGAGAATCAGAAAAAAGGCCTTCGTACTTTGGCGAAACAGGTGATTGATCTTTTAGAGTTAAAACTTCGTAATAAAAATATTCAAAATCTAAATGAGTCTTTGAGTACTGCGAATCATAAAATAATCCAGCAACAAGATGCTCTTATTCAGACGGCTAAACCTCAAACCATAGGGTCTATGGCCAGTGGTATTTGTTATGAATTGGGGAGTCCAATTAATAGCATTCAAACTCGTTTGAAAACTTTAATCGATGCTACGGCCCAAGAGCGGTTTGAGAAGCAGTCCTTTAGAGAGAACTTAACAGCGGTAGAAAATAACCTACTCAGAATTGAGCGCATGGTTAAGACCTTGCGGCAGTTTACACAAGATGATGATCTAGTGATGACGAATATTAATGCTCTTGATTTGATGCAAGATCTTGTGAACCTAGTGAAAGAGAAATTTAATAATCTTGGAGTGAAGCTCATTTTCGATTTACCAGAAGAAGGGGATTTTAAGGGGTCTTATAACCAAATCTCTCAAGTAATTATCGGTCTTCTTCATAATGCTTATGATGCAGTGGCCGGTCACCCTAATAGCTGGATCAAGATTAGTGTAAAAATGACCTACGAAGAGATCATTTTTCATATTATTGACTCTGGTCCTGGCCTTTCTGATGAGATAAAAAAGCATCTTTTTGAACCTTTTTTCACAACGAAAGCAATTGGAAAAGGGATCGGTCTGACTTTGTATATTTCCCAAGGAATTGTCGAGAATCATCGCGGTCAGTTATTTCTGGATGAGACTGACACAAACACCCATTTTACAGTGAAATTCCCACGCTAATCTTTTGCCACATTACCGAAGTGGCGTTAAAATAAGCTAAATTTTACGCACGCTAATTTTCAAGGAGTTTATGATGACAACGACGAAGAGATTAGACTCTTTTAAAACACGCCGATCTTTAAAAGTCGGTAACAAATCTTACGATTATTTCTCACTTAAAGCTGCCCAGGCCGCGGGTATTGGTGATGTGGAGAATCTTCCATTTTCACTAAAAGTTTTAATGGAAAATCTTCTTCGCAATGAAGATGGTTTTTCAGTGTTCTCTGATGATGCTAAGGCCATGGGAGAATGGACGAAGAATAAAAAATCGACTCGCGAAATTAATTACTATCCTGCGCGAGTTCTCATGCAAGACTTTACAGGTGTTCCTGCTGTAGTGGATTTAGCCGCTATGAGAGATGCCATGAAAGCAGTCGGTGGAAATCCACAAAAGATCAATCCACTCGTTCCAGTTGATCTAGTGATCGATCACTCAGTGATTGTAGATTATTCTGCTAGCTCAGATGCTTTTGAAAAAAACATGGCCCTTGAGTACGAAAGAAATGGTGAGCGGTATAAGTTTCTTAAATGGGGACAGAATGCATTTCAAAATTTCCGTGTAGTTCCTCCTGGTACAGGAATTTGTCACCAAGTGAATGTTGAGTATCTTGCCCAAACTGTTTGGACAAAAGAAGAAGATGGTAAGACGATTGCTTATTGCGATACATGTGTAGGAACAGATTCACATACGACAATGGTTAATGGTCTCTCAGTTCTTGGTTGGGGAGTTGGTGGTATTGAAGCGGAAGCGGCGATGCTTGGCCAAGCTGTCACAATGCTTATTCCAGAAGTTGTAGGTCTTAAGTTTCTTGGTAAAGTGAAAGAAGGCGTGACTGCGACAGATATTGTTTTAACTGTAACTCAAATGCTTCGTAAAAAAGGCGTGGTAGATAAATTTGTTGAGTTCTACGGACCAGGTCTAAAAGATATGTCTCTAGCCGACCGTGCAACAATCGCAAACATGGCCCCTGAATATGGAGCGACATGTGGATTCTTCCCTGTTGATGAAAAAACAATTGATTACTTAAGATTCACAGGACGTGATGAAGATCGCGTTCAACTTGTAGAGGCTTACGCAAAAGAGCAAGGTTTCTGGAGAGACGATTCCAAAGATCCAATCTTCACAAGTACTCTTGAACTTGATCTTTCAACTGTTGAACCTTCACTTGCTGGACCTAAACGTCCTCAAGATAGAGTGGCCCTCTCAGGTCTTGCTCAGGGATTCATGAATGATTTAACTAGTGAGACAGGATTTAAAGTTAAGGCTGATGATATCAATCACAAGCAAGCTGTTGAAGGAGAGTCGTATACTCTTACTCATGGTGATGTGATGATTGCTGCTATTACTTCTTGTACAAATACATCAAATCCTTCAGTGCTAGTTGCTGCAGGGTTAGTAGCAAAAAAAGCAAATGCTCTTGGTCTTACAAAAAAACCATGGGTAAAAACTTCACTTGCTCCGGGATCTAAAGTTGTGACTGATTATCTTGAGGCCGCGGGCCTTCAAGGTGAATTAAATAATCTTGGATTTAATCTTGTTGGGTACGGATGTACAACTTGTATTGGAAACTCAGGACCACTAAATCCTAAATTTTCTAAGGCCATAAAAGACGGAAACCTTTGTACTTCAGCTGTTCTTTCTGGGAATAGAAATTTTGAAGGACGTGTGTCTCCAGATACTAAAGCAAACTATCTTGCTTCACCTCCACTTGTGGTTGCTTATGCAATTGCCGGAAATACAAAACTAGACCTAACAAAAGATCCAATCGGAAAAGGCAAAGATGGAAAAGATGTTTTCTTAAAAGATATCTGGCCTACATCTGTTGAAATTGCTGAAACGATTCCAAAATCAGTGACTCCAGCAATGTTTAAGTCTCGTTATTCTGATGTATTTAAAGGTGATGAGTTCTGGCAAAAAGTTCAAGTACCAGAAGGTGAAACTTATGCTTGGGATGCGGCTTCTACTTATATTAAAAATCCTCCATACTTCCAAGGGATGACTAAAGATCCTACTGCTGTGAATGATATTGTAGGGGCCAATATTTTAGCTCTACTAGGTGACTCAATCACAACAGATCATATCTCTCCTGCTGGATCATTTAAACCAGACACTCCTGCTGGTGAATATCTTGTCTCTCGTGGTGTGAAACCATCTGATTTTAATCAGTATGGTGCCCGTCGTGGACATGATGAAGTGATGACTCGCGGAACTTTCGCTAATATTCGTCTTAAAAATGAAATGGTAAAATCTGGAAAAGAGGGTGGGTTCACAACTTATATTCCTAATGGCGCTGAGACTACAATCTTCGATGCCTCTCAAAAATATCAAGCCGCTGGTAAGCAGCTTGTGATTATTGCAGGGAAGGAATATGGAACTGGATCATCTCGTGACTGGGCAGCCAAAGGAACACGTCTTCAAGGAATAAAAGCCGTTGTTACTGAGAGCTTTGAGCGTATTCACCGTTCTAATCTTATTGGAATGGGAGTGATCCCACTTCAATTTATGGATGGAGCGACTAGGAAAACTCTTAATCTTGATGGTTCTGAAGAAGTGACTATTCATGGTCTGAATGACATGAAGCCTAAGATGGTGCTTGAAGCTCAAATTAAGCGTACTAATGGTGAAGTGTTAAAAGTTAATCTTCAATCGCGTATTGATACCATTAACGAGCTTGAGTACTACAAAAATTCAGGAATTCTTCATTACGTTTTAAGAAAATTAAACGGATAATTTTGATCATCACTGGGCCCATTACTGGGCCCTTTTTATTTAATCATAGGTATATCAATGAACGCTCTATTTGATCTCTCAGGACAAAGAATTTTAATCACAGGCGCCTCTGCAGGAATTGGCCGTGCTACAGCGATTAGACTTGCTGCGAGTCGCGCTCATCTCTTTTTAGTGGCCAGACGTGAAGAAAAATTACTTGAAGTGAAAACCCAAATTTTGGCCCACTACCCTCAGGCGCAAGTAGAACTTATCGTGACTGATATCAATGATCCTGAGTGTACAGAGTTGATTGCAGCACGTACTGAAAAGCATATTGATGTTCTTATTAATAATGCTGGTCTGGCCCTTGGACGAGACAAAGTTGAGACGTCAAAACTTTCTGATTGGGAAGGCATGATTCAAACTAATATTGTGGCCAATTTTAAATTGGTGCATTTAGTGTTGCCGTGGATGCTTGAGCGTAAGCAGGGAGATATTATTAATATCTGTTCTGTGGCGGGCCTTTATACTTATCAAGGTGGCTCTGTTTATTGTGCCACTAAGCACGCAGTTCATGCCTTTACCCGTGTTCTTCGTGAAGAGACATGTGGGAAAAATATTCGAGTGATGCAGGTATCTCCTGGAATGGTTGAAACAGAATTTAGTAAAGTTCGTTTTAATGGTGATGAAAAATCTGCGGCTTTAGTTTATTCGGATATGACGCCACTGAGTGGTGAGGATGTCGCTCGCATGATTCAGTTCATGCTTGAGAGTCCAAGACATGTCACGATTGATGAGATGATTACGATGCCCACTGATCAGGGATCTCCCACTACTGTCGTGAGAAAAGGGATGAGATGAAATCCATTGAGGCCATTTGTGTCACAAGCCAGTTCAAGAAAAGACAACAGTTATTGATTAATGAAGAAACAGGTCTTATTGAAGATATTGGTGATCTTGGAATTGCTCGCGAAAATCTTTCTTATTATTTTAATGATGATTGTCTTCTTTTTGCAGGAATGGGCGATGTTCATATTCATGCTCGTGAAGATCTTAGTCAAAAAAATTGTTATAAAGAAACATTCCATTCGGCATCTGAAGCGGCCGTTAATGGGGGAGTGATCCATATGGGGGATATGCCAAATAATCCTATTCCCCCTATCGATGATAAGTCCTATGCAGATAAATTAAGACTCACAAGTTCAGCGATTAACACTTGTTGGATTTATGCTGGCATAGGACCTAAGACAAAACCTCTGACAAAAAAAGTTCCTTACAAGGCCTATATGGGCCCATCAGTAGGAGATTTATTTTTTAAAGATAACGAAGAACTTGAGAACGCTTTGGTTCATTATAAAAATCAATACGTCAGTTTTCACTGTGAAGATCCTGAACTTCTTGAAAAATGTAAAAATGAATCAACTCATTTTTCTCGCAGACCTGTTGAAGCTGAAGTTCTGGCCACAAATGAAGCGCTTAAGCTTATAAAAGAGCATCATCTCGTTGGGAAATTATGTCATTTCAGCTCTCGAGAAGGACTTGATGCTATTCGCGAGTTTAGAAAAAATGGCGGAATCGTTCAGGTAGAAGTGACTCCACAACATCTCTATTTTGCACAAGAAGATATTGAGAAACTAGATGTGCAGCTTTTTCAAATGAACCCCCCGATACGGCCTTGTACTGACCAGGAAGCGATGCTCGCTGCTTTTAAAAATGGCGAGATAGATTTTTTGGCCACAGATCATGCTCCACATACGCATGAAGAAAAAGTAAAAGGAACATCTGGGCTAACAGGCCTTGATACTTATGGTGCCTTTGTGTGTTGGCTCATCAATGAGCAAAATTTAAAACCAGAGTTTATGGCAAAAATATGTTCTGAAAATTCAGGAAGATTTTTTAATCAGTTTCTAGAGTCATGGAGTTCAATGGATTCTAGATTTATAGAATTTGGCAAAGGGCTTGGGTTTCTTGAAAAAGGTTATCGTGCAGACTTAACTGTACTAAATCTTAAGAAGAAATGGACTGTTAAGACAGAAGATCTAAAAACAAAAGTGAAGCATTCGCCTTTTTTGGGACATGAATTTTCTGGCTCTGTCGAAAGAGTGATGACTAAAGGTAAGTGGATATGAAATTGATTTTTATTTTACTCGTGGTATGCCCCCCCATTTTAATTTTACTATTTTTGGCATGGGCTTCATTCCCTTGGTCAACAGGGCCGAAAAAATTTGAGGGAGAAATTAGAAACCTTGCCCATATACCAAGCCATATTGATGAAGATGTTACTCCACCTGTATTAAAAGTTTTAACTTGGAATTTGAGTTACGGTTATGGAGTTGGTTCTCAAGGAATTGCCTATGCTCAGAAGGATAAAGATTTTTTTGAGGATAAAATAAAAGGGATGAGTCTCTTGCTTCAAAAGTCTGAAGCAGACATTGTTTTTCTCCAAGAGGTCGATTTTGATTCTTCGCGCTCTGCTCGAATGGATCAGGCAAGACTTCTCGCAGAGGCCAGTGGCTTTAGATATATAGCATATGCTCCAAGCTGGGTTGCCAATTATATTCCCTTTCCTTATTTTCCTTTCAGTAATCATTTTGGACACATGAATTCTGGTGGAGCGATTCTTAGTAAGTATCCAATAATTGATAATTCTGTAGAACTGCTGGCCAAGCCAGATTCTAATCCGTGGTGGTATAATTTATTTTATCTTCACCGCTACTTACAGCGAACCACAATCAAGATGGGTGAAAAAGAAATTAAAGTTTTAAATCTCCATCTTGAAGCTTTTGCCCGTTTGAACAGACAAAATCAGGCCGCTCATTTATCATCAATTATGGATCATGAAGGAATTGATTTAGTAGCGGGCGACTTTAATATGATTCCAAGTTCAGCCGTAAAAAAATCGAAGTTTGCTGAGAGTATTGATAATTACGAGAATGATATGAGTTATGATATTTTGGCGAGAACTAAGCTGAAGGATGTAATCCCAGAGGACATTTACTCAAAGAATGAAGCTCTTTATTGGACCTTTCCAGCAAACAAACCAAATAGAAAATTAGATTATTTCTTTCCCAACTACCATTTCCTAGTGCAACTTTTCTTCATCATAACTTCATAAGG
>DZBG01000028.1 GCA_022729855.1 Bdellovibrio sp.
CAAACGTTCTGACGGTAGGGGCAGATAACCTGCACCACTTTAGGGACAATATCTATTATTCTGATGCTGGTATTGCTGGTGTGATATTACACGAAGCAACTCATTTGTGCGGAACTGATGATATTGAATATCTAATTGATAATGAAGAACTTAATTCTGAACCACAATTAAGTTATAACTATAAAATTAAACGAAAAAAAGAAGCTTCTTACTTAAAAAGACGAATAATTCCTGTGAATGGTTCTAATAACGCTGACTCTTACCGTTACTGGTACCATTATGGCTTTTGTATGCCTGGAAGAGATTGTTAAAAAAAAGGCCCACATAAGTGGGCCCTTCTATCTTAAAATCTAATGATTCTAATTTAAAATTAAGCAACAACTGGCTTAATAAGGAACGCGATTACGAACGCGTAGATAACTAGTGACTCGATTAGAGCAAGAGCAATAATCATTGGAGTAAAAAGTTTATCAGCAGCAGCTGGGTTACGAGCGATACCTTCTAGAGCAACTGAAGCAGCTTTACCTTGAGCAATCGCTCCACCGATAGCAGCAGATGAGATTGTAAGAGCAGCAGCAAGACCTAATACAGCATTAACTTCCATTGTTTTTTCCTTTGTTAAAAAAACGTTATTAATAAATTTGATGACTATATATTAGTGGTGAGCATGCTCTTCATCATGATCGTGATGAGTAGCCGTTGCTAAACTAATATAAACCATCGTTAAAAGCGTAAATACGAAAGCTTGCATAAAACATACGAAAAGACCGATTACATAAAATGGAATTGGCACAATGTATGGAATAAGGTTCGAGAAGATCGAAAGTACTAAGTGATCTCCTTCCATGTTTCCTTTAAGACGAAGTCCTAAAGAAAGTGGACGAACTGAGTGAGAAATAATTTCAAGAGGGAAGATAAGGATCGCAAGATACCAAACAGGTCCCATGAAGTGTTTAATATGTCCTACAAAACCTTGAGCACGAATCCCTTGGTAGTTATAGTAAAGAAACACGAAAGCTCCAAGAGCAAGTGTCGTATTAAAGTTATCTGTTGGAGGTAAAAATCCAGGGATAAGACCAATTAGGTTATTTACAAAAATAAATGTAAATAAAAGCATGATCACTGGAAAAAATTTCTTCGCTTCTTTTTCACCCATAATATTACGAGCAAGATTATAAATAAATTGGCCCATGGCCTCGAAGATGTTTCTGAAAGTAATTCCTTTATCAGGAACAATCGCAGCACTTACTGATGGAACTTTTGAACGGTAAATTAAACCAACAAAAAGAAACACTAAACCAACCAAGCCAAATGTGATTACGTGGTGCTGGATATATTTAGAATGGATCATGTTCTCAAGCGAACCAAGGAATGTATATCCTGCGCTTGCAAAGCAAAGTGATGGAAACAATAATCCTAACAGCAACGTGTTAAAACGATTCATTATTAAAGGCCCTTTTTGAAAAATGTCTCCATGTTTTTAATACTTAAACCAAGGATTATCAACTGAAAAACATAACATAACATACCGTGTAATATCATTGGTTCGGCGTACTTAAGAAGCACGACAAAAGCTGAGATTAATACCAAAACTTTGGCCATCAGGTTGAACATGATCTTGCGGTTTCTTTTTCCGCTAGATTCTTGGTCTTCGTCTTTCATGACTTTGATTAACTTAGTAAACGCTAACACCATAAAAACGTGATTTAGAATACTTGCAATGACGATGTATAAAAGACATGCTGCGTAAGTTAAATTATCGCGGCCACCATAAAGAGCAAAGCTAGCGTTCACTAAAGAACCAATAACGTAGTTTTTATTGTCTATTTTTTCGGTCCAGGCCATTTTTTACCATGAGATAAAGCATATACACGACCACTGCCACTAAAAGTATCAGTGCTGTATTCCAGCTAATGAGTTGTTGTTTAACCAAATGATAGAGGAGAAAGAACAGTCCTACAATAGTTGAGGGCAGCCCCAGGGCCAGTCCCATCACGATCCAAAATTTTTTATTCATCTTTTTCTCGCCACTCGACGGGCATAAAGGGATTTAAGTCGTGCTTTTAAAACTTCTGGATTTGGATAGTCAGGGAGTAGGGAATAATAAATATTATAGGCCTCTTTAAGTTTCTCATTAGATTCATAAGCATTCGCAATCAAAAATTTAACTCGAACAATTTTATCTTTTTGTTTTTCGCGTTTGAGATATTCAAACCACCACTCCACAGATTTCTCCCAATTTTTTTGGTAAAACTCAATAAGACCCAAGTGGTAATAACTTTCAGTTAAGTATGAACTATAGCCCTGTTGAAGCACTTCAAGAAAAATCTCTCGTGCCTTAGGATATTCACCTTTTTGAAAATAACTTTCGCCGATTCTAAAAAAATACAAATCATAATTAGCAAGTCTTGGACGAAATTTCATCAGTACTTGATAAGCACGAATGGCCTCATTATAGCGACGTGAAAAACTAAAATTAATGTCTGCAATTTTTTCTAAGGCCTTCACCTGCCAAAGAGGATCATCCACATTATCTACAATGTACTGATAATGATCGAGGGCCTTTACCTGTTGATCAAGATAAAGATATTGAATTTCACCAATCTGATATTGGATTTTAATTCTGATATTTTTGGGGGGATTTTTTTTAAGCACTCGAAGATAAAGATCAACTGCTTTTTGAAAATTTTGAGACTCAACATGGCCTTGGGCCAGGAGAATATCTTGGTTAAGTCCTGAGGTGAAGTCACAGCTCCACCCCAGAATTAACATTATTACGAGAACAATTTTATTCAACATTATCTGTATCTGTATCACTTTCCGTTGACGTTACTGTTGTACCTTCTTCATCAGTCACTACTTCAGCATCATCTGGATCAATAATTTTTTCTACAGCTACTACTTTCTCATCAGTCTTCACGTTAATTAAACGAACACCTTGAGTGTTACGTCCAAGAAGAGAAATACCAGAAATCTTCGTACGGATAACCTGACCCTTGTCAGTGATAATCATAAGATCATCTTTATCCGTTACTGGTTTAATCGCCATGATCTCACCAGTTTTCTCAGTAAGCTTCATCGCTAGGATTCCCTTACCACCACGAGACTGACTTCTGTATTCTTCAGCAGATGAACGTTTACCATAACCACGAGCAGTTACTGTGAGGATCTCTGATTTTTCATCAATAAGCTCCATTCCAATAACATAATCGCCGTCTTCAATATTCATCCCTTTCACACCTTGAGAGACTCGTCCTAGAGCGCGACAGTCATCTTCAGGGAAGCGGATTGATTTACCAGCAGAAGAAGCAAGAAGAACATCTTTTTTACCATCTGAGATTCTTACTGCGAGAACTTCATCATCATCTTGAACCTTAATCGCCTTAAGACCATTTTGACGGATGTTTTTGTACTCAGTAAGTTCAGATTTTTTCACAATACCTTGCTTAGTCGCAAAAATAATAAAGTGATTTTCCAGATCTTTTGGAAGAGTAATAATTTCTTTTACCTTCTCATCAGCAGGAATATTAATAATGTTAACAACGTTACGACCTTTCGATGTACGAAGGCCCTCTGGCATCTGGTAAACTTTGATCGCGAACGCAGTACCTTTATCAGTCACAATCATGAGCGAATCATGAGTATCAGCCGTAAAGATAGATGTGATGAAGTCATCATCCATATCCGCACCTTTAACACCTTTACCACCACGTTTTTGTGAGCGGTAAGTATCAAGTGCCATACGTTTCATATAACCTTTGGCGGTAATCGTTACAATTACTTCCTCGTTTTTAATGAGATCTTCCATCTGAATTTCATCTGCTTGAGCCACGATTTCAGTTTTTCTCTCATCACCGTAAGCAGAAAGAATATGATCGAACTCACCACGAATAATTGTTTTGATTTCGTCTTCAGATCCAAGAATTGCTTCTAAACGTGCAATTTCTTTCATAATCGCTTCATAATCAGCAATAATTTTATCACGCTCAAGACCAGTTAAGCGTTGCAGACGCATATCAAGTACACCCTGTGCCTGAATGGCAGAGAGAGCGAACTTCGACATTAATTGTTCTTTGGCTTGGGCCGGGCCTTCAGCAGCTTTAATAAGTTCAACAATCGCATCGATATTCTCAACAGCAATTTTTAAACCTTCTAAAATATGTGCGCGCTCTTTTGCTTTCTTTAACTCGTAGTTTGTACGACGAATAACGATTTCACGACGGTGTTCAATAAAACACTGAAGCATTTCTTTAAGATCCATAACTTTCGGCTGACCGTTATAGATAGAAAGGAAAATGATACCAAACGAAACTTGCATTTGAGTTTGTTTGTAAAGACGGTTGAGAAGGATTGAGGCCTGCTCTCCACGTTTCACATCAATAACTACTCTAATACCAAGTCTGTTAGATTCATCACGAATATCTGAAATTCCTTCAAGCGCTTTTTCACGAACAAGATCAGCGATTTTTTCAATCAATCTGGCCTTATTAACTTGGTATGGAATTTCTGAAATAATAATTCTTTCACGATCATTTTTAAGAACTTCAATTTCTGCTTTTGCACGAATTTGAATCACACCTTTACCTGTGTGGTAGGCCTGCTGAATTCCAGCTGTTCCGTGAATTGTTCCTGCTGTTGGAAAATCTGGGCCCGGAATATGCTTAATCAGTTCATGTACTGTGATCGCTGGATTTTCGATTAGAGCAATTAATCCATTCACAATTTCTGTTAAATTATGTGGAGGAATATTTGTCGCCATCCCTACGGCAATACCAGATGAACCATTGATAAGTAAGTTTGGAACCTTTGTCGGAAGAACCATTGGCTCCTCTAAAGATTCATCATAGTTGGGTTGCCAATCAACTGTTTCTTTATCGATATCACCTAGAAGATCGTCTGCCATTTTTTGCATACGAACTTCGGTATATCTCATCGCAGCTGCATTATCTCCATCGATAGAACCAAAGTTTCCTTGTCCATCAACGATTGTATATCTCATAGAGAAATCTTGAGCCAGACGAACGAGTGCACCGTATACAGCAGAGTCACCATGCGGGTGATACTTACCGATAACATCCCCAACAACACGTGCAGACTTTAAGTATGGACGGCCGTGGTAGTTATTAAGCATGTGCATAGCGTACAGAATTCTTCTATGAACGGGCTTAAGTCCGTCACGAACATCTGGAAGAGCACGGCCAACGATTACCGACATTGCGTAATCGAGGTAGCAGCTCTTCATTTCATCTTGAATCAATAACGGAGTGATATTTCCATGATTGTGATTTTCATTATTATTGTTATCGTTTTCACTCATACTCTAAATCCTTAAAAAAAATTAAATATCGAGGTTACGTACATTCAGAGCATTTGTTTCCACAAATTCTCTACGTGGCTCAACTTGATCACCCATAAGAACTGAAAAGACTTGATCGGCATCGATTGTGTCTTCGATTTTTACTTGAAGAAGAGTACGGTTTTCAGGGTTCATTGTTGTTTCCCAAAGTTGCTCTGGGTTCATCTCTCCGAGTCCCTTATAACGTTGAATATAAGCTCCTTGTTTTCCTTCTGCCGTGATGGCCGCAGAAAATTGTTCAAGGCCTAAATACTCAGCAGTATTTCCCTGCTTTTTAATTGAAATTTTCGAAGTCATATACTTCTTGATTCCATCATAGTGATTTAATAAATCTGCGTACTCTGAAGAATCCACAAAATTATGACCAATACGGAAATTTTTAGTTTTTAAAGCAGAAGTGACAGAAATTCTAATTTGGTAAGCAAGGTGCTTAACATCTTCATCAATATGAAGAGCGTATTTCTTTAGTTTTGCATTCTCTGCACCTGAGAGTTTTGCCAATAATTTATCAGAGTAGGCCTGAAGTTTTTCTTTGTTCTTCAAGTCATCTGTTGTTAATTGGCCATCTTCAATAATGCATTTTAGTAATTGAGCATCATAGTGACGATCATAGGCCGCTAAAATTCCGTTATAAGTTTTAAACTTATTCACAGCAACTTTAGTTTGCTCAAGAGTAATCACTTCACCATCTACTGTTGTTTCAGTATCAGCAAGAGTACTTGAAACTAAAAACGCATCAAGTTCAGACATATCTTTTAGATATTTCTCGTTTTTGCCTTTTTTGTACTTAAAGAGAGGTGGCTGAGCGATATACAGGTAACCACGCTCGATAATTTCAGGAAATTGACGATAGAAAAGAGTCAAAAGAAGTGTTCTAATGTGCGATCCATCCACATCGGCATCGGTCATAATAACAATTTTGTGGTAACGAAGTTTTGAAATATCAAAAGAATCTTTACCAATACTTGTTCCAATGGCCTGAACAAGCATCTTGATCTCATCATTTGTAAGCATTTTATCGTAACGTGCTTTTTCAACGTTAAGAATTTTACCTTTCATTGGTAAAACCGCTTGGTGCTTACGATCTCGTCCTTGTTTTGCTGATCCACCCGCTGAATCTCCCTCAACCAGATACACTTCACAAAGAGCAGGATCTTTTTCCTGACAATCTGCCATTTTCCCTGGAAGACCAGAGAAATCGAGAACTGATTTACGACGAGTAAGTTCACGCGCTTTACGAGCGGCCTCACGTGCAGCTGCTGCATCGAGAGATTTTTTAAGAACTGTTTTTGCAATATTTGGATTTTCTTCAAGATGGATTTTTAAACGATCACCAATGAGTGAGTTCACAATCCCTTCAACTTCAGAGTTACCAAGTTTTGATTTTGTCTGACCTTCAAATTGTGGATTTGTAAGTTTAACAGAAATAATTGCTGTTAAACCTTCACGCATATCATCGCCCGTTAGGTTGATTTTTACGTTTTTAAGAACATTATTATCTTTGGCGTAGTTATTTAAAACTCGAGTCAAAGCAGTCTTAAAACCAGAAACGTGAACACCACCCTCAGGCGTGTTGATGTTATTGGCATAACTTGTCAGTGTTTCTGTATATCCATCCGTCCATTGCATTGCAATTTCTACTTCGTAGTTATCGCGTGTTTGGAAGAAATAAATAGGCTCTTTATGAATGGGAGTTTTAGCACGATTTAAGTACTGAACGAATTCAGCAAGACCACCTTCATAATGAAAAGTTTCAGCTTTATCATTACGCTCGTCTTTCAAATTAATTTTTAAACCTTTATTTAAAAAGGCCATCTCACGAAATCTGTTGGCCAGAGTATCGTAGTTATACTCATGAACTTCAAAAATTTCATTATCAGATTTAAAAGTTACACTTGTTCCTGTGTCTTTAAGTTCACACTCACCAATAACTCTTAGAGGTTCTTTTGCTTTACCTTTCACGAAGTCTAGTTGATGAACTTTTCCGTGTTTTTTAATCTCAATTTTCACCCATTTTGAGAGAGCATTTACAACAGAGGCCCCTACACCGTGAAGACCACCTGATACTTTATAAGCACCACCATCTTCATTAAATTTTCCACCAGCATGAAGTTTTGTATAAACAATTTCAGCTGCTGAAACACCTTCGCCTTCAACCATATCAACCGGAATTCCGCGTCCGTTATCAACAACTGTCAGTGAGTTATCAAGGTGAATAGAAACATCAATATCAGTACAGTAACCCGCTAGTGCTTCATCAACTGCATTATCTACAATCTCATACACGCAGTGGTGAAACCCTCTGAATCCTGTGTCACCGATATACATCCCTGGACGTTTTCTTACGGCTTCTAATCCTTCTAAAATTTTAATTTTGTCAGCATTGTATTCACTACCGACTTTGGCAATTGAATCAGTTTGTTGATCCATTCCGATCTCCTATCCCTGGTTTGAGCTAAGTGTTCCATGCTCGAGAAAAAAAGTTCGAGAAAACTTTAAATTTTCGAGCTCTTTTTTGAAGTTTTCATTCGCTGTTGTAATCAAAACTTGGAACGATTTTTGTTCCAGATATTGCACCAAATTTTTCCATCTCTGGCCATCTAATTCGCCAGAAACATCATCAATTAAAACAATAGGATAAGAGTTAAATTTGAACTGAAAAAGTTCGATAAATCCGAAGATCAAACTGAGAAAACTCATCTTCTGTTGACCCAGAGAGCAAAACTCAAAAGAATTGAGTCCATCAAAGCTAAAAAGGTAGTCATCTCGGTGGACTCCGACCTGTGTCACCTGTGCTTCCACATCAATTCGCTCTTGAGATCGGTAAAAATCATAAATCTTGGCCGCATTCCAGTGCAAAAACATCGAATCCAGCTCTAAATGCAGCTGGTGTTCCTCGGCAAAGATCGCTTTGAAGGTCGGTGAGATGAAATTATTGAGATTTTGCATAAAATCAGCGCGTTTTTTGGTGATAACCTCGGAATACTCAGAAACCTGCAAATCTATGGCCTTTAACTGAGCAGGGTAATCCTTGATATACCTTGTGGCGCTTAAAATTGAATTTCTGAACTTTATGGCCTTCTGGAAGCGGTTTAAAACTTGTTTGTACTCCAGATCTAACTGCCCCAAATGGGAATCCATCCACTGACGGCGAAAAGTTGAGCTAGTATGAAACGAGTACGAATCGAAGGGATTTACAAAAACTGAGAGGGAAGGGGTCTTAGACTTTTCAGGTTTTGAGTTCCAAAATCGCTCTTCAAGCTTGTCGGAAGTCCTGACTGTGTAGCTGATCAGATCACCATCAAAATCAAAAACTGACTGAAGAATAATCTCAGGTTTTACACCTTCAATATCCATCATTTGTGGAAAACTGGTATTTTTACGAAAAGATTTTTTATTCGTGAGAAAGTAAACGGCCTCTAAAAGATTGGTTTTACCATTTCCGTTTTGTCCAAAGATACAGTTAATGCCTTTTATAAATTCAAAGACATTATCATTCAGGTTTCGAAAGTTTTGAACCTGTAATTTTTGGACTTTTCCACAATTCATGTAAAGTTATGAACTAGAGTTTAAGCGGCATAATGATTCCCAGAAAGTCTGGAAGATCATCAGCTTTAATCACAACTGGGCTAAGCTCATTATTAAATTCAAATGTCACATCTGATTCATTTAAAACTGATAAAGACTCAATGAGGTACTTTGCATTGAAACCAATCTCAGTTGCCTTACCTTGGTAATCAATTGGAAGAGTTTCATTGGCCTGTCCAAGAGCTGGGTGGTTAGTAGAGATCACTAACTCGTTTGGAAGAATATTTAATTTAATACCATTAGTTTTTTCGTTAGATAAAATCTTAATACGTTTCACAGCATTTAAGATGGCATTACGATCGATATGAAATTTATTAGTCGTCTTATTTGGAATAACAGTTTGGTACTTAGGATACTCACGAGCAATTAAACGAATTGATAAGTAGTATTCGTTTTTAGCATTCACAAACATAAATGAATCATCAAGAGAGATTGAGACATCATCATCTGGATATGAATCAGCAATCTTTTTAAGCTCTGTAATCCCTTTACGAGGAATGATCACACCATCATTTAAAAACTTATTTTCACCGATAAACTCAGCTGTATCTAGTAGGGCAAGTCTATGTCCATCAATAGCTACTGCTCTTAGTTTAGAATCAGTTAACTGCCAATAAATACCATTAAGGTACAATCTTGTTTCATCAGTAGAAATCGCATGTTGAGTTTTATTGATGATATGAGTGATTTGTTTTGTTTTTAATTTAAATTCAGAACTTTGATTTTGAAATGTTAATTGTGGAAATTCATCTGAACTAGTGATCAGAAGTGAATAACTAATATTTTTACAATTTAAATTTAATAAATTTGTACCGTTTTCCACAGCGAGAGTGACTTCTTCATTTGGAAGTTCTCTTAAAATATCTGAGAAGCTTTTAGAACTTATACAGAAACTTCCTTCAGCTGAGATTTGTGCTGGAAGGATTATCTTTGCTGAGACTTCAAGATCTGTGGCGATTAACTGGAGTTGGTTCTTCTCTGCTTTTAATAAACAGTTCGTAAGGATAGGTCGCGAATTTTTTTTATCTACGACTGTTAGAATTTTATTAACTGCTTCTCTAAGTGTTGAGGCAGGAATGTTTAATTTCATATTCTATCCTTATGGGACCAAGATCAATTTTTGAATTAAGATGTTTTAGCTTGGGGTATTCGGTTAATCAAGCTTCGATGCCCCTATAGGTCCATTCCCCTATTAATATATATATTTTCTTATATATTATTATAGCGTCGGGTTTGTGGAAAACAAATGAATATTTAAATGAATTCATGATGTTAGAAGATTTTATATCCACTAGGTTTTCCCCTTATACACACTCAAATTTATTTGATCTTCGTATATCTATTTAAACTGTTCACGGCTTCACATTTTAAATTAAAGTTATCCACAAGTTGACCCTTAATAAATGCTCTTTAGGGCCTGCCTCTTAGCATTGTTTGGCCTTGAGTATTCATTTTGTCCACATATCCACACACATTGACTGTGGATAATGGTGTGAACTGACTTATCCCCATGTGGATAGTGTGGAAATGTGGGGCCATTATTTAAACGTGAGTATTCAACTGATCTGATTAAACAAAAAACTTAAATTACAGCTGTTTTTCTATATCTAGAATTTGTTGAGCAAGAACAGAATCATTTTTCATACGATCTTTGATCGCCTGAATGGCATGAATGACTGTTGTATGATCTCTCTTAGAAAAGAAATTTCCATTCTCTTTAAGAGTAGGTTTTAAGAGTTTATCGATAAGAAACATTGAAACATGACGGGCCTGAACCACTTCTTTAGTCTTTGTTTTACTACGAAGATCACCCATAGGTATCTTATAATATTGAGCGACACTTTTTGCGATTGTTTCAATCGTAATATTTTTTTGGTGCTCAAGTTCATCATTAAGTTTGAGAAGATTACGGGCCATTTCTAGGTCAATATCTACTTTCATCATTTGAGAGTAGCCACCGAGCTGAATCAAGCATCCTTCAAGGTCTCTGATATTTGTTTTTACGCATTTTGCGATCAAATTAAAGACATCATCCCCAAGCATAATATCGCGCTCAAGGGCCTTCTTTCTGAGAATGGCGATGCGAGTTTCTAGATCCGGTTGTTGAATCTCAACTGAGAGAGCATTTGAGAGACGAGTTTTAATTCTCTCCTCAATTCCTACGATTTCTTTGGGCATCTTATCTGAAGTGAAAATTAATTGTTTTCCCTTCTCAGTAAGCTCATTAAAAACATGGAAAAACTCATTTTGAGTCCCAGTTCTATCTTTTAATTCATGAATATCATCAATAATAAGAACATCAACTGTGTCTGTATAACGGCGTCTAAAATCAAATAATTTGTTGGTTTGAATTGATTCAGTCATCTCTTTCATAAAACGGTTAGCCGAGATGATGATAATTCTTAATTGTGGTCTGCTTTGCTGAATATAGTTCGCAATGGCATGGATTAAGTGAGTTTTTCCAAGACCAGAATTTCCATATAAATAAAGAGCTGGGTATTGGCGTCCAGGTTCTTTTCCTACAGCGAGGGCAAAAGAGTAGGCCATATTATTTGATGGGCCCACGATGAAATTCTCAAAAAGCTTTCTATTATCTATATGAGTTGTCGTATTCCCTGACTGCATGTGCTCTACAACTTGCGAATCCACCATTTTTATCTGATCTTCCTTCGTAGGATTGAGATCATTAATAAAAAATGTGCTCTCTTTCACTGAGTCTACACGGCGATTATTAGTTACCACTTCGTCTTGGAAGCTTATCTGTTTATTAGGATTGATTTTATTTAAAAGATTATCGTTATTTGAACTGAGGCTCGATTTTGAACCAAAGACTTGGATATCTACATTATAAGTTTTACCCAAAATTTGCTGAAGTCCTTCAGTGATAATATCGAGGTAGTGACTCATGATCATGGTTTTGATGAAAGTTGTCGTCACCATCACTTCAACCGTGTCGTGACCAACATGGCCCACAGTAAAGGTATTAGCGAAAAAGGCCTGAAATTTATTAGGGTTAACCATTCCACGCAAATTATCTAAAAGGGCATCAGTCATGGCCTTGAGCTCATCTGTGGTGAACCCTTGCTCAATTTTTGCCCCCATAGGACCAGAACTGGCCTTTTTAGGTGAAACTGACGTATTTTCGATAGTTTCCAGCATCTTTGCCGGTATTTTCACCGGTGCTGGCGTATCTTCAAACGAGTCGATTTTTAAAAAATGATTAAAAGGGAACTTTTGATCCATTACCGTCCGCAAAATTTGTTGAGTGCTATTTTTAAAGTGGGGGACTTTCTAACACCTCCATAGGCCAATATCAATCGGCCGCCAGTATTTGTAAGAAATGAGTTGTTTTGATTGACAAATATTATTGACCCCAGTCCGTTCTTACTGTAATTAATGTAATTCAAATTTTTAGACACCCCTGTTAAGGATTATTCGTATGAGTATGCAAAAAAGAACATGGCAACCAAAGAAACTTAAAAGACTTCGTGATCACGGATTTTTATTAAGAATGTCGACTAAAGGCGGGAAAGACGTAATTCGTCGTCGTCGTGCTAAAGGTCGTAAGCGTCTTACAGTTAAAACTGGTGAAAAATAAGAATAAAAAATGACTTCTGAGTCATCTTTTACTTTTCCCAAATCTGCTAAACTGAAAAACAAAAAAGATTTCGAATATCTGAGGGAGCAAAGTAGGAAACTATTTGCTCCCCCATTAGTTTGTTATTACAAAAAATCACGTCTCGAATCTTCTCAAACTCGTATTGCCTTTAGTATTTCACGCAAGATTGGTAAGGCCCACGATCGTAATCGCCTCAAGCGTATTATGAAAGAGTATTTCCGCACCCATCCTAGTTATAAGGATTGTGGAAGAGATGCTTTATTCGTTATTACCAGACGTCCTGAAAGTGAAGAAATGCTTATGAGCAGTTACTCTCAACTTTTGCATAAGTTATGTGATGCAAAATGAGAGCGTTCTCTCTTTTCCTTATTCGATGTTATCAAGTTTTAATTTCTCCCTTCTTAGGAAGTAATTGTCGCTTCTATCCTTCATGCTCATCTTATGCACAAGAATGCTTCAAGAAATTTTCCTTCTTTAAAGCTTTATGGTATTCATCTCGTCGCATTTGCAAATGTCACCCTTTCCATCCTGGCGGAGAAGATCCGGTTCCTTAGGATGTGTTAATTAAATTGGAGTTTTTTAATGGGTTCAACAGATCAACGTAATGCCATTTTGGCAGTAGTTTTATCAGGTATGATTTTATTTGGTTGGCAATACCTTTACCAGCCCCAAAAAGCTGCCCCTATAGAACCAGTAGCGACAACAGTGGTGGCCGGACCTGGGACATCATCACCAACAGAGATGAAAGAAAGCACTGCCCCTATAGAACCAGTTATTGCTCAAACATATGCTTTAGATGCAGAAAAAACTCAGGTTACATTCACAAATAATCTTGGCATTACAGCTTTTCATAATGATCAAGCGGTTTTTGATTTTAATGAAACAATAGGGGAGTCTCCGTTCTCAATTCTTTTTGATTTTGGAAATGGATTTAAGCCTCTTTCATTCGTAGCGAATGCTAATAATCCAAGTGTTTTTAATAGCACAGAACACAATGTAACTTTAAATACCAAACTTGATAATGAAGGGACAACTCACTTCAATATTACTGCTGAAAAACCATTTAAATATAAGATGTCTTTTCAGTCGACGACAAAGAAACTTGAGAACAGCCAGAACAGAGTTTTCTCTTACTACTCAGATACATTAAAACATTTAGATATTGGTTCTGAAGAGACTGGGGACACGAAAGTAAAGTGGGCCGGAATTGATTTTAACTACCACCTCTTTGCTGTCTATTTTGAGAATGAAGTTCCACTTTTATTCCAAACTAAAACTGATAATTCATTCACACTTTCAGACTCAAAAGAAGTTCAAAGTCTTGATCTTAATTTTGTGTTTGTGAAGAAAGAATATAATTTTTTAACGGCTCTTGGACACAAGCTTAATGGTGCTGTTGATTTTGGGATTTGGGGATTTTTTGCGATCTGGATTCTTAAAGGTCTACAATTTTTCCACGAGTATTTCCCGAACTACGGGATCTCAATTATTCTTTTAACATTCGCCATTCGTCTTCTGACTTTTCCTCTTCAGTATAAGTCATTTGTAAGTATGAAAAAGCTTCAGTTAATTCAGCCTGAGTTAACAAAAATTCGCGAAAAATTTAAAGATGAGCCCATGAAACTTCAAAAAGAATCAATGGCGCTCTTTAAAAAGTCTGGGGCAAACCCACTTGGTGGATGCCTTCCCTTAGTGCTGCAAATGCCAGTTTTCTTCGCTTTTTATAAGGTGCTCTATGCAGCGGTTGAGTTAGTGGATGCGCCTTTTTACGGCTGGATTCATGACCTTTCAAACAAAGACCCATTTTATGTTCTTCCAGTACTTATGACTGGAGCCATGTTTCTTCAGCAAAAACTTACTCCCAATACAGTCACTGACCCTGTTCAAAGAAAAATGATGATGTTTATGCCACTAGTATTCGGTTTCATCATGAAAGACCTTCCATCAGGACTTAGTCTTTATATTTTTGTTTCAACGTTAATGGGTATTGCTCAACAGCTTTTAGTATTCCGCTCAATGAATGCTAAAACTACTGCCGTTGTTGCATGAAGTTTCTAGATTCTGATGACGTAATCATTGCATGTAGCACTGGCATGACCAGCAATGCAGCACTGGCCGTCATCAGAATCTCAGGTTTTAAAGACCTATCATTTTTCTCAGGTTTCTTTTCTAAAAATCTTGCCCCTATAGAACCACGCAAAGTTTATTATACAAATCTGCTAGATGGGGAAACTCATCTAGATGATTTATGCCTGACCTATTTCAAGGGCCCTCATTCTTATAATGGGGAGAACACTCTTGAACTCTCGATTCATGGTAATCTACTTCACGTCGAGCGCGTGCTTAATCTTTTTACTCGAAATGGATTGTGTCGTTTAGCAAGCCCTGGTGAATTCACATACCGTGGTTTGAGAAATAAAAAACTTAATCTCTCTCAAGTAGAGGGCCTTGATCTTTTTTTAAATGCAGAGTCCGTTTTCGCTCTTGGGCAGGGACTTTCACTCTTGAATGGAGATCTTCAAGAGAACTATCATAAGCTCTACGAGTTATTTCTTCGTCACAAATCAGCCCTCGAATTATCTATCGATTTTCTTGATGATGTAGGTGAGGAAACGGCCCAAGGATATTTTAAAGAGAGTCTTTTGGGACTGGCAAAAAGTGTGAGCGCTCTGGCCAAAAGAGTTCTGCCACAATCACAAAGTTTAATTGAACCCGATATTGTTTTAGTGGGACTTCCCAATTCAGGAAAGAGCTCATTATTTAATTTTCTCCTCTCACAAGACCGAGCGATTGTTTCATCAATTGCGGGAACAACGAGAGATTATCTTGCAGAAAAAATTCAATTTGATGGTGTGAACTATCGCCTCATTGATACTGCTGGAGTGAGAGAGACTAAAGATCAAATTGAATCACAGGGTGTTGCGAGATCACTTTCTCGACTAAAAAATGCTTTTTTTAGGATTCTTTTGATTAATCCTTTTGAGACTGACGATGAGGCCTTCGCTGAACTTTTAAAATTTGATTACGATCTAATTTATTTTTCTCATTCAGATGTGGCTGGATTTGAAGAAAAGAAGACTCTTTTTGTTGATCGCTTTTGTCGGGTTGCGTCGGGGCAAAATTTAAACATTTTATCTTTAGACGAGAAATTCATTCATAACATATTGAAATTACATATAAATAAAAAATACTTATCCTTGACTTCTGGAAACCCTATCTTACTAGATCGACATAAGTCACTGATATTACAACTGGAAACAGCAATCAGATCGTACCAAGATTTGGCCGAGAATGAATCAGATATTGCCATTATTGGCTCTGAATTAAATACCTTAGGCCATTGTATTTCAGAACTCATCGGTATAATTTCGCCGGATCAGGTTTTGGACTCTATCTTTTCAAATTTTTGTATTGGGAAATAAATTGTTCCACGTGGAACAATTGAACAGGAAACTATGAAGACTTTCGATATTATCGTTGTTGGTGGCGGTCATGCCGGATTGGAAGCAGCTCATATAGGTGCACAGTTTGGACTTAATATTGCTCTCATCACAATGCCCGGAATTGGAATTGGCTCGGCTCCTTGCAATCCTTCCGTTGGTGGAGTGGGTAAGGGACAAGTTGTTCGTGAGCTCGATGCTCTCGGTGGAGTCATGGGAATTCTGGCCGATAAAGCGGGGATCCAATTTAGAACCCTGAATGAGTCAAAAGGTTTTGCTGTCCAATCCTCTCGAGTGCAAATTGATAAAGAACTCTACTCTATAGAGGCCGAAGCTTTAACTGCTTCAGTAGAAAATATCACCGTGATCAGAGAGAAGGTTTTAAATATCTCTAAGACTGACTCCGGAGAATTTCAGATAACTACGACTGATGGTCTCTATCTAGGAAAGAAAACCATTATGACAGTAGGAACTTTCCTTGGTGGAAAGCTCCACACTGGCCAGACCCAAACTCAGGGCGGACGGTTTGAATGTGAGTCATCTCCCTCTCTTGATACACTGTTTTCTCAAATTAAAACTCGTCCTGCGCGCTTTAAAACAGGAACGCCTCCTAGGATTCATAAAGATTCTATCGATTATTCGAAGCTCGTAGAGCAACCCTCTGATGAACAAACAAGAAACTTCCATTGTCTCCATGACTCTCATAAACGTTTTATTCCCCAGGTTTCGTGCTGGCTTGCCCATACAAACGGAACAATGATGGGAATTATTCGTGATAATAAAGAGAAGTCTCCTATGTATAATGGCCAGATCCAAGGAGTGGGAGCGAGATACTGTCCCTCAATTGAAGATAAAGCTTTTAGATATCCAGATAAAAATATCCACCATGTTTTCATTGAACCAGAGGGATTAAACCTCGATACGATGTATCCGTCTGGGATTTCTTCTTCTCTTCCTAAGGAAGTGCAGGAAGATTTCGTGAGAAGTGTAGAGGGATTGGAGAATGCAAAGATTCTCGTTTATGGATATGCAGTAGAATATGATGTGGTTGATACAACTGCACTAAATCAAACTCTAGAGCATCAAGAAATTCCTGGTTTATATTTCGCCGGACAGGTGAATGGGACATCTGGATACGAAGAAGCTGCTGGACAAGGACTAATTGCTGGAACAAATGCGGCTCTTTCTTTGATCGGTGCAAGTCCACTTATTCTTTCTCGTCACGAAAGTTATATCGGAGTGATGATTGAAGACCTGATTTCTAATACTCGCGATGAACCTTATAGATTATTTACTGCAAGATCAGAAAATAGGCTTTTTATACGTGAAGATAACTCGATTTTGCGTATGTACCCCTATCGAGCTCAATTTGGGCTGAATACTCAACTTGATTTTTACCTTGGTCACTACATAGGTGAATATGAAATTTTAATGGAAATTTGTGACAATCAGATGATTTCTGAAGATTCTGAACTATTAAAAAACTTATCTGGAGAATCTGATCATCAGAAATTAATAAAAAGAATTTCTGTCACGGATCTTCTTCGTCAAGGTTGGCTAAATCCAATTACAACCTTAGAGATTATTTTAAATTTCTACGAGATGAATTTTAATTCTGATGTTATTAAGTCTGTGGCCATTTCTAAAAAGTATGATGGCTATATTAAAAGATCAGATGCCCAGTTTGATAAGGTCAAAAAGCTTGAAACAATGAAACTGAACTGGGAAGAGCTGGCCGTATCAAAGAATATCTCGTTTGAGTGCAAGCAACGTATTACTAGAATTAAACCAGAAACATTCGGTCAATTGAAGTTGATAGAGGGCATTCGCCCTGCAACTCTGGCCGTCGTCGCAGCAAGGGCCCTATAAAATGTTGGATTTCTCCTATGCCTACCTTCACCTGCTTAAAACTAAGTATGAAGGTCTTAATCTCACTAATATCCTAGATCAGGACGAGTTCTATAATAAACAGATCATTGATTCGATCCAGCCTTACTTAGAGTCGCCAATTTTTAAAGAATGGGTTCAGAAAACTAAGGTTGTGGTTGATGTTGGCTTTGGTGGAGGATTCCCGATTCTCCCACTGGCCAAGCTTCTTCCTGAGGTGAAATTCATTGGAATTGAATCCCGCCGTAAGAAAGTGGATGCCGTTCAAGATATTGCCAATGAGCTCAAGCTTAATAATGTTCAATTAGTTCATTCACGTCTTGAAGATGTGTTCTTTGATAAGCCTTGCACTATTACCTTTAAGGCAGTGGGGACAATGATTAATTATCTTCCGATCATTCACTCCTATCATAAAGACTTTGCCGTCTTCTTTTATAAGGGGCCAGGCTTTAAGGATCTCGAAGGTCAAGACTGGTTAAAACTAGAAAAAGACTGGAAGATAATTGAAGACCGTGAGGTAAACGTCCCTGGGACTCAACTTCGTTTATTGTATGGGGTAGAACCTGTAAATGTTCCACGTGGAACATCTAAAAGCCTTGTCAAAATCTCTCAATTTCTCTAAAACAATGGTACTCAAAAAAGTTTCAAGAGAGGATCTAAATGGCTAAAATTATTGCGATAGCTAATCAAAAAGGTGGGGTAGGTAAAACGACTACTGCCGTGAATCTCAGTGCTTGTCTCGCTGCAGCAGAAAAACGAACTCTATTACTTGACTTAGACCCTCAGGGAAATGCCTCTGTGGCCCTTGGTCTTAATAAAAGCAACTTCACAAATGCGAACGTTTATCACGCGCTTATCGGTGAAGAGAATATTGAAAGCTGTATTTATCCAACTGAACTTCCGCTTCTTGATATCTGTCCTTCTGATAATAATTTGATTGGTGCAGAGATTGAACTCGTGAGTGCTTTTGCACGTGAGCAAAAACTTAAAACAGCTTTAGAAGCCATCGATGATAAGTATGACTATATTATTATGGATTGTGCTCCCTCGCTTAACCTTCTAACTGTGAATGCACTTAATGCTGCTCACTCGTTTTTAGTGCCAATGCAAACTGAGTACTTGGCGATGGAAGGTCTTTCTCAATTATTAAATACTGTAAAATTGATTCGTGCTTCTTTAAATCCAAATATCAAACTCGAAGGTATTTTGATGACGATGTACGATTCAAGAAACAATCTTTGTAAACTTGTTGCCCAAGATCTTTTGACTCATTTCAAAGAAGATATGTTCAAAACGATTATTCCAAGAAATGTGAAACTTTCTGAATGTCCATCATTTGGTAAGCCGATCATTCTTTATGATATTACTTCAAAGGGAAGTGAAGCGTATCTCTCTCTCGCTCGTGAGGTCATCATGAAGTCAGAGAAAAAACCTGAGTCAGCTCAGGTGAAATTACCACTTAACCAAATCCCAAAATTTGAAGACTATCAAATTAATTCTTAGGAGTAGTACGTATGCAGAAAAATAAAATCCAGCTCGGTAAAGGTATGGCGGCACTTCTAGGAAATACTCCAGGATCATCATTTAATGATCAGGTAAGAACTGAAGCTCCAAAACAAGAAATGAAAACAACAATTGAGACTCAACCTCTTTTGATTGATATCGAAAAAATTTCTCCGAACAAATCTCAGCCTCGTAAAATCTTTAAAGAGAAAGATCTACTTGAGCTTTCAGAATCAATTAAAGAAAACGGAATCATCCAACCAATTATCGTGGTTGAAAAAGATGGTATGTTTGAAATTATCGCAGGAGAGAGAAGATACCGTGCTTCAAAACTTGCGGGCCTTACTAAACTTCCGGTTGTTATAAAAAGAGCGACAAAAAAAGACGTTCTTGTGATGGCAATTATTGAGAACGTTCAACGTTCAGATTTAAATTGTGTGGAAGAGGCTCTTGCTTATTTCCAATTGATGAATGAATTTGAACTTACTCAAGAAGAAGTGGCCAAAAAAATTGGAAAAGAGCGTTCAACGATCGCAAACTTTCTCCGTGTTTTAAAACTTCCAAAAGACGTGATTGTTCTTTTACAAAAAGAGCAGCTTTCATTTGGTCATGCAAAAATTCTTGCTTCACTTTCAGATGATGAAACTATTAAGCGTCTTGCTAATGAGTCAGCGGTAAATTCATGGTCAGTGCGTGAGTTAGAAGAAAGCATCAAAAAAGTTAAAAAAGGCTTTAAGCCTGTTACAGATTCAAAAAATAAATTCCTTGATGAGCAATTTGGTCAGTTAAAAAATCGCCTTGAAACGAAAACAAACTTCCATATTGCAATTAAAGGGAAGAAAAATGGCGCAGGTGAGGTTATCATTAAGTTCAATAATGAAGCTGAGTTTAACGACATTTTTAAATATATGATGACGACTCGCTAAGGAAGGACTCTATGGCCCAAGGCCAGACTATTTGTGCCATCATTGAAGAAGGCTGCCGATTTGAAGGAAATTTATCGTTTACAGGTACCGTTCGTATCGCAGGATATGTGAACGGTACTATATTTTCTAATGACACACTGATCGTTTCAGAAGGTGCTGTTATCAATGCAGACATTAATGCAAACATCGTCGTTATTTCCGGTTCTGTGAAAGGAAATATTAAAGCAACGTCACGCGTTGAAATGAGGCGCCCTGCAAGATTTGAGGGCACTGTGACTTCACCTAGTTTAATTGTGGAAGAGGGTGTTATTTTCCACGGAATTACTAAGATGAAAGACAAGAAATAAGCCTCTAATTTCCTTGACGAAAACGCCATATCAGCTTAAAAAAATACAGCTTAAGTTAAAATCAATTTATTAAGGTAGTTCATGGAAACAGTACAAGCTATTTTCACGCAGCTAGGGATCAATGCGTCTCTGCTCCCACAATTTATTGTTGTGGTTATTATGTTCATTTTGGCAGAGTTTCTTTTTCTTGGAAAACTTCAAGATGTATTAGAAACACGCGAAGAAAAAACAGTTAAGCTTGAAAGCTCAGCTGATGAAACTTTCGAAACTGTCACTAAGATGACTAATGATTATAAATCAAAAATTGATCAAGCCTCTAACGAAGCCATGAAAGTTGCCTCTCAAAAAAAATCAGAACTCACTTCTCGTTATACAGAACAATTTAAAACATCAGAAAAAGAAGTTAATGATTTCGTAGATAAGTCAGCAGCTGAATTTGAAACAGAACTTGTTTCTCACAAAGGAAAACTCCTTTCTGAGGTTGATGGTTTAAGTAATTCTTTAGTACAAAAAATTCTTCAGTAATAAGGATAATATCTCATGCAAATGTGGACAGCATATTTGGTACTTGCCCTAACTTTCGCTCACAAGGCTTTGGCTTCTGGTGATGCTCACGGTGGACACCATACTTCAGTGACGGATTTAGTTGCTCCTGCAGTAAACGTGGCAATCTTGGTAGGGTTTCTTGTTTGGAAACTTAAAAAGCCCTTGGCCGAAATGTTTACAAAAAAGGCGATTGAGATCTCAACTACAATTGAGCGCGCAAGTATTAAGTCTAAAGAAGCTCAAGTTATGCTTGATGCTCAAAAAAAGAAAATGGGTCATGTTAACGAAGATATCAAAACTATCTTCAACAACAGTGAGAAAGATGTTCAAGTTTTTGAAAAAAATCTTGCTCACGAAACAGAAGAGAAAACTCGCAAACTAAAAACAGATGCTAACTTCAAAATCGAAGCTAATAAAAAGGCCATGATTGAAGAACTTAATGCTGAAATTTTAGATCAAGTCATCGCAAAAACAAAAACTACAATTACGACAAATAAAGATTTCCAAGCAAAGGCTTCAAAGAAGCTGTTACAAGGACTTAATTAATGAAAGAAAAAGGTATTGCAAAAGTATATGCCAAGTCGTTTTTAGAACTTGGTGATAGCAACAATATTAAGTTTGCTGATGAACTTATCGCTTTAACTGAAACGATTAACCAATCAAACGAACTTGAAAATGTTCTTTTTCTTGATGTGTTTACACTTGAAGAAAAAAAAGCAGTTTTTTTAGAAATTGCTAAGAAAATTCAACTTTCAACTTTAACTGTTGAAGCAGTGAAATTTCTTATCGAAGAAAAAAGAATTGGTCTTCTTCCATTAATCACTAAAGAAGTCGTTGTGATTGATGATGAAAGAAAAGGGTTCCTTAAAGGAACAATTGAAGGACAAGAGACTGAAATTGACCCAGCTCTTAAGCTTCAGATTGAAACTTTCCTTAAAGCAAAGCTTGGGAAAATTCCATCTCTTAGTTACGTACAAAACAATAATGTTTCTGCCGGCTATAAAGTGACTGTAAATGACCTTCAGTTAGATGCTTCACTTGATAATCAGCTTAACCAATTTAAACAATCAATTCTTAGCGAATAATAAACCCAAAAAAAGGGAAGGGATTTTAGATGACGACATCAATTAGACCTGAAGAAATTACAGGAATCATTAAAGACAGAATCGCAAATTTCGAATCTCGTCTTCAAATGAATGAAATCGGAACTGTTCTCACTATCGGAGATGGTGTGGCACGTGTTTTCGGTCTTCAAAACGTACTAGCTGGAGAACTTGTAGAGTTCGATTCTGGCGTTAAAGGTATGGTTCTTAACTTAGAAGCAAACAACGTAGGTGTGGTTGTTCTTGGTGATGATACTCTTATTAAAGAAGGCTCAACTGTTAAGCGTACAGAAAAAATCGTTTCTGTTCCTGTTGGTGATGCTCTTCTTGGACGTGTTGTTAATGCAATCGGCGAGCCTATCGATGGCCAAGGCGAAATCAAAACAACTACTTTCAGAAACGTAGAAATTAAAGCACCTGGTATTATTGCTCGTAAATCAGTTCACGAGCCAATGCAAACAGGTATTAAAGCTATCGATGCCATGATTCCAATTGGACGTGGTCAACGTGAGCTTATCATTGGTGACCGTAAGACAGGTAAAACTGCCGTAGCGATCGACACTATTATCAATCAAAAAGGTAAAGATGTTGTTTGTATTTACGTAGCTATCGGTCAGAAACAATCAACTGTACGTCAAGTTTACCAAAAGCTTCTTGAAGCTGGTGCTCTTGAATATACAATCATCGTTTCAGCAACTGCTTCTCACTCTGCTCCACTTCAGTATCTTGCTCCATACACTGGTTGTACAATGGGTGAGTTCTATCGTGATCAAGGTAAGCATGCTCTTATCGTTTATGATGATTTAACAAAACAATCTCAAGCTTACCGTCAGCTATCTCTTCTTCTTCGTCGTCCACCAGGACGTGAAGCATTCCCAGGAGACGTTTTCTATATTCACTCACGTCTTCTAGAGCGTGCTTGTAAAGTTAACGATGAACTAGGTGCTGGATCTCTTACAGCTCTTCCAATCATCGAAACTCAAGAGGGTGACGTTGCGGCTTATATTCCTACAAACGTTATTTCGATTACTGATGGTCAGATCTACCTAGAGTCAGATCTTTTCAACTCAGGAATTCGTCCAGCGGTAAACGTTGGTCTTTCAGTTTCACGCGTAGGTGGATCTGCTCAAGTTAAAGCGATGAAAAAAGTTGCTGGTACACTTCGTCTAGATCTAGCTCAGTACCGCGAACTTGCAGCGTTTGCTCAGTTTGGTTCTGACCTTGATGAAGCGACTCAACGTCAGCTTAATCGTGGTGCTCGTTTAGTAGAACTTCTTAAGCAAGGTCAATATTCTCCAATGGATGTTATTGATCAATCTGTTGTCATTTTTGCTGCTACGAAAGGATATTTCGATTCAATTTCAGTAGCAAATATTGGTAAAGCAGAAGCTGCACTTCTTAATACTCTTTACACAAAAAATGCAGACCTTATGAATAGCATGAAAGCTGAAAAGCAAATTTCTGCTGATCATGAGTCTAAACTTGTGGAAGCAATTAAGGCTTTTGTTGGAAGTTATAAAGCTTAATTTAAGGATTTTAGGTTATGGCAAATATTAAAGACCTCAAGAAAAAGATCAAGAGTACTAAAGGTACTTTCAAGATCACGAAAGCGATGAAGCTTGTTTCGGCTGCAAAGTTGAATAAGGCCCAATTGCGTATCTTGGGTCTTCGTCCATACTCAAGAGAGCTAGAAGGAACTGTAAGTACAGTTTCTGCTCTCGCACAAGATTACAGCAATGAATATTTTCTCTCAAAAGAAAATAACAAAGCTGTGGTTTTGGTGGTCTCATCAGATAAAGGTCTTTGTGGTGGATACAATTCATCACTCGCTAAATCTGTTCGTAGATTCACAGTTGAGCACAAAGATGAAGATCTTAAGTTTGTTTGGATCGGTAAAAAAGTTCGTGACCTTATTTCTAAGGAAGTGAACTCTGGTAAAACTTATACTTTTGCCAAGCAAGATCCAACATACGAAGAAGTAAGAAAAATTGCAGATGAAATCGGTCACATGTTTTTAACTGGTGAAGTAGGCAAAGTTTATGTTGCTTACAACTCATTTATTTCAGCGATCGCTTTTGATTCTACAGTGAGACAATTACTTCCTATGCAGGTTTCAGAATCTGCTAAAGAAGAAATTAAAGCTAAGTATCCATACGACTTTAAGTATGAGCCTTCAGCAGGACAAATTTTAGATACGTTAGTACCTGAAGTTTACCTGACGACTGTTTATACATGTGTTCTAGATGCAATTGCTTCTGAGCATGGGTCACGTATGAATGCGATGGAAAATGCATCGAAGAACAGTAAAGAAGTTATTAAAAAATTATCACTTAAAATGAATAAGTTGAGACAGGCGAAAATTACAACTGAGTTAATCGAAGTTGTATCAGGTGCTGAGTCTCTTAACGGTTAAGGAGTCACTCAAATGGAAAACACAGGTGTTATTCGTCAGGTGTTGGGGCCAGTAATTGACGTTGAATTTTCTCATGGAAAACTTCCGGCAATTTACAATGCACTCAAGATTACGAACAAGACTTTATCTGGCGGCGAAGGAAACCTTACTGTAGAAGTAGCGTCTCACCTTGGTAATAACATGGTTAGATGTATCGCTATGGATGCAACTGAAGGTCTTTCACGTGGTCAAGTAGTAACGGATACTGGAATGGCAATTCAAGCTCCAGTTGGTCGTGAATGTCTTGGACGTATTATCAATGTTATTGGAGAACCAGTTGATGAAGCTGGCCCTCTTGGAAACAAGAAGAGCTATCCTATTCACCGTGAAGCTCCAAAATTTGCTAATCAATCTACAAAAAAAGAACCTTTCTATACAGGGATTAAGGTTATTGACCTTCTTGCCCCTTATCTTAAAGGTGGAAAAATTGGTCTCTTCGGTGGAGCCGGAGTTGGTAAGACAGTTCTTATTATGGAACTTATTAACAACATCGCTACTCAACACGGTGGATTCTCAGTTTTTGCTGGTGTAGGAGAGCGTACTCGTGAGGGGAACGATCTTTGGCATGAAATGAAAGAGTCAGGAGTACTTGAAAAAACAGCTCTGTGCTACGGCCAGATGAATGAGCCACCTGGAGCACGTGCACGTGTTGCTCTTACAGGTCTCTCACTTGCTGAGTATTTCCGTGATGAAGAAAAACAAGATGTACTTTTCTTTGTTGATAATATTTTCCGCTTTACTCAAGCGGGATCTGAGGTGTCTGCACTTCTTGGTCGTATTCCTTCTGCGGTAGGATACCAGCCAACTCTTTCAACTGAAATGGGTGCAATGCAAGAGCGTATTACGTCGACTAAAGACGGATCAATTACATCTATCCAGGCCGTTTACGTACCTGCAGATGACTATACCGATCCAGCTCCAGCGACTACATTTGCTCACTTAGATGCAACAACAGAACTTTCTCGTTCAATTGCAGAGCTTGGTATTTACCCAGCGGTAGATCCACTTACTTCATCATCAACAATTCTTTCACCAGATGTTGTTGGAGAAGAGCACTACGGAATTGCACGTAACGTTCAGTCTGTACTTCAAAAGTATAAAGAGCTTCAAGATATTATCGCCATCCTTGGTATGGACGAATTATCTGAAGAAGATAAAAAACTCGTTGCTCGCGCACGTAAGATTCAAAAGTTTCTTTCTCAGCCGTTTTTCGTTGCTGAACAGTTTACTGGTAACCCTGGTAAATTCGTTTCTATCGAAGACACTATTAAAGGATTCAAATCGATTCTTGCTGGTGAAGTAGATCACTTACCTGAACAAGCTTTCTACCTAGTTGGAAATCTTGATATGGTTTTTGAAAAAGCTAAGAAACTGACTGAAGGGAAATAATTATGGCCGGCTTTAAACTCAATCTTTACACGCCAAAAGGTGTGATCGTTAAAGATCTTGAGTGTAACGATATCGTTATTCCAACTGTAAGAGGGGATATTAATATCCTTCCTGACCATACTCATATTTTAACTGAGCTTGGCACAGGTATTCTTACTGCGAAAGTTGGAACTGGTACTCGTCACTTCTCAGTAACTGCAGGACTTTGCCGTGTTCTTAAAGACACGGTAACAATCCTTTCTTTTACTTCAGAAAAAGCTGATGAGATCGATCTTGAAAGAGCTCATGCTACTAAAGTAAAAGCTCAAGATAGATTAGCTGGTAAAGGTGAAAGCCTGACTGACGTAGATCTTATTAAGTTCCGTCGTAAATTAGAACGTGCAGAAATGAGAGTAAGACTCGCAAATCTTAAATAGTTTTAAAATAAGGGCCCTCTTTTGAGGGCCTTTTTTTTGACAATTATATATGTCTGATAAATTCCATAAAGCATCAAAAAAAGATTAATTGGTAAGAGAGGCAAAATGAATCTTTGTGTTGCTCCAATGATAAAAATTGGTAAATAGAAAGAAGCTGATAGTCCTAGATACAAATAGAAAATTTTTGAATTCGTCCGAAACAAATAAAATAATCCTAAGAATATAAACAGCACCTCTAAAATACCTATTATAAAATAAGGGTCCAAATTCATTATTTGATTGAACAGAGAAACACAATAAGAAGGGATATAGCTTCCATCTCTTTTTAAGGAGAACAAATACCCAAATCGATTAAGAAGCTGAGCTGAATAGGATAGAGGAGACTCGTAAATATAGTGCAAACCAGGAGTAATGGATGGATCTTCTTGTGGATAGGGAAAGTTATTACCTTTTGATAAAGGTGTAAGCCATCTAAGCTGGTTGCTGCTTGTGTTCTTGAATTGTACATAAGTGATGTCGTTTCTGATGAAGTTTGCAGTAAAAGCAGATGATAATAAAACAAAAACGATAAGGAGCGGATAAAATATTTTCTTTTGTCTAAAAGTAAATATAAGTGAAGTGATGGCCATAAGAACAAAGTGATAGCGAATAGAAAAGGCCATAAAACAAAGAAGGCCAAGTATGATTCCTATAAATATTTGATGTTTTTCATTTTTAGAGCATAGAATTCCAAATATAACAGTCGTGATTAATGACAAGAAAACTTCATATTGAAGTGTCGCAATGAAAAATTTGAAAATAATACTGCTTGATAATAAAGTGACAAATAAAAATGCAATTTTAAAATTGAACCTTCTTTTGAGAAAAACAAAGCAAAAAAGTTGAATTAAAAGAAAACAATAAAACTGAAACGCTTTCATATAAAGTGGGTCATGCGAGTTAAAGAGCCTAAATATCAGACTAACTAATATTTGCGCACCAGGGCTGTGATAAATATCAGAAGTAAAAAAGAAATGACCTTTTCTAATCATTTCTAGTGCACCTAAAAAATAGTTTTTACTATCTAAGGTTAGAGTAGAAGATAAGCTGACAGAGTTAGGATGGTAACTAGGGCGTGTCCTCATTTAATCATAATCAACTGAAATAATATAAATCCACG
>DZBG01000120.1 GCA_022729855.1 Bdellovibrio sp.
CTGAAATCAGCAACTTAAATGTGGAGTTGCACTAGGAAAAATTTTTCGGGTCTTGATTTATCTTGGGCCAAGGCTCCAGATCAATGTGAACAGACAATTCTCGAAATTAATAATCGCAAACTCACTTTCGAAAAAATGATTTCGAGCATGGATACATTTATTGGAAAGAAGGAGGGATATGATGTTCCTCTCACTTTACTTTTTCAAGTTGATTTAAATGATCTTGATGCCGTAATTAAAAGAAAAGCAGAATTAGAAAAAGTAAAAGACTTAGAGCAAGTTTTAAAAATTGAAGAATTTAAGTCTTATCAGAGCTGTGCTTCAACTCCTGAATTAAAAGAACTTGTCCAAACCGTAGCGGGTTTACAAGTTCAATTAAATGGGCAAAAGATAAAAGCCTTGGAAATGAGTTCAGAAGAGAGGGCTTTTCTCATCGCCTCTTATGAGAATCAACGACTCAACCAAACGAGTAGTCTTGACCTCAATGGCCAATTATCAGAGAGTCAATCAGCCCTTAAAGATGCCAATGCTGAACTTATTAAATCAGAAGAAGCTTCTTCAAAAAAAGATGAGGATAAATCTGAAGATATTTTGGTCGCAAGATCTTCTATTGAAAAATTCATCATAGACATTGAAACTGAACATATAAGTTTCTTAGAAAATTTTCGTATCAAAAAAGAGAATTTAGATAAACTTCAAGAAGATTTGATTAATGTCACAAATGAGCACTCGGATCACACAAAAGAAATAGTAGAAAAGAACTATTATATTGCAAGTAATGACTGGGAGTTGGCCGTTGATAGTATTTTCCAGCTTTTCTCTGGAATTGAAATCAAGTCCTCACTCACGCTGCCTTCAAAAATCGTTCTAAGTTTGGATGCAACAGACACCAAAAAAGATCTTTATATAAAGTATTCCAATCTCTATAAAAAAGCGCGAGCAAGACAAAACAATCTTATCAATGCTCGTATAAAAATTCTTAACACTCTTAAAGCTCAAAACTTTCGTCTTTTAAGAGATGCTGGCGCTCTACGCTCTTCTCTTCTTAGTTATTGCGATCAAGTGAATTGTGATCGTCCTCGTGGGATCAATGAAAAAAATATTCAAAGCATTATTAAAGAAATCAGAGTCGTTCCCTTACGTTTAGTGGCAGCGGGGCTTGCAAAATGGCTCGAGATAAAATCAAAAGTGAGTTCCGGCGTCGATGGGTGGATTGATTTGGGCCAGCAGGTTTTTTTCTTATTTTTTCTACTTATTATACCTGTTTTTTTATCGAGAGGCTTACGTTGGACTTCTTACAAACTTGAATCAATTCGAAAAGATTTACTCTCAAAATCGATTCTCGATTATCGCAGAAGAACTAATTTGGCGGTATGGATTGCAAGACTAACTCCCTTCGTTCCACTTGTGGGAATGATTTTGGGAATTGGTATTGCAGGAAAAATCATTCAAAACACCGACCTCAGTGAAATTTCTAAATTACTTTATTACGCTCAAATTTATTATTTCTATCGATGTTTTAGATTACTTTTTGGTATAGGACTTGAATTACTCTTTGCAACTGACTCAATTGATAAAGTCAGACAACAAAAACATGAAATTGAAAAAACTGCGGCTCGAATTTCAAGACTCCTCTTTACTGAATACTTATTACTTCACATCACAGAAGATACAGTTCATAGAGCACTTGCTTATCATTTATTTTCGAATTTCATCGTTGTCATTAATATTGTTTTCCTCTTCCTCGAGGCTAACAAATGGCAATATGAAATTTTTCATTCATTCTTTTATCATTTCCCCAAACTTCGCCCTCGTCTCGAGAGCATGCAGGGAAGGAAAACTGGTTTTTTTATCCAGCCTTTCTTGTTCTGTGCAGTTGTCGTTTATGATGCCTTTAAATTTGTCGCTTCATATTTAATTAGATTGGATCTCGTAAAAAAAATTCTGTCAGAGGTTTTAAAAAAGAAGCTAGAAAGAATTGAGAAAGATGATAAAGAGAATAGTCCTGTCCCTTCTGATTATTTAGCTGCTTTTGATTATTATCTTCCTGCTGATCAAGAGATTTATGTCTCAAGAGACAACTCAGTCGTTTCACAAGTGAATGATATTATCACTGATTGGACTTCACAAAAAACAAAAGATGACCTTGTTATTATTGTTGGAAATCGCGGGATGGGGAAAACCACTTCTCTCAATGCTATTTATCAAAATACAACAAAGGTTCATCCGGCTAAAACAAATAAAGTTCCGGGACGCATCTTAGGAGAAGAAGCTTTTTACCAGTGGCTCTCTGATCTGACTGAAAGGCCTATTTTATCAATAAGAGATTTTATTGAGTATGACAAAACAGCCACTCAAAAAAATATTTTCTTTATTGATGATGTTCAAAACTTTTTTCTCAGTGTGATTGATGGTTTTAATGCCTATAAAACACTTCTAGAAATCATTAGTCTAAAAACTAAAAATACTTTTTGGTGTTTAACAATTAATTCAAGATCTTGGTTTTATCTTAAAGGTGTCCTTGGTAACGAGCACTTTTACGGAAAAGTTCTCAGTTTAACCTCTTGGAGGGATTATGAGATTCAAAGTCTTATTCTTCAGCGCCATAATTTAACAAATTACAAACGAACTTTTGATGAATCTATTAAGGCCTATGGTGCTGGAGATAGTTTAGGCCAACAAGCAGAAGCACAATTTTTCAGGCTCCTTTGGGGTCAATCACGAGGTAATCCAAGATCGGCACTAATGCTTTGGGTGTCAGCTCTTTCTTGTGAAACAACAGGCGATATTCATATTGGGGTACCATCTTTTGTTAATTCTGGCCTAGTGGCCACAATGAGTGATGATTCTCTCTTTTTACTTGCTGCGATTGCAAGACACGAAAGTTTAAATTTTGACGAGCTAAGATTAATCACTGGTATTGAGAGAACAGTTATTAGAAAATGTCTAAAGGAAGCTGAAGATAAAGAACTCGTTTGGACTGATACTGACGGAAAAATAAGAATTCCTTCAATGGCCCAATACGTAATTGACTACTATTTAATAGGTAAAAACTTTTTATATGAATGATCAAGATTTAGGTAATGTCACAAGTCTCATAGATGTCATAAGTTTCAGCAAAATTACGCTGTTGGTATTTGGATTTATTATCCTCGCCTTCGCTGTAAAATTTGTTGGATCAATTGGTGAAAGTCTTCATCGCAAGATTCCATCAAGACGACTTCTTATTGCCCAAATCATTACGACTGTTTCTTTTATTATTTATATCCTCGGTGGAGGATATTTATTTTATGGAGTCATGCAACCACCAAAAGAATTAATCCTTGCAGTGAGTGGAACACTTGCGGTTGCCCTTGGTCTTTCTCTTAAAGACCTTATTGCTTCAGTTGTAGCGGGAGTAATTCTTCTTTTCGATCGTCCCTTCCAAGTGGGCGATAGAGTTACATTTGATGGAATTTATGGGGAAATAAGTGTGATTGGCCTTCGTGCTGTCCGTTTAGTAACTCTTGATGATTCTGTTGTAACTATTCCAAATAGTAAATTTATTACAGACGCTGTTGCTTCCGGAAACTTCGGAGCACTTGATATGATGATTGAAATCAATTTTCATCTCGCCCTTGATAGCGATTTGAAAAAAGCTCGTTCAATTCTTTACGAGACGGCCACAACCAGCCGTTTTGTTTTTCTAAAAAAACCAGTCACACTTGTATTTAGCGAAGTTAATTTTGCTGAACGTCCAGCGATGCAAATTCGCGTAAAATGTTACGTAATTGATGTGCGTTTTGAAAAAGCACTTCAAACAGATATTTTAACTCGTGGTAACGACGCTCTTATTAAGGCGAATATTGCCAGACCAAGTTTACTTCACGGGAACTAGTCGTCCTATTTTACCTTCATCAGTTGAAAGATAGAGGTAACCGTCTTTTCCCGCTCGAATATTTCTTACTCTGAAATTGAGATCTGTGATCAATTCCTCTTGTTTTAAAACCTTTGTCTCTTTCATGACCAATCTGTGTATGTGAGTTGATCCCAATGCTGCTAAAAAGATATTTCCTTTCCAGGCAGGAAAAGCCTCACCATAATAAACATCAATCGCTGAGGGAGAAATAGAAGGAACCCAATAAATCACTGGTGACTCCATTCCCTTTTTCTCAAAACCTTCCCCAATTTTAGGGCCATCATATTCGCGTCCATAAGTGACCACTGGCCATCCATAGTTTTTACCAGCGTGGATCAAATTAATTTCATCACCACCCATCGGTCCAAATTCAGCTTCCCAAAGATCATTAGTTTTAGGATCAATAACCAAGCCTTGGGGATTCCTATGCCCATAGCTCCAAATCTCTCCTTTGGCCTTCTTGTTATTAACAAAAGGATTATCCTTAGGAGTAGTCCCGTCTTCGTTAATTCGCATAATTTTGCCTTGATGAACACTGAGATCTTGAGCACGATCTCTCTCATATCTATCTCCCATACTGACAAAAATATGCCCTTTACCATCAAAGACTAGGCGTGAACCAAAATGCGCATCAATATCACCACTTTTCTCACCCACAAAAATATCTTTAACAGTAACGAGTTTATTTCCATCAAGCTTTCCTACCGCCAGAGCTGTAGTGGCCAATTTTTTTCCCATAGGTTTTGAATAAGTAATATAGATCATCTCAGTTTTGGGATGAACTCTCACATCAAGTAGTCCGCCTTGCCCTTGAGCATGAACCACAGGAACTCCACTAATCTCCTGACTCAATTTTGTCTTCGGATTATAGATAAATAGCTTCCCTAGTCTTTCGGTGAAAATAATTCGGCCATCTTTAAAAAAATCAAAGCCCCAAATCACATCCTCTTTCTGAACGAGGTTTTCGTATTTGAATTTTTGATTTTCAGAAGTATAGACTTTCTCTGCCGCACAAACTTGCAAGCTGATGAAAAATGGGATCAAGATCATTAGTTTATTCATATTTTTCCTCTCAATTGACCATTAAACCTTACTTAGAGACAATCTCATTAGCAAGATGACCTTGCCTAAACTAAATTAATCAATTAAAAGACCTCTATGATTCACAATGATGTAATAAGAAGTATTCGCTATATGCTTGAGATTAACGATAACAAGCTTATCCAAATCATCAAGCTTGATGGTCTCAGTCTTCTCCAATCAGAAATTGAAGCCTTTGTAAAAAAAGAAGATGATGTGGGATTTATCCCTTGTCCGGATATTGTGATGTCTCATTTTTTAAATGGGCTAATCTATTTTAAACGTGGGAAAGATGAGTCACGCCCACCCCTTGCAACGGAAGAATTTGTTTCAAATAATACTATTTTAAAAAAACTCCGTGTCGCCTTTGAACTCAAAGACGACGATATCGCCACGATTCTCAATGAGGCAGGATTTAAGGTCACAACGACTGAACTGGGCTCTTTTTTTAGAAAAGAAGATCATAGAAATTTCAGACCTTGTGGGGATCAGTTCTTACGTAACTTCCTAAAAGGTCTTACCGCCAGAGTCAAATCGTAAATAAATTACCTAAAGACAAAATAAAGGTCAGATTTGACCTTCAATATGTTATTTCCCACTGATTACAAAAAATCAGAAAGGGATCCCCAATGAAATCTTTTATGACTCTCGTCCTCGCTATGGTTCTTCTCTCGACTCAAGCGATGGCAGCTACAAATAATAATCTTAAAGAAGCCTTTAACGATTTAGACTACGCACTTAGTGTTGAATGGGATCAAAAAGATGAAGCTTTTCACAAAGCTCAAACAGACTTATTTGTAGATAGAATTGCTGAACTTCAAGAAGCAGGTCTTACTAATGCCGAACTAATGAACTTTACTCTATCTCAAGTTAAAAATGGTCAAGTTGCAAAATCCCTTACTGATCTGTTCAATCTTGTGAATTCTAATATGCTCTCTGAAAATCAAGTTTTAGAAATGGTTCAATCAGTGAGAAAAGATTCTCAAGCTCAAGGAGCGAACTGGAGTGGAGCTGCAACAGTGGTAAGTCTTAGTGTCTTTATTGTGGCGGCAGTTGTCACTTACGCCGTTTTAAAAACGAAACATGAAACGGCAAAAAATTCAATTAGCAACGTTCGCTAATCAGTTAAACATTCACTCCCTACAAGATAAAGGCCCTGAAGCCATTGGGTGATTTCCAGGGCCCCTCTATCTTTCATCGTACTAAGTTCATTGATATATATTTGTTTTTGCTCATCAGAAATATGATCAAGGCCTAGTTCCAAAAATTCTTCATCATGAAGAAGAATAAATTCTTTCAGCTCAGGAGAGCAGAGTTCTGCTAATGATTTTTCAAATGCATCCTCTGCATTCAACTCCCCATCTAAAACATACTTAGAAGCAAGAAAAACATATTTAGATAATTCTGGCTGATTCATCATATTAAGACCGAACGCCTGAGTCTGAATAAAACTATTATGATCCCGTCCGCTAAAAGATCTCAGTTTAAGAAATTTGCAATTCCGAGGGCCATCATTAGCAAAAAGATTTTCCCAAATAAATGGCTTACGTTTGAGAAGTTTTGTCACTTCAAGAAGATGCTCTTTATCAATAACTGGCGAGATAACCTTGGGCCCCGTCCAAGCGAGAGAAACATCCTGTGGCACTTGGGCGGCAATGGTTTCAAGATAACCTTCAGGTTTTTTACCAAAAACTTTTTCTAAGATGGGATCAAAAGTGTAATAGGTAGGGCAAAAAATAATTTTATGATGAAAACTTTTTTGAACTAGTTCTAAAGCCGCAAGTTGAGTTTCTGCCAAATCATCATCACTAGGCATATCATCAAAAAAAAGACCAAGCATCGTGATGCCAATCTGATTTAAAATTTCTAACTTCTCTTGGAGAAGTTCTTTATCCTGAGTTGAGAATATTTTCCCTAATCCAAAAGGACTAAGTCCTACCCCAAACTGAATCTGATGAGCTGAAAAGTGCTCACTTAGTCCTTCAAGCTTTTTAATATAATCAATGTCCCAATGCTCTCGCCATCCCTTGCGAAGATGAGGGTCTTGCTTAGGAGCATAGATATAAAAGTTTGCCCCACACTCAGAGAGAAACTTTGCATAAGATTTACGGTCATCATCTGGCCATGCTGGGCCAAAGAAACCTTCAACGACACCAATTGTTTTCATGAGATTAGTTTATAAGGTAAGATTCTCAAATACAAACAGGTTAATGAAACATGGTTATTATTATTTCAGATTTAACGAGCAAGATTGTCCCTTGGAAAAATGGAGGGGGAGAAACCTGCGAGCTTTATAAAATACCACACCCAACTAATCCTCAGGATTTTGTTTTTAGAATTTCCATGGCAACAGTTTCTCAATCTGGCCCTTTTTCTGTTTATGAAAAAATCGACAGAACACTCGTCTTACTTGAAGGCGAAGGAATGAAGCTTCAATTTAAAGATCGAAGTTTGAATCTTGATAAAAAACTAGCCCCTATTTATTTTAAAGGTGAAGAACTTATTGAGTGCGAACTTCTAAACGGCGCATGCACTGATTTTAATATTATGATTGATCGTAACTGGGGAAACTGTACACTTGAGATTAATACCCAAAGTCTAGAAACGGCACAGAATATTGTCTCTTCTGACCTTGTTTTTATTTCCCGAAAAATTTTTCCTAGTGCAACTCCACATTTAAGTTGCTGATT
>DZBG01000002.1 GCA_022729855.1 Bdellovibrio sp.
TTATTGCATGCTCCCTCATATGGATGAAGGTTGGCAAATGAGGACACGCCCTAACTTCATTAAAATATCCTCACAAAATTAAATATAAAGCGCTTATATTGAACTTCGTGGCGCGTGGCAAGAATAGCTTTGTGGTTTGTAATACTTTCATGGATTTTTGCTGAGGTGGCTTTGACTTTGCTTTGAGTTCCTATTAGGATGCTTGACGGTAGTCTGGATTAGGCGAGCGATTTTCCTACAAACCCCGCCAGGCCGGGAACGGAGCAACGGTAGTAGTGTGGTCGTTGTGTCTAACTCCAGACTGCTACTATTTCTCTCTGAAAACACCCCTTGTTTAGCTCTTTCTTAAATCTTCTTACATTTATCGTTTTCACTCTTAATCTTAGCGTTTGCGACATGACTTCCTGAGGGGAGTCCCCTATTTTCCGCTCAGTTAACCAATTTGTTACTGGAGAGATATGGCCTATCAGGTACTCGCTCGTAAATGGCGGCCTAAGCAGTTTGAAGATGTCGTGGGACAAATACATGTCACACGAGCTCTGCAGAATTCTATTAAGTTAAAGAAATTAGCTCACGCTTATCTGTTCACTGGAACACGCGGAGTTGGAAAAACATCTATCGCACGCCTTTTCTCAAAGGCCATTCGTTGTGAAAATCCTAAACCAGATTTTAATCCATGCTTAGTTTGTCAAAACTGCAAAGATGTAGATATCGGTAACTCACTTGATTATATTGAAATTGATGGAGCTTCGAATAACTCTGTTGATGATGTTCGTGCGTTGATTGAAAACGTAAATTATTTGCCGGCCAAAGGTCAGTACAAAATTTATGTTGTCGATGAAGTTCATATGCTCTCAGTGTCGGCTTTTAATGCCCTTTTAAAAACACTTGAAGAGCCACCTGCTCACGTTATTTTTATTCTTGCAACAACTGACCCACATAAGCTTTTAGGAACTGTGATTTCACGTTGTCAGCGTTATGATTTTAAAAACGTTCCTGCTGATATTTTAGTGAATCATATTAATTTCATCGCACGTGAAGAAGGCATTAGCTTTCAATCACCTTGGCTCATTCAAAAATTGGCCGAACTTGGTGCGGGATCTGTGCGAGATACTCTTTCGCTTTTTGATCAAATCTTGGGTCTTTCTGAAAATAACAAAGTCACTGATGATTCATTCACGCTTGCCCTTGGTTTAGCAAGAATCTCGGCCGTGAGAGATCTTGTAAGCTCAATACTGATGGGTGATGTGAAGCAGGTCAGTGCTTTGTATAAACAAATTCTTGAAGAAAATGTTGATATCAAAAAATTAACTGATCAAGTTCTTGAGCACTTATTTCAAACTATCCAGAATATTGATTCGAGAAACTTTTTATTCGAACAAAATATTGTCACTGAAGAATCGTTGAAAGAAATAACACTCTCAGAAATTCTGTGGGTTTATGAAACTCTAGTCAAAGATTTGGGATGGGCCCAAACATCAATGAATCCTGAAAAAGTGATTCTGGTATGTTTGCAAAAACTGACTTTAAGACGAACAATTCTGGTCGGTGATGACTTAAAACTCTCAGATATCCCTCAAACGGAAGCTTCGGCTTCACAAAAAAAAAATACATCAGTAGTTGAAGAAACGAAGAGTATTAAAATTCCAGAAGTCATTGAAGACGTCATACCGGAAGTTGAATTAACTCCTGAGCCTGTTGTGGCAAAAATTGAAAAGAAAGCTCTCTTAGTTCCTGTAGGTCCAAAAACATGGATTGGTTTTTTAAATTTTCTTCGTGAAACCTCTCCTTCAACGGCAACGAACCTAGAGCATGGAAATATTTTAGAAGAAGAATCAATCGGACAAAAACCACTGGAGCTAAAAGTGGCTTTTTCTGAAGAAGCATCAGTTTTTAAAGAGTTCTTAGAAGAAAAAGAAATTTACGGACGTTTAAAGCAAGTTGGTCTTCAGTATTTTAATCTAAAAGAAGATGAATTTAATTTTCGTTTTATTGTTTTAAATGATGAGGAAAAAGAAGCCTCTAATTTTAGATCGAAGGTAGAGCTTGATGATGAGCAAAGAGCTTCAGTCATTGAGGGGCGTCGTGAGAAAATATTTAATGATCCATTTGTAAAAGAAGCTGAGAAAATATTTAACGCAAAAATTGATAAGATAGTTTTAAAAGACTAAGGAGAATTTTATGTCAAACATCGGTAACCTTATGAAACAAGCTCAACAAATGCAGGCGAAAATGGCCATGCTTCAGAATGAACTTGGTGATAGAGAAGTGGAAGCTTCTGCAGGCGGCGGAATGGTTAAAGTAAAAGTAAATGGTAAACAAGAACTTCTTAGTGTTTCTATAAACAAAGAATGTGTTGATCCAGAAGATGTTGCGACACTTGAAGAATTAGTTTTCACTGCAGTAAATCAAGCAATGAAACAGTCACAAGATATGGTTTCTCAAGCTATGTCAAAGGTAACTGGTGGACTTAACATTCCAGGTCTTTTTTAAGAGGCAAAATGCAACTTCCAGATATCATCAAAAATGCAGTTGAGGCCTTGACAAAACTCCCTGGTGTAGGAGAGAAGACAGCGTTCAGAATGGTTTTATCTATGACGCGCTGGCGAGGATCTGAATTGCAGCAAGTTGGAGAAGCATTAATTCACTTACAAGATTTAAGTTTTTGTAAGGAATGCGGTGTTTTCTGTAACGATAATATCTGCGATATATGCTCATCGGAAAATAGACAAACAGAACGATCACTTTGTGTGGTTGAGAGTGTTTCTGACTTGATGGCAATAGAACGCTCAGGTCAGTTTAAAGGCCTCTACCACATCCTTGGTGGGGTTCTGAATCCGCTTCTTGGTGTTGGGCCTGATGAACTTAGGTTGAATGATCTTGAAGAGAGAATCAAACGAAGAGAAATTGCTGAAATTATTTTAGCAGTGAATCCATCGGTTGAAGGAGACGCAACTTGCGCTTACATCAGAAGTTTAATTGATGAGAGTGTTCGAGTTGAAAGAATTGGTTTTGGTGTGCCCATGGGGGGAAGCCTAGAGTATCTCGACTCGATGACCATTACGAAAGCATTAGAGAATAGGAAAAAGTTTTAGAATGATAGAAGTGATTCGTCCTCTTATTCAGAAAAAAGAATCGGTGCTTAAGGCCCGTTTATTTTTCGTCCGTAATGATGGAATTTCAATTTATGATTCTGGCCATGATAACTCTACTCAAGCAGTGGGAGCTTTATCAGGTGGGTTATGGCAAGCAGCTGAAGCATTGATGAATATGATCGATGCGAAGACTGGGCCAATGGAGTTTAGACTTGGTTTTGATACATCATCTCAAGGGGTGATGATTGTTCCGGTGAACTACAAAGGAACAGCTTATTTTTTAGGTGCAATTTATCATGAGTGCTTGAATCCTGCTCTTCTCAAAAGACAAGTGATTCAATTGCAAGATGAATTAGAGAAAAAGTTATTAACTATTAAAACAACAAAAAAAGTAGCACCTAAGGTGACTACAACTCGAGCGGGTTATTTGTTTGATTATATCAGTGATGAAGAGATAGATCGTCTTTTCTCATTGGGTGGAAATTAGTATGTCATTTGTGAATTATCACACGAAAGAAATTAACTGTAAGATCGTTTACTACGGGCCTGGCCTTGGTGGGAAGACGACTAATATTCAGTATATCTATCAAAAAACAAATGCAGGTAATAAGGGGCAAATGATTACCCTTAATACTGAAAATGAAAGAACACTCTTCTTTGATTTTCTTCCTTTAGATTTAGGTGAGATTCGTGGTTTTAAAACTCGTTTTCATCTTTATACAGTTCCAGGCCAAGTTTTTTATGAAGCTTCAAGAAAGCTTATCCTTCGTGGTGTGGATGGAATTGTTTTTGTTGCAGATTCTCAGGTTGAAAGAATGGAAGCCAATATCGAAAGTCTTTTAGGACTTGAGAAAAATTTATTAGATCAAGGTTATGATCTTTCAAAAATTCCTCTGGTTATGCAGTGGAATAAGCGTGATCTTCCCAATATCGTTCCGACGGAAGATCTTCAGTACCAATTGAATAAGAAAAAACATACTGCCTTTGAGGCCGTGGCCACAAATGGTGCAGGTGTGTTTGAAACGTTAAAACAAATTTCGAAAGCTGTTCTGTTAAATATTAAAGGTGGACTTGAATAAACCTTAAAGGAGCTATTGTTATGTCATCTCTTGAAGTTAAGGCGCTAACATCGAATCAACTTGATATTCTTAAAGCTAAATTGCTTGAAGAAAAGAAAGGTCTTGTATTCACGATGAGCGAAATTGATGACCTTGGGCTAGCAAATAAAGACAACGCTGATGAAGTAGATGCAGCGATGAATGATTATGAATCATCTCATCAGCTTCGTTTCCGTAACCGCGAAGTTATTTATGCTAAGAAAATTGATAAGGCCCTTAAGAAGTTCGAAAAAGAAGAATACGGTCTTTGCCAAGAGTGTGCAGGTCCAATTCGTTTTGAACGTCTTCTGGCGCGTCCAACAGCTGAAATGTGTATTCTTTGCAAAGAAGAAACAGAAAAAGAAGAAACAAGTAACTTTTTTGGACGTCAGTCTAAGTCACTTGCAAAAACAGTAGATTTAACAGGAATGTTTGTTCGTTAATAGAAAGAGAAAAATTTTATGAGCAAGATTAAAGTTGCGGTTATTGGTGGAAGTGGAATTTATAAACTTGATGCGATCAAAGTAAAAGAAAGCATCAAGGTTGAAACTCCTTTTGGAAATCCAAGTGCAGAGATTATGATTTGTGAAGTTGATGGAAATGAATTTTATTTCCTTCCTCGTCATGGACATGGCCATCACTTTACTCCTACTGAAGTTAATTACCGTGCAAATATTTTTGCTCTTAAAAAACTTGGTGCCGATACAATTTTAAGTATCTCTGCAGTGGGGTCTCTTCAAGAGCAATATGCTCCTAAGAATTTTGTTGTTGTAGACCAATTTATTGATTGGACTAAGGGACAACGTAAAAGAACATTTTTTGATGAAGGAATGGTTGGACATGTTTCAACTGCTAATCCTGTTGAAAAATCACTTCAAGAACGTCTTTATAAACACTGTAAAGAGGCAGACATTACAACTCACCTAGGTGGGACTTATGTTTGTATTGAAGGCCCTCAGTTCTCAACAAAAGCTGAGTCTCAAATCTATAGAAGTTTCGGTGCTTCAGTCATCGGTATGACTAACGTCCCAGAAGCCTATCTTGCCAAAGAGGCAGGTATGGCCTACTCAACTGTGGCGATGGTGACTGATTACGACTGTTGGAAAGAAGAGCATTGTACAGTTCAAGAAATTATGGACGTCATGAAATCAAATTATGTTTCAGTTCAACGTTTTATTGTAAAGGCCATTCCTGATTTGGTGAAAAATCCAATTAAATTTGAAGCTGAAAATAAATATGCTGTGATGACAGACCCAAAACTTTTAACAGAGCACCATAAGGCAATCTTAGAAGTTGTTTTAAAATAATGTCAGAATATTTATCTCACTACTCAGTTATGCTCAAAGAATGTTTGGATGCTATGGAGCTTGGCTCTAAGGACTCAGGCTCTCTTCTTTTTGCAGATCTTACCTTTGGTGCTGGTGGACATACTTTTGCTCTGTCGGACCGGATAAGTGGTTCTACGATTTATTCAACCGACCAAGATCCTGATGCTTTAAAAAACGGTCATGCCAATATCCAGAGTAAAAACCTCCAGAATAAAGTCAATCTACTCGCGATGAATTTTAACGAATTCCCGCAGTGGTGTGCTGATAATAAAATGGAAGGAAAATTTGCTGGGATTCTTTTGGACCTTGGAGTTTCTTCTCACCAATTTGATAAAATGGATCGCGGTTTTAGTTTTAGGGCCGATGCTCCTTTAGATATGCGGATGAATTATGGGGATGATTCAATTGCGACAGCAGCGGATCTTCTTAATACTCTTGATGAGGAAGAGATTGCTAATATCATTTTTACCTATGGTGAAGAGCGACTTTCTCGAAAAATTGCCTCGAGAATTTGTGAACTTCGCTCAAAAGTGAAGATTGAAACCACTGGGCAGATCGAAGAAATTTGTTTCTTGGCCTATCCTCCACAAAATCGTCACAAGGGTATTCATCCTGCGACTCGTACATTTCAGGCCCTAAGAATCGCCGTGAATGACGAATTAAGAGTGATGGAGAATACCTTACCAAAATTGTTGCCTCTCCTCGCACCCGGTGGAGTGGTGGCCGTTATCAGTTTTCATTCCTTAGAAGATCGTATTGCTAAAAAAACTTTTAAAGAACTGATGGAGATTCACGAAATTCCTGTTAAAATTTTAACTAAGAGACCAATGACGGCTTCTGAAGAAGAATTAGCAGAGAACTCTCGTTCACGAAGCGCCAAACTAAGGCTGCTTCAGAGAGGACCAACCATGGAGGGTTGATGGCACTAAGAAAAAAAGGCAAAAGCCTTGAATTTAACAATCGCCTGCTCCACTTTTTATTTAATCCACAAGCACTTCCATTTACTTTAAGCTTCACTATTCTTGCAGTTCTCTTTGTTGCCTTTCGTATGAAAGGGATTGAACAAGCTTATGCTTCAAATAAGCTGAATAGTGAAATTGACCGTGCAGTTATTCATAATAAAGAACTCCGTGCTCAAAGGGCCCGCGAGATGTCTGTTCAGAAGCTTCGTGAGTTTGCTGTAACTTATGATTTGAAAGAACCAGGCCCATCACAGATTATTTTTATTCCTTGATGATCTTTAATCATTCTATAATGGTGAATAGTGAAAAATCGTATTGTAATTAGTTTCTTTATTTTCTGCTTCTTATTTACTCTAGTTTTGAGTAAGGCCTTCTATATTCAGGTCGTAAACAAAACTAAACTACTGGCCTATGCTAAAAGTCAGTTTGTTCGCGAAGTAAAAGAATACCCTAATAGAGGTAATATTGTTGATCGCAATGGAAATCCATTAGCGATTAATACTCACGTTTATAATGTCTTCACAATTCCGAAGAATAAAAATCAAAACTATTATAATGAATTGAAAGCACTCTCTCAGCTTGTGCCTGAGCTTGGATACAACAAGTTAAAGGCAACCGTTGCGAAAAGAAATAAGTACACGTGGCTTGCTCGCAAAATTAAATTGGATGAAGAGCAACTTCGTCGAATTAAAAAACTAGAAAATGTTTTTGTTGAATCACACTCTCAGCGAATTTATCCAAATCATGAACTCATGGCCCAATCTTTAGGATTTGTGGGAATGGATAATACTGGTCTGGCCGGAGTGGAGTTTAGTTTAAATAAAGAGCTTCAAGGTGAACCTCAGGTTTCAAAATATCTTCACGATGCCAAAGGTCGCCCTGTTAAATATGAAACACAAGCTTCAAATTTAAAAGTGGATGATATTACGCTGGCGGTAGATAAAGATATTCAAGGTGCCCTTGAGAGTTATTTAAAAGAGACAGTTGATCACCATCAAGCTCTACGTGGTGGAGCAGGTGTGATGGATGTTGAGACTGGAGAAATTTTGGCCATCGCCAATTATCCAAGTTATGACCCCAATGATATTTCTAAATCATCATCAGAATCAAGAAAGCTCGCCTTTGTGACTGATCCCTTTGAACCGGGTTCAATTTTTAAAGCGATGACTGTTGTTTCAGCTCTTGAACATAAAGTGGCCAATCCTGAAACTCGATTTTTTTGTGAATACGGAAAAATGAAAGTTCAGAATCACTGGATTTCTGAAGCAGAAACTCATGAAAAATTTGAATGGCTAACTCTAGGTGAAATCCTAAAGTTTTCATCTAACGTAGGAACTACAAAAGTCGCTTTTGCAGTTAAATTTCCTAAGTTCTATGAAACTTTGAAAAAATTCCATTTCGGAGAAAAGACTGGTCTTGAAGTAAGAGGGGAATCAAAAGGGATTTTTTCTTATAATGAAAAAAGTAAAGTGAAGCCTTTGACTCTAAGTAATATCAGTTTTGGACAAGGGATTGCGACAACAGCAATGCAGATCATGCGTTCATACGCAGCGATTGCCAATGGTGGTTATCTTGTTAAGCCAACACTTTTAAAGACAGATGTTTCTCAGATTAAAGAAGAGAATAGAATTATTTCAGCTAAAACAGCGAGTGCAGTTTCAAAAATGCTCGTAGGAGCAGTTCATGAAGGAACGGGCGGAAATGCCATCATTCCTCATTATGAAATCGCTGGAAAAACAGGAACGGCTCAACGTGTCTCACCTAAGGGTGGATACGAGGGCTATATTTCAAGCTTTGTGGGTTTTCCTGTTAATGTGAGTCGCAGATTTGTGGTGATGGCCTATGTCGAAGCTCCTACAAAAAATGGTTATTATGGTGGGGCAGTAGCTGCACCGATTTTTAGAAAAATCACTCAGTACATTCTTTACAAAAAGAAAGATTTCGCTCAATTTGCTATCTATAATGAAAAATCTAATCAAAAAAATCTGGATGAAGTTTCTGTTCAGATGTCTTCTCGTGCAAAATTCTCGGCCACTGAGACACCAAGCTTCTTAGGCATGGATAAGTCTTCGGCACTTGAATTAGCAGAGAAACGTCAGCTAAAAGTAGAGATGTATGGTTTTGGAGTTGTCCAAAAACAATCTATTGAACCTGGAACAACTCTTAATTCAGAGCTTACTGTGAAGCTCTATTTCGAAGCTCCTTCTTATGCTGAGTAAACTGACCCTCGCAACAATCCTAGGTATTGCTATTGATGAGTTAAATACATCAAAGGAGGAGTTTTCTGATTTGAATTGGAAAACTCAATCCTCAACTGAGCATACTGTTTTATTTTATAAGCTTAATGGTGATGAAAAAACTGAAGCTCTCTTTTGGCAGAGAATTCAATTCACTCACTATGGGCTTCTCATTTTAAATCGCTTGCCTGCTAAAAAGCTGCCATTAAATTCGGTAGTGATTGAAGAAGATAAATGGCCATCACTTCAAGTGAAGCTTCTAGATTTCTTTTATCCGATTCCAAAAGAGCTCAAGCTCATTGCGGTCACTGGAACAAATGGCAAGACGACAACGACTGATTTCATTCTTCAATTAGGTGAGCAGTGTGGGAAAAAGGGATTAAGCATTGGAACTCTTGGTGTCCGTGAAAATGGAAAAACCTTGGATGATTTTGGTCTTACTTCTCCTTCGTTAATTGATACAAGAAAATATATTCATGCTTATGCTGCCAATAAAGATTTCTGCGTGATGGAAGTGAGCTCACATGCTCTCTCACAAAAACGAATTTTTGGTCTAGAGTTTTCTGTGGCTGCCTGGCCCAGTTTTTCGCAAGATCATCTGGATTATCACCAGACGATGGAGGAGTATTTTGAAGCAAAGTGTTTGCTTCTTAAGTACCTCAAGCCTCATGCGGCTCTTTATATTCCTGCTGAACAAGAAGAGCTTTTTGGAAAACTCCATAAAAGATATGAGTCGACTAAAAAAGCTAAAAAAATCAACACGTCTTTACCATTATTTTTTTCAACAAAGTTTAATCGTCAAAATCTAGAGATTGCTATTGGTGCCATTGAAGATTTATATGGTGAGCATTGCTGGAATTTTGAGGGACTGATCCCTCCTGATGGTCGTTTTTATATTCAGCCTTATAAATCAAATTATATTGTTGTGGATTTTGCTCATACACCTGATGCTTTGGAAAATATTTGCCAAGGTATTAAGGACTCATTTCCCTCTCATAAACTGAAAGTCATTTTTGGGTGTGGTGGAGATCGTGACAGAAAAAAACGTCCACTCATGGCACAAACAGTAGAAAAATTTGCTGATTATATTTATGTGACTTCTGATAACCCTAGAAGTGAGAATCCGGATCAAATTATTGATGATGTGATTACAGGTTTAAAATCAAAGAATTTTGAGCGAGTCACTGAACGTCCTATGGCAGTTCGAAAGGCATTTCTTGAATTAGGAGAAAATGAAGTTCTTCTCTTAGCAGGCAAAGGTCACGAGGATTATATTCTTATCAATGGTGTAAAACATCCTTATTCAGATATTCAAGAAGTAGAACAATTTTTAAATAGAGCGTAGTTATGATTTTATTAGAAAATATTGAATTGTGTCCCTCTGTCATGAGCCATGATTTCCATTTCTCTTCAGGGAAAATGTTAAATTTTTACACAGATACAAGGGCCTTTAAATACCCTGGTGCATTTGTGGCCATTCCTGGAGCGAAGGTTAATGTTTTAGATTTGATTAATCCACTCTTGGATCTTGGGTGTGAACTGATTATTTATCAAGATAGTTCTGAGAATAATAAAAAAGCGGACCAATTATCAGAAGCATATCCGGCCGTTCAATTTATCAAAGTCAGTGATAGTGTGGATTTTTTGCAAGAGATCACACATTATCATGCCACGGATTGGCAGTCACAAAACCCGGCCCATGTTTTATTTGGAATTTCTGGGTCAAATGGAAAAACAACTCATAAAGAAATGTTGAATTTCATTCTTAATAAAGTTTTTCCTGGTGAAATCGTTGGAACAGAAAAAAATAATAATAACCATTTAGGTGTACCTCTTACTTTATTAAATATTAATCCTTTAACAAAATTTGTGATCTTAGAACTTGGAAGTAATCATCCCGGTGAAATTAAAGTTCTTTGTGATATTGCGGCTCCAAACGCAGGACTTACAACAAATATTGGTGCCACTCATTTAGAGTTTTTTGGAGATGAGAAAGCTGTTTTTGATGAGGAAGCCTATCTTTATCATGCGGTAAAAGATCAAACGAGTAGCAAAGGTTTTTATCTTATTAATGAAGATGATAGTTTCCTTAAAACTCTTGCCTCAACGAAAGGGTCAATTCGCTACGGAAGTTCAGCCAAGGCCCAAGCGAAAGTTTCTTATTTAAAAGATGGAGCCATTTTAAAATTTGATGGAAAAACTTATAAGGCCACAAATTCAAATATTACAGGAAAACATAATTTCCTGAATCTTGTGACGACTGTTTTCATTGCTTCACATTTCTTTCCTTCAAAAAAATCTCAAATTATGAAGGCCGCCAGTGAATTTGTTCCTACCAAAAATCGCTCTCAGTGGATTGATGTGGAGAAGGCCAAAATTTATTTGGATGCTTATAACGCAAATCCTTCTTCAATGAAGGCCGCCCTTGAAGGATTTAAAGATAGCCTTGCGCAAAAAAATCTCAAACCAAGTGATTCATATATTGTCTTGGGCGATATGAATGAATTAGGTGAAAATGGCCCATCGTATCATGCTGATCTTGGCCACTTTATCAAAGAGTTAGGCTTCACACATGTCTGCTTTGTCGGGCGTTTTGCTAAGGACTATATCAAAGGCTACGGAAATGGTGCTGAATCTGCTCCCACAAGCAGTGATTTTCGTCCCACTTACAGAGCAAAAATCCTCTCTCAATATGCTTATCATTTTGTAAAAGGAAGTCGTTCTTTACAATTGGAGTCCCTGTTCGATATAACTTAAGGTTATCTTTTTTTAGGAAGGAATCTTATGCTCTATCACTGGCTCTATCCGCTTAGCGGAAGTGTCCCTCTATTCAATGTTTTCAGGTATATTACCTTCCGTTCATTCCTCGCATTTATTGTGGCCTTCGTGGTTTCTCTTCTTTGGGGAAAACGCTTTATTGCTCTGATGAAACTTAAACAATTCGGACAATCTATTCGTGAAGAAGGCCCAGAGTCTCATAAAAAGAAGAAAGGAACCCCTACTTTTGGTGGTGTCTTCATTCTTGGGAGTACGTTTTTAGCTTGTTTGATTTGTGGAAATCTTTTTTCTTTTCCTCTCCTTCTCACTCTTTTTGTCACAGCTTCATATTTCTTTTTAGGTGGTCTTGATGACTACTTTAAAGTGCTTCTAAAAAATTCAAAAGGTGTGAGTGCGAGACAAAAATTGGCGTGGCAGTTTGCGACGGCGATCTTGGCCTCGTTTGTGATGGTGAAGTTCAATATCATCGATACAAAACTTTATTTACCATTCTTGAAAGATCCAATTGTAGATCTTGGTTGGGGATATGTGGCCTTTGCTTCTCTCGTTATTGTGGGATCTTCTAACGCACTTAATCTTACAGATGGTTTAGATGGTCTAGCGATTGGCCCAACTATTACCTCTGCTGCCACTCTTGGTGTTCTTGCTTATTTTGCAGGCCATGTTGAGTTTGCAAACTACCTTCTCATTCCCCATGTTCCAGATGTAGGAGAATTACTTGTTCTTGCTGCTGCAGTTATTGGAGCAGGAGTTGGCTTTTTATGGTATAACGCTTATCCAGCAGAAATTTTTATGGGAGATGTGGGATCTCTTTCTCTTGGCGGGGCCTTGGGAACGATTGCTGTGTTAACTAAAAACGAATTTCTTTTTGTTTTAATCGGTGGGATTTTTGTTATCGAAGCGCTTTCAGTAATTTTACAAGTGGCTTCATTTAAAACTCGTGGAAAAAGAATTTTTAAAATGGCTCCCATTCACCATCATTATGAATTGAAGGGATGGCCTGAAACAAAAGTGATCGTACGCTTTTGGATCATCAGTTTGATATTTGCAATCTTGGCACTCGCTACACTTAAACTTCGTTAATTTTTTTGGAGGAAATATGGAACAATATAAAGGTAAAAAGGTACTCGTTGTAGGACTTGGTAAAACAGGTTTTGCTTTGATTAATCTTTTTAATCATATCGGTTGTGAAATTAAAGTAACTGATATCAAGCCGATCTTTGACCTTAACAAGCAAGTTAAGCGTCTTAAGAAGGTCAATCCAAATCCTACAATGACTCTAGGTGAACATAAAGATGAAGACTTCATTGAAGCTGACATTATTGTTTATAGCTCATCTGTTGATCCTCATCTTCCACAGTTAAAAGTTGCCCGTGATCACGGAAGACAAGTTTTCTCTGACTTTGCATTTGCTTATGCTAATTGCAAAAAACCTATTATAGCCGTTTGTGGATCTTATGGACGCACAACGATTGCTCATATGGTTGGTTACGCTCTTAAGATGGATAAGAAGAATGTTTTTGTGGGTGGAACTTCTGAAGAGCCATTCATTAATTTTCTCACTCTTCCCAATCAAGATGAAATTGATTATTGCGTTGTTGAGGTTTCACCACTTCAGCTTCAGACGATTGATAATTTTAAACCAGTGATGGCGATCTATCCAAATATTGAAGAGAAAAATCTTCAAGGAAGATTTAAGTCATCTGTAGAATATTTAGATGTTGCTCTTAAAGTGGCAAGAGAACTTGGTCCTGAAAACTTCTTGATTGCAAACTTTGATAAGCTTGCTTCAAATTCAGTTCTTAGAAATTCTAAGGCCCAAGCATTTTGGTATTCACGTAAATCATTTGTCACAATGGGAGTAATTGGAGAAATTCAAGGAACTCATTTCCATGACAAGCGTATTCATAACAATATTCATTATCATTCAGACTTTAAAGTGACTGATATGAGAATTATTGGTCAGAACAATCGTGAAAATCTTCTGGCTTCAATTACAGCTTGTAAGGCCCTTAAAGTTTCTGATCAGGCGATTCAGTACACAATTGAGAAATTCCCTGGGATTCCTCACCGTAATGAATTCGTCGTTGAGAAAAACGGCGTAAAATTCTATAACGATTCAAAATCTGAAACGATGGAACAATTAAGAATTACTTTAGAGGACTATAAAGAGCCTGTGATTTTGATCGCTGGTGGTAAAGAAATCGAAGGTATCTCATACGAAAAATACACTGAAGTGATTCAGGATAAAGTTCGTGTTCTCGTTCTTGTAGGTGAGGTAAAAGAAAACATGAACCGTGTTCTAGGTGATTTTACACAAACTTACCTTGTGGGTTCTTTTGATGAGTCAGTTCTTCTGGCCTATCAAAAATCAAGAACTGGTGACAGCATCGTGCTTTGCCCAGGGAATGATTCATCAGATGTGTTCCGCGATTTCGAAGAGAAAGGGAACTACTACAAAAAACTCATCTTCCAACTTTAATCTCCAAAAGGTGCCAGCTACCTTTCAGAATTCTGAAAGGTAGCTGGCACCTTTTTAAATTTCGCGTTACAATTTAGAGAAGAATATAATTTCTAGGTGTAACAGCGATGACAAAAAAACAAATAAACGATACTGGACTAGAGAAGTTAAGTAATTATTTTCTCATTACTGTCTTCTTCCTCTGCCTTTTTGGCGTGATCATGGTCTTCTCGGCCAGTTATATGTACGCCAAAGAAAATATGGGCAGTTCATATTTCTTCCTCATTAAACAACTTATTTATATGACTTTAGGAGTTGGGATTGCTTACGCTTTTTCAAAACTTAAAATTTTATTTCTTTATAGAAATGCTTATAAACTCAACGCTCTTGTTTGTTTTGTTCTCACAATGACTCTCGTTCCAGGGATCGGTGTGATGATGAAAGGTTCAAGAAGATGGTTGAATCTTGGTTTTATGAATCTTCAGCCGGGGGAATTTATTAAATTCTCACTGATGCTTGCGGCGATTCGCTATTTTGAAAATTTTCAAAACTATACTCCAAAGCAGAGACTCATCTATATTTTGGGACTTGTTTATCCGCTTGCGATTTTTGTGGTTCAGCCAGACTTTGGAACATTTTTTATTTCGGCGATGATTCTTGGGTTTATTGCTTTCTTAAGTACATTTCCAAGAAAGTATTTTTACTCTGCCATGTTTAGTGGATTTATAGTGGCCGTTGGTATTCTGTTTGCGGCTCCCTACCGAGTGAAACGTATTCTTACTTTCCTTGATCCATGGAGAGATCCTCGTGGTTCAGGATTTCAAATCATTCAATCATTCTTAGCTTTTGCCAACGGTGCGGTTTTTGGAAGTGGACTAGGTAATAGTAATGAAAAATTATTTTATCTTCCTGAGGCCTATAACGATTTTATTTTTTCAGTAGTGGGAGAAGAGCTGGGACTTGTTGGTGTCATCGCCGTGGTCTTAATGTTCATCTCATTTATCTATTTTGGCCTTCGTATCAGTATGTCTCTGCGCTCGCGCGTGGGAAGTATCATGGTGGCCACAGTTGTCTTTAGTATCGGTCTTCAGGCCTTCCTTAATATGGGTGTCGTTCTTGGAATTCTTCCAACTAAAGGTCTTAACCTGCCATTCATCAGTTATGGTGGATCAAGTATTGTGGCCAATTTAGCGGCCCTTGGTGTGATCTTTGCTTGTTTAAAAATTGTTCCAGGCAAGAGTGAAGAACCTAAAAAATCATCACGTGGAATGGGACAGCTCAAGCCCGCAACTCGGTAATTAACTATGAATAAACCACTCTGTGTTTGTGTTGCTGGTGGAACTGGCGGTCATATCAATGCCGCCTTGAGTGTTGGAGAGGCCTATAAAGAGAAAGACTTTGAAGTTCTTTATCTCACTGGCAAAAGACATCTTGATTATAAACTTTTTAAAGATCAAAAAACGATTCACCTCGATTCAAAGCCACTACGTACAAGTAATCCTCTGACCCTTATTAAAAATATACTTTTAAACCTTAAAAGTTTTATGAGTATTCTTTTTCTTTTTTTAAAGAGAAGACCAAAAGTTATTGTGGGAGCTGGAGGCTATGTCTGCGGGCCAACTCTTATGGCCGGATTTTTACTTGGAGTTCCTGTTTATATTATTGAGCAAAATGCCGTGATGGGACTGACAAATAAACTCTTAGGCTGGATTTCGACTAAGATTTTTGTTCATTTTTCAAAGACCAAAGGTCTCTCAGAAAAACTTAAAACTAAAGTTGTCGTAGTGGGAAATCCCACTCGAAAAAGTATCCAGTCTGTTAGTCATTCACCGATTTCAAATCCACTCAAAATTCTGGTTTTTGGGGGAAGTCTTGGGGCCAAACAAATTAATAATGTTATTTTTGATTTGATTCAAGATAGTGAAATACAAAATATTATCATTCATCATCAGATTGGCACGGATCAACAAACACCAACTCCAGTAAATGCTTCAGTTAAGTATGTTCCTATGAGTTATATTGATTATATTCAAGGTGAGTATGAATGGTGTGATGTGATTATAGCGAGATCTGGGGCTTCAACTGTTTCAGAGCTAGCAATCATCAAAAAGCCAACGTTGATATTTCCTTTTCCTCAGGCCACGGATAATCATCAGTTCTTTAATGCTCAAATATTCAAAGAGGAATCAGATTTCGATGTGATTGTTCTTGATCCTAAACAAACTCATCTTGAGAGTGTAATAAGTGCTAAATCATTTATTAGCAAAGCTCAAAAGGGTGAATTAAAGTTGACTCAATCGCCATTGGGTGAGAATCAAGCTTGTAACCTCATTATTAAAGAGATTGAAAATCATGTTAGGAATAGCTAAAAATCTAAAACTTCATTTTATTGGTATCGGCGGAATTGGCATGAGTGGTATTGCTGAGGTCTTAGTAGATCTTGGATACCGAGTGAGTGGTTCCGATTTGCAATCCTCATCAGTGACTGAACATCTTCAAGAAAAAGGTGCCACGATCTATCTTGGTCACAAGGCCGAGAATATTGAGGATGCCTCACTTATTGTTTGCAGCTCTGCTATTGATACAAAAAACCCTGAAATTCGTCGTGCTCAAGAATTAAATATTCCCATTATTAAACGTGCTGAAATGCTCGCAGAACTGATGCGTCTTAAATACGGAATTGCTATTGCCGGCTCACATGGTAAAACGACGACGACAAGTTTAGTGGCCACTATCTTCAAAGAAGCTGAACTTGATCCCACTCATATTATTGGAGGGATTGTTCATAATCTTGGAGGGAATGCTCAAAAAGGTGATGGACAATTTTTAGTCGCTGAAGCTGATGAGTCTGATGGATCTTTTCTTTTCTTAAATCCCATTCTTTCGGTGGTGACAAATATTGATAATGATCATCTTGATCACTATGGCTCAGAAGAAAATATTCAAGCGGCCTTCGTTGAATTTGTGAATAAGGTTCCATTTTATGGGCGAGTTGTTCTTAACGCTCAAGATCCGAATACGCAAAAAGTGAAACATAAAATTAAAAGACCAATGCTCTGGTTTGGAGTCGATGCTCATCCTCAAAATCTTCTTGAATTTGAATATGGGGCCTCGGCCTTAGTTGAATCGCCGGCCGGTGTTGAGTTTGATCTCTACGAGAAAGGTGACAAGAAAGTTAGACTCACTCTTACTATTCCAGGTCTTCATAATGTAAAGAATGCTTTGGCCGCCATTGCCATCTCTCGAGAAGTGGGAATTGATTATACCGTCATTGAAAAAGCGTTAAAAAAATTTACGGGAGTTGGACGCAGACTAGAGAAGCTTTATGCTCACAATGATTTTTTAATCATTGATGATTATGGCCATCACCCAACAGAAATTGGGGCCACTCTCACGACTTTACGTACGGTCTATCCAAATCATAAATTAGTGGTTGTTTTTGAACCACACCGGTATACAAGAACGAAACAATTATGGAATCAGTTCATTACGAGTTTTGGTTGTGCTGACGAGGTGTATATCACACCTATCTATGCTGCCAGTGAGATTAGTATTGAGGGGATTAGCAGTGATAAACTGGTTCAAGAAATAAACAAAAACGGTATTAAAGCCTCTTATCTTGAAAGTTTAGATCTCATGAAAGACTTAGTGATTAATCATAAAAATCACAAAACATTATTAGTTACTTTAGGTGCTGGGGCGATTTCAAAAAAAATGAGAGCAATCATTAAGGAATTATGAGCTGGAAAAAAGAAGTTTCGGAAATTTCAGATTGTATCTTAAAAGAGAATATTGATCTCTCAAGTTATACCACGTTTAAATTAAGTGCCACGGGTACTGTGCTTGAAATTCAAACCAAAGAAGCTGTTAAAAAAATTCTTCCTATTCTTGTGAAACATAAATGTGATTATCGTTTAGTCGGATGGGGGGCCAATCAGATTCTCCCTGATCATTCTGAACTTATTTTTATTAAATTAGTTTTTAATTTTGATCACCAAGATTATTTTAGTTCTTCAAAAAATGAATATATTCTCCCCGCCTCTCTTGGCCTAAATCACCTGACCTCGCACGCCTCAAAGTTTAATCTTGAAGGATGGGAAGTGTTCACTGGTATTCCTGCTTCATTAGGTGGGGCGATTTATATGAATGCTGGAACGGCACTCGGTGAAATTGGACCACTGGTAAAAGATGTCACACTAATTACTCCTGATGGATCTGAGCGTGTTGAAATCATCAACGAGAAATCTTTTAGCTATCGAAAAAATCATTTCGTAAAAGCTGGTGAAGTGATCGTAGGGGCAACTCTCATTCATCGTGGGACCAATCCTGAGATCGCTGGAAAGATAAAAACATATCTTGAATACCGAAAATCAAGTCAGCCACTGGCCACTAAAAATTGTGGATGTGTTTTTAAAAATGCGACGACCTATTTTCAAGCAGGCCGATTGATTGATCATATGGGACTTAAGGGCCTGAATTCAGGGCATTTAAAAGTCAGTCCAAAACACTCTAACTTTATGGAAAACACAGGTGGTGCCAAAAAGGACGACTTTGTAAATCTCGTGCGTGTAATAAATGCTTACAGTGATAGATATCTGGGGATTGAGTTTGAACTCGAAGTAAAAATTTAATATAATATTGTAATGAAAGCATGGATGATTTCAATACTTACAATTTTTCCCCTCACATCAGCACTGGCCACAGTACCCTCTACATTTAAACAAAACAATGTAACGTATCGTTCGTACTTTGGTGAATGTCCTTCTAAATCATCAGGAGCACTTGCCCTGACTGTGATGAAAGAATTTGAAAAAAACCACTCGCTTAAAGACGTAAAAGAAAAAATCTTAGAGGGGAAACTCGATGAGAAGCATTTCCTGAGCGTTTATAAAATTAACTACAATCCAGTTATTAAAACTTTGAATATGCATTTTGAGTGTCCAGCACCCTTGATGAAAGTTCAGGTTTATAAATCAAATGGTCTTGAACAATATTCAGCCATCATGGCCGATAATGGAAAACTCTACGATCCAAGCTATGAGCACCTGATGCGTGCTGAAAAGAAGCTCCTTTTTGAACTTCCACTGCTAGCGATGTCAGTTGATCAGCTCGAAGGATCAGCCGCTCAGGAACTTGTGGAGCTGGTTAGACAGACTCCCATGGAGTTCCGCCAGAAGATTTCAGAGATCATTGTGAACAAAAATGCCGAACTCACTATCATTTTTGGACTTGGTGGTAAGGCCACTTCCGTTTTTATGGGAGCTGATATTTGGGAAGAAAAGATGCGTAAGTTGATAAAAGTAATAGGGTATGTGGAACAAAACCGACGTTACCCATCAAGTATTAGTTTGGTCAATGCGAAAAAAGTTGTTGTCAAGTTTTCCGACAAAATCTAGGATTTTAGAGAGAGTTATTCTCTCCGAAAAAAAAGGTCAGAATGAATCTGACTTATAAGGTTTGAGAAAGGAATCTCAATGAATACGAAAAATGTCATAGTTGCACTAGACATCGGGACCACGAAGGTCTGCACCCTCATCGCGCAAAAATCCGGTCAAAATTTAGAAATTTTGGGAGTGGGATCACACCCAAGTATAGGTCTTAAAAAAGGCTCAGTTATTAATATTGAAAAAACAGTTGAATCAATTAAAGCGTCTATTGAAGAAGCAAAGCTTATGGCCGGTCTTCAACATTTAGAATCGGCCACAGTTGGTATCGCCGGAAATCATATCTATTGTTTCAACTCTTCAGGGGTTGTTCCTGTTAAAGGAAAAGAAATTACTCAAACTGATGTTGAGAGAGTGATTGAAGCCGCAAAAGCTGTACTCATTCCTTCAGATCGTGAAGTGATTCATGTGATTCCACAAGAATTTAAAGTTGATAATACGACAGGAATTAAAAATCCTGTGGGAATGTGTGGATCTCGACTTGAGGTCTATGTTCATATCGTGACTGGAAAAACACCTCTTATCCACAACCTGGTTAAGTGTGTTGAGCTTGCAGGAATCGAAGCAAATTCAATCGTGCTTCAGCCGATTGCTTCTTCTCGTTCTGTTTTATCAAGCGAAGAAAAAGAACTTGGAGTTGTTCTTATTGATATCGGTGGGGGAACGACTGATATTGCTGTTTGGAAAGAAGGCTCTTTAGTCCATTCACAAATTGTTCCAGTGGGTGGAAGTCATTTTACAAATGATTTAGCGATTGCCCTTAAAGTTCCTCAAAATGAAGCTGAAAAAATTAAACTCTCGCACGGATCAGTGATCCCAGATGCGAAAGGAAATGAAACTTATATTACTGTTCAAGGTCTTTCTGGAACTAAGCCTCGCGAAGTTTCAGTAGGATTTATCTCTGAAATCCTTAATGCGAGAGCAGAAGAGCTGATTTCAGTCGTGAAAGAAGTTATTACAGAAAAAAATCTCAGCATTGATATAACTGGTGGATTTGTTCTCACTGGTGGTGGATCTTTGATTCGTCATCTTCCAGAAATGGCAGAATATATGCTCGAGAAACCAGTAAAGCTTGGTTATCCGCTTCCTTTCGGAGGCATGACAACAGTTATGCAACATCCGAAGTTCTCAACCGTCCTTGGTCTTTTGCAAGAAGGTGTCACAACCGGAGCAGAAGCTATTGCCAATGAGGAAGAGACGAATGAAAATGATATGTTTGATAAAATTGGAAAATCTTTGAAGAATGCATTCAAAGAGTTATTTTAAGGGGACACCTATGTTTGATATCGCCGACAACTCAAATCTTCCTGCAGGAGCCAAAATTAAAGTTATTGGTGTAGGTGGGGGCGGATGTAACGCTGTAAACACAATGATTCGCTCAGGCCTTACTGGTGTTGAGTACATTGTTGCTAATACAGATTCTCAAGCACTAAATGCAAGTTTAGCTGGAACAAAAATCCAGTTAGGTTCAGCAGTGACTAAAGGTCTTGGGGCCGGAGCTAATCCGGAAATTGGTCGTAAGGCCGCAATCGAAGATTACGAAAAACTATCAGAAGTTCTTGATGGTGCAGATATGATTTTTGTGACTGCCGGTATGGGTGGTGGAACAGGAACAGGAGCGGCTCCCGTTATTGCGAAGCTTGCTCGTGAACTTGGTGCACTTACTGTTGGTGTTGTAACTAAGCCTTTCTCTTTTGAAGGTAAAAAACGTACACGCCAAGCAGATGAAGGAATTAAATCACTTGAAGAAAGTGTCGATTCACTAATCTGTATTCCAAATCAACGTCTTCTTCAACTTGCTGGTGAATCACTATCTCTTATGGATACATTCAAAGCAGCTGATGAAGTTCTTTTAAATGCAGTTCAAGGTATTTCAGACCTTATTAATAATACAGGTCTTATCAATGCTGACTTTGCAGATGTTTCTACAATTATGAGTAATAAAGGTCTGGCTCTTATGGGGACTGGATCAGCAACAGGTCCTGATCGCGCTATCAAAGCTGCGACTCAAGCTATCAGCTCACCACTTCTTGAAGACGTTACTATTGATGGAGCTACGGGCATCATCATTAACATCACAGGAAATGCCTCTCTTACAACTCATGAAACTAATCAAGCCGTTTCACTTATTATGGAAGCAGCTGATGAAGATGCTGAAATTATTTTTGGAACAGTTATTGATGACACAATGTCTGAGAATATTAAAATTACTGTGATCGCTACTGGTCTTAAAAATGCTCGCGCAGAAGTAAGAGCTCCTATGATGACTCAATCAAGAGTTGTTGAAGCTGCTCCTGAATACGTGGCTCCTCGTTACGAAGCACCAAAAGCTCCGGAGGCTCCAGCAGCTACTGTGACTCGTCATACAGACTATGCAGTTAAATCTGAAATCACTTTTGAAATGACTGAAGAGCAAGAAGAAGTCATCATGGCCGAAGAGAACACACCAGTTCGTCCTTCATGGGCAGAAAAACTTCAAACTGCTGCTTCAAAATATGAAACTCAAGCAACTCATGCACCAGTTGAAGAATACAAAGCTGCTCCAAAAGCTCCCGAGGCTCCAGCTGCTCCAGCAAAGTCTGCGGCAGATGCTTCTAGAGAAAGCCGAATTAAATCAATTGCTGAAAAACTTGGTTTCTTCAACTTTGATGAAGATGAGTTTGATACTCCTTCATTCATGAAAAAAGAAAGACAGTCTGATTCACAACTTTAAGAAAATATAAGGCCCATTTCGGGGCCTTTTTCAATTAGAATCTTATTTAATATGAATCAATCCCTCGCCTATATTGATGAACTTGGAAACAAGGTCGTAACTCTCTTTTCTTTTTTAAAAGAAATATTTTTTCTTATTTATCTCTCAATCAGAAATTTTACAAAAATCTTTCTTCACCCTTTTCTTCACTCAGGAAAATTGCAATCCATCCATAGAGTGATTGTGATGCAAATTTACTTTACTGGAATTCAGGCCTTGCCACTAGTGGGCCTAATGGCCATTGCCACAGGAAGTTTTACAGTGCTTCAGGTAACTGAGAAGCTCTCAATTTTGGGGCAAGTGGATCTAGTGGGGAAAGTCCTTGTGGCGGTGATTTTAAGAGAGATCGCTCCTCTTTTCACTGCCTTTGTAGTGGTGGCAAGATCAGGGACTGCTATTGCAGCGGAACTTGGTTCAATGAAAGTGAATCGTGAATTTCAAGCTCTTCAGGCCATGGGAATTGATTATCCAAGCTTTATTGTTTTCCCCAGACTCTTCGGCGGAACACTGAGCTTACTCTGTTTAACCATCTATTTTGTGATGATTAGCTTTGGTGGTGGTTATATTGTTGCCGATCTCATCTCACCACTACAATTCTCAACATACTTAGAATCAATTTCTGCCAATCTTCAGTTCACAGATATTCTTAATGTTATTTTAAAATGCTTAGTTACGGGCCTTACGGTTTTTGCGATCTGCTGCCAATGTGGACTGTCAGTCAAAAGAAGTTCGCATGAGGTTCCACAGGTCACAACGAAAGCGATGGTGTGGAGTATCTCGATGATGGTCGTCATCAATATTTCATTAACACTCATCTTCTATCTTTTTATAAAGGGCCTATGATTGATTCAATAGAATTTTCTAATATCAGTTTTGGCTACGAATCTAAGAATCAGGTCTTTGATAAGGCTTCCTTTTCTCTCCCTTTAAACTCTTGGGTTATCGTTAATGGTGAACTTGGAAGTGGAAAATCAACTTTTGTAAAATTACTTTTAGGGCTTCTCACTCCAACAGGTGGAGTGATTTCTTATAATAAAGAAGATATTCATGAACTAGGTTTTGAAAAATTCTCAGATTATCTTGGAAATATTGGCCATGTCTTAGACGGCGAGGGCCTTCTCTCCAATCAAAGTCTTTTTGAAAATTTAAGTCTCCCTCTGATTTATCACAAAAATATGGGGCTCACAGAACGTGAAGAGTGGATCGAATATTGGCTTAAAAAGTTTAATATTCTATCTCACAAAAATGATCGTCCCGCCTTTGTGACTGAAGAAGTGAAAAAAATCGTCTCAATCCTCAGGGCCTTGATATTAAAACCAGAGATGGTTCTTCTTCATAATCCTCTTAATGATTTAAGTGGATATAATCAAAGAAGAGTTTTTGAAATGCTTGATGAATTTGAAGCTCAACATAATTTGAAACATATTATTATTGCTTCAGACACTGATATAAAATTACCAAATAAGAACTTAAAAACATTATTGCTGAGTCAGGGAAAAGTGAATGAAATATAAAATCTCAAATATGGAACGCAAAGTAGGTCTTTTTGTTCTTATCAGTTTTGCTGCTTTATTTGCAGTGATGGTAACACTCGTGGCCAAGAGTCATTTTTTTAACAAAACAGTTACCTATCTCATCGAAGTGGAAACAGTTAACCAATTACAGAAAGGGACAAAGATTCAAGTCAGAGGTCTCACCATAGGTGCCGTGTCTGATATTAACGTGAATGAATCAGGCGTTTTTAGTGTGCAGTTTGATGTTGATCAAAAATATCATGGCTTCTTTAAAACAGGATCATCAGTACATTTTAAAAACCCACTGATTGTTGGTGAGAAAGTTCTAGAAGTGGTTATTGGTCCAGGGCCTGAACTCATGGAGGAGGGATCAATCCTTCCAGTAAATGAAGGTGAGGATCTCATCAAAAAAATTGGTGATATTAACTGGCAAAAAATTAACTCAATTATTGAAAAATTCGATTCAACTATGGGCCACACAAATATTCTCATGGCCGCTCTCAGTAAAGATCTTCCTAAGGCCACTAGCAAAGCTCCAAAGATCGCTGCCGACGCAGAGAAGGCCGTGGCAGAGCTAAATGTCTTGATTAAAGGACTCACAGAACTTCAACCAGACTTAAAGAAAACAGTCGGTGGACTTCCAGGTATTTCTGATAAAACAGATAAGGCCATCGCTGAAGCCATTATTGTTTTAAAAGCTGCACAGAAAACATGGCTTTTAAAAAGTAATGTGAAAGAAGTGAAGAAAGAGCAAGGGAACTAGTTCAAAACCTCATCACAATCAGGAAGCTCTTTGACGGCCTTAATCAGACGTCTCTGAGCACCTTCTTTAGTGGCTCCAAAGATAACAATATCACCAACACCATATTCCATATCGATATAAGATTCATTCATAAGAGCGCAGTGATTCTTTTCACTGCTGGCAATGACATGATCCCCTTTAGAAAGTTTAACGACTGATTTTGAATCAGCAATTTCACCTCTGAGGGCCCCACGTTTATAAGAAATATCAAGTTTAAGTTCGAGTGTATTTTCTTTGAGTTCATCAACAACGGTGTAGCCTTTCTTTTTGAGAATTTTTAAAAGCTTCTTTTCTTGTTTTTCACTGAGTTTAACCCCCCAGCTTTCTGAATTTATTTTTGTTTCACAAGAGTTGGCAAAACTCACCGATGAAAAAGCTAAAATAAATGCAAATACAAAAAACTTAGTCATAGGATCCCCTCATTGATTTGTTTTTATTAATACAAGACGGGTGCCAATGAAAATGGGGTTAGCTTACTGAAATTATATGTAGGAATTGTCGTTCAATTGGTCAGTGACTAAGATTCAGGCGTTATATCAAGGTCTTGAACCTTGAGTTTTACTTCGGCAAGTTGGGCCTTCGTTGAAAACAGGACGAGATAGGTTTCGATATAGTCTTGGTCGATATTGATTTTATAATGAGTCTCAATATAGGTCGGAAGTTGATCTTTATCCCACCACTTCTGTTTTGTCTCAATGAGTTTCACTCCGGCCTCGGCATCATCAGTATGAGATTTGATGGTCGCCACTTCCACCCATTCATTACTCATGACAAGACCCAAATGCTCTTTACAAAAATGCATGGTTTTAAAAGGACGTAGGCAAGCCTTACAAAAAAACTTTCCACAGATGGCACAAGTGGTTTCACCAACTTCTTCAGGATGGTTGGGACAGAATACACTTGGTTTTTTTATATTCTTTTTAAGAAATTTTGCTTCTTGAATTCGAAGAGCAATATCTGGATGAATTGAGCTATTTAATTCTTCACTTGGTGCACTTGTTTTTTGTTGCTTAAGGAGTTTAAAAACAAGGACAAATAGTAATCCTATGACTCCTATGAGAATAAGGATGAGGATAGCGAGAATGAGATAGAGAGCTTGATTCATTTATATTAAGTGTACTTCGGCCACTGGCTTGTAGCCAAGAAAGGCATTAAAGTACTGCCTAGTCATAATTCTGACTTGATCACGATAGTATTCATCCTCTCTCGAGTGGAGATTCTCTTTGATTTGATGAAGGATGTTTTTCTTGAGTGTTTCAATCTTGGATTCCACTAATAAAGGGAGTCCGTAATGAGTGATATGAACTTTCTGATTCTTCTTTTCTACTGAAACAAAGACGATCCCTTGAGTGGCGAGTTTTCGGCGCTGAGAGATTTGTGAACGCTCAATTTCAAGATTTTTCCCGTGAATAAGCTTGGGTTCCAAGGCTGGATACTCAACGATTTTTACGGTGCCGTCTTTTTTCATATTAACGGCGTTATAGTTATAGAAAACTTCAGTTTTTATATCGGGATAGTTTTTATTAATAAAGGCCGCATGTTTTTTAAGGAAATAACTTTCACCGTGAATGGGGAAATAATAATCAGGTCTAAAATCTTTTAAAAGAAGTTTTAAATCTTCTTGCCCAGGGTGACCTGAAGCATGGATTTTTAGATCGTAGGCCGTGATAATCTCTGCCCCAAATTCTGTGAGCTTATTATAGATGCGGTAAATCTTTTTCTCGTTTCCTGGAATCACTTTTGAACTGAAAACCACGAGATCATCAGGACGTGGTTTAAAATTTGAATCTTCTCCAAAACTAAAACGGCGAAGGGCCGAAAGAAAATCTCCCTGACATCCAGAGAGAAGTACCAGCATCTTTCCTTCATACGTTTTCACTTGATCAGGAGTTGACCATGCATCTGAGACAAATTCTGTTTGTTCAGTGAGAGAGGCCGCTTCAATATAAGTTTTAAGAGAGCGCCCCATGACCACAAGTTTGCGCCCGGCCTTGTCGGCGAGTTTGGCAATTGTGTTCACACGGTGGATATTTGAGGCAAACATGGTGACAAAAACTCTTTGATTCGATTTTTCCATCACGCGCTTAAGGTCTGCTTCAAGTTCAGACTCAGAAGTCGTCTTTCCTTCGTTTAAGATATTTGTACTATCGATATAGTAAGCAGATTTCTCACATGGCATAAGAAGAGAGCTGATCTCTTTCATATTCATGGGCTTTTCTTGGTTACTTATAGGATCAACTTTAAAATCAGAAATATAAAGAGCACCCCATTTCATTTCCTTATCTCTGATAACGAGCCCATGAGTTTCAGGAATTGAATGGTTCACGTGAATGGGGTTCACCACAAGATCAGAGAAAGTCAGGGTATCCCCGGCCTTATAAGTTTTAAACTCAAAATTAATGCCGAACTCTTCGCTCTTTCTGCGAATGAGCTGCTGAGTAAATTGAGAAGCATAAATATTTAGATGAGGAAATTGGCGCATCAAATGCCCAAGGCCACCAATATGATCTTCATGTCCGTGAGTGATAATAATATTTTTTGTACGTTCAGGATCAATGGTCGCAAAATCAGGAATGAGATAATTGATGTCAAAAGCTTCTTCGAAAGGAAAGAGAAGCCCGCAGTCGATAATAAGATCTTCATGGGCCGATTTGACTAAAATCATATTAGAGCCGATTTCACCGACTCCACCTAAAGGCATAAGAGAGAATGCGAGATTTTTCAATTCGTGAGTCCTGCCGCCTCTTGCATCATCTCTGGTACTGGGCGAGTTTGTGTTAACAACTCTTTAATTCTAGCAGAGAGGATATGAGAAGCAACATCAGTTTCTTCACCAACAATAAAGTCGGCATACTGACGTTGAGGATCTAGGTAGCGTTGATACATAGGACGAACTGTGTCGTAGTACTGAGCAATAACGGATTCAAGTGAGCGACCACGCTCTTTTACATCGCGGTGAAGACGGCGAGTAAAACGAATATCTGAATCCACATGGAGAAAACTTTTGATATCGAGCATTTTTCTAATTTCTTGATCGTAGAGAGAAAAGATTCCTTCAAAGATCACAACTTGGCATGGGCCGATTTCCTCAAACTCCCCTGTTCTTCCACTGCTCGAGAAATCGTAGATAGGACATTTGATTCCAAGTCCTGCTTTAAGATCACGTAAATGTTCACGAAGAAGTTCCCAGTCAAAAGCGTTGGGATGATCGAAGTTTGGTTTGCCTGAAGTTGTATAATTATTTTTAGGTTGAGTAGGTAGATAGTATGAATCCATATGGAGCATACACGACTGAGGTGAGTTGATGTTCTTTAAGACCTTTTTCGCAAAAGTTGTCTTTCCAGAGCCTGATCCACCTGCGATACCAATTAAAAATACTTTGTTCATGGGGTCGACTTGTATCATAGAAATCCGCCAAGACCAAGGTAGGCCTAAGGTATTCGTGTAAATTTTTTAGCCTCTCAAAGGCCTATGTTTAGTGTATAACCGGCGCACAAAAGGAATAAGTATGTCTAATCACTTCTATATAGTGACTCTTTATAATCTTCAGCTCGATTTGGATGGGATGGAGGAGCTTCAGGGCCAGGCGATCCACGAGTTTGGGGCACAGGGCATTGAAGAATATAGCCTCGAGGAGTCAGAGGTGGATGCTATCTTGGGCGATAGATCATATTCAGGTGGAGATCTGCCTGATGAACTGATTGAAGAGGTAGATCTTCTGATGAAATCAAAACCTCAGCATTTACGTTTTTATTTTGAAGAGACTCAGGAAGCTGATGCCCTTAATTTTTATAATTACGGAAAAGATAAAATTCTTTGTGAATCTGATTTTCAAAAAGCAGATACTCAAGATTGGAATGCAGAATGGAAAAAGCATTATAAAGCGATTCCTGTTCATGCTGAACTTTGCATCGTTCCTGCTTGGGAGAAAACAGCAAGTTCTGCAGAGAAGGATTTATTCATTAATCCAGGGATGGGGTTTGGAACTGGTTCTCATGAAACAACTTTTCTCTGTTTGAAATTATTTATGGAAGAGCTTCCGGCCTTTACAAATATTTTAGATTTTGGTTCCGGATCTGGTATTTTGGGTCTTGCCGCTCTTAAAAGAAATAAAAAAGCTCTTGTGGATTTTTACGATATCGATCTGGAAGCGAATAAGAATTGTTACCACAACGCTCAGATCAATGAACTCGATCAATTATCATTTAGACTCCTTCTTCCGACTCATAGAGAGCTTATAAAGGGTCCCTATGAATTAATTTTTGCCAATATTCTTCAGCCGATTTTGCATCTTGAATGTTTAAACTTAAAAGAACTTCTTCCTCTTCAAGGAAAGATTATTCTTTCGGGTCTTTTAAAACACCAAGTTCCAGAAACTCAGGAGCTTTATGAAAAGTCTGGTTATAAAACTCTTAAAGTCGAAATCAAGGGTGATTGGGGTGCGATCCTCATGGAGAAAAATTCTTGAGGGCCATTTTTGAACCAACTCTTATGAATGCCGAAGTCGGGGCCAGTATTGTGGTTAAGAATGATTCATTTCATCATCTGGTGAATGTTGTCCGTGTGAAGAAAACTGAATCCGTTAAAATATTTAATGGCAAAGGACTTGAGGTTCTTTGTGGAATTTCTAGTATTGAGAAAAAACAATTAACCCTTGTGGCCCATGAAGTTCAAGTTCATCAAAAACCTAAACTTGGGATTGATGTTCTGATTGGAACGCCTAAAAAAGAGGCCCTCGAGCAATGTCTTAAGGCGGTTGTTGAGCTTGGTATCGGAGAACTCTATTTAGCCGAAACTGAGTATGCTCAAAAAAATACTATCAATCCTGAACGCCAGATGAGTCTTTTGACCTCTTCAATTGAGCAGTCAAATAACCCCTTTTTCCCTGTGATTCATGAAATTAAATCTCAAGAAATTGATCTTTCGGTTTATGAACAGGTTGTTCTGTTTGATTCGGTAAATACTGGGACTGAGAATTTTAAAGTCGGTACGAATAAGGTTTTAATTGTTGTGGGGCCTGAGGGAGGATTCTCCGAATCTGAGCTTAATTGGTGGAAGTCACATCCACAAACCACAACAGTTCATCTGCCAACGGCGATAATGAGAACTCCGACAGCACTTTCTTGCGGTATAGGATTTACACTTGGAAAACTGAGCTGATACAATAAATAGACTAGTAAACTGCATAAAGGCGGAAAGTGATGAATTTGGACAAACAAAATACTCAAAAAAAATCTCCAGTTCTTTCTGATAATGAACTAGATAAATTTTTAGATGATGGTTTTGAATTCAAACCTCTGACTTCAGGACTTGGATTCCATAATGAGTCTAAAACGATTGAAGTGAAAAAAACTCCAAATCCAGTTTCAAAACCTGTTGCCCGTAAGACACACTTAGAGATGGATCCCTATGCTAGTGATCTTTCTATTTTCTACGGAAAGACTGAACCACTGACTCCTGTTCAATTTCCTGAAACAAAAAAAGAAGAAGTCATTTTAAGAAAAGCATCATCTTCAGAAAGAGTTCTTTCATATTTCATTGATCTCTCTTTTTTAGTGGCCTTGAATTCTCTGATCATGGTTTTTGTGGCTTGGAATGTGAATATGGATCTTCAAGATTTATTCTTCCTTTATCCTGATGAGATGACACCTATTGCAGTCACTCTCTTCTGTGGAACATACTTAATTTATTTCAGTGTATTTGAAAAAACAGCCTCTTCTACTATTGGAAAATCATTCTTAAATTTGAGAGTGGTTGATCAGAGACAAAGAAATGCAGCATGGAGCACACTTCTTGCTCGTGCGGCCTTAGGACTTGCAAATTTTGTAAGTCTTGGACTGTTTTCATATTTTGATCTTGCTAACAAAGTAACAAATACAAAAGTAGTGAGAGCAAAATGAGTTTTACTCCTGCGCTGACGGAATTTCTAAAAGCTAACGCTGGTAAAAAAATAGTTTTTACTAATGGTTGTTTTGATATTCTTCACCGCGGGCACGTTACTTATTTAAATCAAGCAAGATCTCTTGGTGATTTATTAGTGATGGGAATGAACTCAGATGAATCTGTTAAACGTCTTAAAGGACCTGAGCGTCCCATCAATAAAGAAAACGATCGCAAATTTGTTTTAGAAAATTTGAAGTGTGTCGATTTTGTTGAAATCTTTACAGAAGACACTCCTCTTGAGCTTATCAAAGTTGTTAAACCTATGGTCTTAGTCAAAGGTGGCGACTGGAGTATTGATAAGATTGTTGGTGGTAAAGAAGTGATCTCTTGGGGAGGAGAAGTTTTCTCCCTCTCGTTTGTTGATGGTTATTCAACCACAGGAATTATTCAAAAAATTCAGCACTGATGATTTTTTCCTTTAATAAAAATAAAATTCTTTCTCTTCCGATTTTCCCCACTGAAAAAGCAGATATTTTTTGTTTTTTTTCAACTGATCACGCCATTGATCTCTCTCATTTGCATTCTGAATTTATACTCTCAATCATGAGTAGTTTAAGAGCTAAAAGAGCTGTTCTCATTCTCTCTGAGTCTATTAGTGAGAGTGAAAAATTTGATTTTAATTATGGTGTTCGAGCTTATGAAGGGAGTGGGTATCTCTATCTTGCTCCTCATGCCCTTTCACTACTTCGCCCTTTTACCCTAAGAGAAGCCCCCAGTTTTGAAGCACTTAGGGCCTTATTTCACGAGTCTAAGTTGTTAAAATAACAAGTAAATTAAATTTTTAGGTCAAAGTAGTCGAGGAAAGTACTCAAGGTTTCAACTGAGTAAAACGATACGCTATTTGATCGACTCTATTAGTCGGTTTTTTCAGATACTTTCATCTGGAGACTACGGTGTTCAAGGAGTACGTTAGATGGGCTTAAGAATCAACACCAATGTTGCCTCGTTAGAGGTTCAACGAAATGTGCGGGCAAATGCCTCACAACAAGAAACAGAGTTTGCTAAATTATCATCAGGTAAAAGGATTACTAAGTCCGCTGATGATGCTGCAGGTTTAGCGATCGCTAAAAAAATGGATGCAGTAACTAAGGGTTTACGAGTCGCCGGCCGAAATGCCAACGACGGTATTTCTTTAGTACAGGTAGCTGAGGGGGGATTAAATGAATCTACCAACATCTTGACCAGATTGCGTGAGCTCTCTGTGCAAGCCGCTTCAGACACCGTAGGTGATCAAGAGCGTGGCTATCTAAACTTAGAGTACAACCAGCTCGTGCAAGAGATGGATCGTATTGCTAAGACCACTTCGTTTAATGGTTTATCACTTTTAAAGGGTGAATCTAAAAACGGTGTACTTGAGTTTCAAGTAGGTGCCTATGGTGGAGAAGAGAATAAAATCTCATTTGATGTCAGCTCTACTGATGCCACAGTGGAAGCACTGGGTATGGATGGCTCATCAATTAAAGACAAAGATGATGCTGTATCAAATCTTCAAAAGATTGATAAAGCAATTGAGACTGTGTCTGGTCAGCGTGCCAATTTTGGTGCGATCCAGTCTAGACTACAGTCTACGATTAATAACTTAGATATTGCAGTAGTGAATCAAGAAGCTGCTCGTTCACGTATTGAAGATGTAGATGTGGCGGACTCGACTTCAAAACTTGCTTCTCAGCAAATTCGAAGTGCTGCTGCTACTTCAACTTTGGCACAAGCGAATGCTTTAGGCCAAGGGGCCCTGAGACTTATTGGTTAAAACGTAGTTCTCCAGATGTAGTGTTAATTAATTAAGCCCAGTCCTTCGGGGGCGAAAGCCTTCGAAGGATTTATAAGGGAATGAAATGAAAGAGTATAACAAACTTAAAAAAATTAATGATCAAAGTTTGATTTATACCCTACTTCAAACGACGAAAGATCAAAACCATGAGGTTTGGTTCTGGCGTATGGTTGGAGAAACAAAACATCTGGTTCCAGTAAAAGTTGAAGTGATTCGTAAAGCAAGATCCGACTTTGCTATTGTGGCCGAAAAAGGTCACGAAGCAGCAGTGAAAGATCTTATCGGTGGCAGTTCTTTTATGGATATCTATGTTCCAGAATCCGTACTCCTTCTTCGTGCTACTATCAAGCAGTTTGAACAAGAGACGGGCAGGTTTTACTTAGAGATTCCACAATTTATTGCTCAAGTCGAGAGACGAAAAAACTTCAGGCTTAATGTTTTTGACCGTGATCAGGTCATGATTCAGTTTACAAAAAATATTTTGCTGCCTAGACCGCAATCACAACTTTTTTTAAAGTCGTGTTTTGATATTAGTGCTGGTGGCTTTTCTTTTCTTGTTTCTAAGGTTGAAGCAAAATACTTTAAGACTGGTGACAAGGTTTCATCAATGCAGTTAAAGATTGGTGATAGGAATGTAAAGGTTGATGCCAGTGTGGTTCTGATTCGAGAAATCGAGCCCACTACAAGTAATGGTCTCAACTATAAAGTCTGGCGAATCTGCTGTCAGATGGATGAAATTGACGAACTTCAAAAAAAGTTTCTCGAGCGTTATATTTTTGAGCGGATTAAAGACGAATTGAGTGTTATAAATGGTTAATCATGAAGTTTGTAGCTATCTCAGATGTCCATATTAAACACTCAAAAGACGACGCTAGTCGTTTGTTGATTCATTTTCTTGAATCTTCAGAAGCTCAGTCAGCAGATAAAATTTTTCTTCTGGGTGATATCTTCGATTTGATGTGTGGCCCTCATAAAGAATATTACGACCGTTTTATTGATGTTTTTCAGGCCATGGAGAAGATCATCATTTCTGGGAAAGAAATTCATTATGCTGAAGGTAATCATGACCTCCATCTTGAAAAATTATTTTCAAATCATCCAACTTTTAAAAATATTTTTGTTCATAAAAAACCTTGTCTCTTTGAAACGGACGGGAAGATATTTTATCTCTCACACGGAGATGAACATGAACTTGATAATCATGCCTACCATCGTTATATGGGATTGATTAACTCTGCTCCCCTAACTTTTGTGGCCAATTATATGATGCCACTTGCTGTTTTAGACTGGATCGGGAATAGGGCCTCAAAGATGTCTCGTAAAAAAGGGGCACGCCATTTTGATAGCGAAAAAGTTCGTCAGACTTTTAGATCTGGTGTCGAAAGCACTTTAACAGGAAAAGCTGATGTGGTGATTGGTGGACATAGCCATGTGAAAGACGATTATCAGTCACCTCAAATTCGTTATCTAAATAATGGCTATGCCCAAAATTCTAAAACTTTTATTCTAGTGGATGAGGGTAAAATTTCTTTTGTTCCACTTTAAATATGTCCATGCATTGCTTGAAGTTCTTTTTTCATTAATTTTCCAAGAACTTCCCTTACGGAAGATTCAGTTCTTGTAATTTCACCTTCATGATAAATTTCTTTTTGAACAATAATCATCTTATCTGCAAATTGCGCAATTTGCGGAAGATGGGTAATGGCAATCACTTGTCCGTGAAGAGCAACTTCGTTTAGGGCCTCGCCAATAGTGATAGCCGTCTCTCCACCTACACCAGTATCAATTTCATCAAAAAGAAAGATACTGATAGAATCATAAGCAGAAAGTATCTGTCGAACGGCGAGTAAGATCCTTGAAAGTTCTCCGCCAGAGGCGATATCCTTAATTCGATAAAATCCTTCTCCAGGATTAGTCTGGGCCTTAAAGTAGACACGGCTTTTTCCCCATTCTTGTAATTCATCGACTTCCTCCACTGTGATTTGAACTTCGGCCCCTGTCATTCGAAGGCGCTGAATACGTTCAGTTAGTTTATTTGCCAAATCAAGAGAGGCTTTAACTCTCTTTTTATGAAGTGATTTGGCCTTAGCGTGCAGATCTATTAATAATTCTTTGGACTTAATTTCCATCTCAGATAAGTCGATGTCTAATTCCTGAAGAGATTGTTTCTCTCTTCTGAAATCCACTGCGGATTGCATAATATGATCGACTGTTCCACCAAACTTTCTTTTGAGTCTTTGATAAGTATCAAGTCTCTCAATGACTTTTTCTAATTCTTCTGGGTCGTGTTCGAGATTTACGTATTGCTCTAAATGATTTTTAAGATCCATCAAGTGATCTTCTGATTGAGTAATAAGTATTTCTTTATTTTGGATAAACTCATTATTCTTAAGCATAAGAGAGCGAAGCTGTCTCAAGGCCGGGAGGATTCCTTGAGACTCATCTTCACCATCAAGTAATGACATAAACTGATAGGCCAGTTTTAAGTGTTTTTCGTAATTTACAAGAATTGCTTTCTTTTGCAGAAGAAGTTCTTCATCTTCTGGAGTGGGAGCAAGCTTATCAATCTCTTGGAGTTGAAACTCAAGATAATCAAGGCGCTGCTCTCTCATCTGTTTTTGCTCAATCAATATTTCTTTTTTGTTTTTGATTTCATTATATTGATTCAAAACAGCATTATAGTTATTTCTTTCATCCAGAATTTTTGCAAAATGATCGAGAAGATATAACTGGTAACCTTCGCTTAATAATTTTTGATTTTCAAACTGTCCTACTAGATCAATACATTTACGTGCAAAACTTCCTAGATTATGAAGGCTGCATGAGAGATGATTAATATAGGCTTTTGATGATCCGTTTTTATAAATCATTCTTTTGATAGTGATTTCATTGTTCTCACAAGGAAACCCTTCGGCTTCTAGCCACGCAATAACATTTTGATCATGACATTCAAAAGTAGCCGCCAGAAGTGAATAATCAGTTTCTCTGCGTACAACTTTTTTATCCGCTCTTGCTCCCAATAAAAGTTGAAGAGCATCAAGAATTAAACTTTTTCCTGAACCTGTTTCACCAATAAGTGCATTAAGGCCAAGTCCAAACTGAATGGATTGGTTCTTAAACGTGGCGAAGTTTTGAATGGTCAGGTCTTTAAGATAAAAAGTTGGTGCGCTCATATGAGTTCTCCGTAATAGAACTTATGATACGCACATTTTCCGTAGTATCAAGATAAAAATACGTACGTTTTACGTATTTTTAAAAATGAAACAGACTAAGATCTTCTGTTGTCGATGAATTTTTCGCTAATTGTTTGAAAATACAGGCGATTTGGATTCTTGATAAAAAGAATCTTCTTCGTTTTTTTGCGGTTGATAACGATAGTGTCGTTTTCATCGATGCTGATAGCAATTTGGCCATCTAGAGTAAGGCTTGCACTTTGATAAGGCGGCATGAGTTTAATTGTCATGACAAAGTTTTCAGGAATTACAAAGGGTCTGTGAGACAAAGAATGAGGGCAAATAGGAGTGACAAGAAGGGCCTTCACATCAGGGTGAACAATAGGCCCACCTGCTGCTAAAGAGTAAGCTGTAGACCCCATAGTCGTGCTTATAATAATTCCGTCACCGGCCAGATTATAAACATGTTCATCACCAGCTTCTGCTCTGAGATATAACATACGAGCAATTTCATTCTTAGCACAAACAGAATCGTTGAAAAAATACTCTTGAAAATGGGCCTTCCCCTTTTTTTCAACACTCACGTGATAGAGAGGCTTTGAGTGAGTTTGGTATTGGCCATTGATAATAGTTTCTAGAGAGTCAAAAAATTCGTGTTTATTATATTCTGTAATAAATCCTAGTCTTCCTAGATTAATTCCAAGAACAGGAATCTTAGGATTGATACGACGACAAACTCCAATAAGAGTTCCGTCTCCACCTAAAGAAAGCATTAAATCTACATTCTTATGAAAATCTTTATCTTCAAAAAACTCAATATTTGGAAGTTGTTTTGATTTAAAGAATTTATGCACTCTTTCTTTTTCTTCAATACGGAAGACAACAGTTCTTTTGCGTTTAATGAGCCACGTACAAAGATTAGGGATGAGACTGTAATAATCTGTGGTCGATGTTGGCTTAAGGGTAATTCCAATAATTTTAGCAGCAGAATTTTTACTCATAATTTCCTTACTCAGTCATTAAACAAAGGGCCTGTTCTAAATCATCAAAAGGCTTATTAAGAACACGGCATTTATAAGAGTTCGCTCGTGCTAAAACTTGGGGTGAATTATAGGCCGTCATAATAACAAATTTTTGTCCAATTTCTTCCAAAGTATATTTTCTCTTAGCCTCTTCAATAACGTCAAAACCAGAGATATCTTGCAACATGAGATCACAAATTATTCTATCATAGTTATTTTGAATCAAAAGATTGATTCCATTTTTCCCACTGGCACTGGTATCAACCTTAAAACCCTTTCTTTCGAGCATTTTTTTGAGTGATTGCTGAATGAGGATTTCATCTTCAATGATGAGAATATCTTTCATGTCGGTCCTTGTATCGGGAGTGTGAGTCTAAAGTGAGCTCCTGCAGGAAGATCTGAGATATACTCTAAGTTTCCACCCATTTTTATAGCGAGGTTTCTTGAAAGGAGAAGGCCAAGCCCTGTCCCATAGGACTTCGTCGTAAAAAACGGCTTAAAGAGGTATTGAAGCTTATCCGGTTTGATCCCTGGGCCATTGTCAGTCATATCAATGATAATATTATTATCAAAGAAGGTCGTTTTGAGATTAATTTCAGGTCTTGTTTCTTGATCTCTCATCGCCTGGGCCGCATTCACTATAAGATTGAAGATAATTTGAACAATAAATATTAGTGGCTGATTCACCATAAGGTTTTCAGTATCATTAAGGTACTGAATATCTTTTTTTACTTCACGAATTTCACTCTTAGCAAGGGTCAGTGATTCATCAATAAACTTTCTTAGTGGATAAGACTTTGCCTCAGCATGTTCTTGATAAAGATTAGAAAAATTCTCAATAATCAACTGACTACGATCAATATTCTTTTCAATCTCAGTAATCATCTCCCGATGATCAGTAGAGAGTTCAAAACTTGCATAAACTTGAGACCCAAGTTTAAGTCCAAATAGCGGATTTGATAATTCATGTCTGAGTGTGTTTAAAAGTTCACCCAGTAGAGAAATTCTTTGAAAGTGAAAGAGATCAAAAGCATAATGCCTAAGTTCATCACAATCATAAAGATCTAGCGAGAAGTTCTGCTCAACTTTTTTACTAAAAAAGATATCTCGATCCTCAAGAGACTTTTCATAAAGGTCATTTGAAAATTCATTTTCAATAAAATTAGATTTCAGTCTAAGGGGAAGAGGAAAATCCTTGAGACAGATCCTGAGTTCAGAAATTCTTTTAGAGTTAAACTCTTGATCGATAATTCTTTCAAAGTGAGGCCCTAGAAGTTCAATGGCAGATTGAAAGAGATCAATTTCTTCTTTTTGAAAATTGAGAAAGTCATGTCTAGTTGTTAAGTAGATAAGACTATATTTTTTAGAAACAAAATCTTTCCCGAGAAAACTTCCATTAAAAGGAAGATCAAGTGTAGAAAATGAATCTGTATGGAATGATTTTAACTTACTCTTTTTAATACTATTAAATAGAACATTAAAGTTTTTTGTCTCAAAGAGTTGAGAAAACTTTTCACTCTTCCAAAGAGTTCCAATAATCTCAGCTTTGGCCTGACCCTTGATATGAAGGATTACCAAAGATGAATGGAAGTTTTTTAAAAAAGGAAGTTCCAATATTTTTTCAGAGAGAATTCTTAGTGAACTAGAATTTTGCCCAATAGATTGAATCGTCTTAAAAATAATATCCCAATTAACTGTGGTCTCTTGAGTTTGAATATCTTCTTTTTGGTGGAAAATCTTTTTAGTAAGATTGATGGCATTTTTTGTGAAAAGAAAAACTTGTGGCGCAATCTCGGGAGACTTTAAACCCTGATGATAAGTATTAAGCACTTGAAAAATATTCTGACGATAAAGAGGTAGGTCACAAACTTGGCCCTGAGAAGTCATCACAAAGAAGCGAGACCCTCTTTTCAAGAGGGAAATGTCCGCTGACTCTTTAGAGTCAACAAACTCATAATACGCTTTGACTTGGTCCAAAGAAGAATAAACTTCTTCTTTTAGCTCTGGATCAAGAAAGAGCGGGATTCTTGTTGGGCCTTTTTCAATTGAGGCAGAAGATTGATTTTCCACTGAGTTAAATTATCTCTTAATTCATAGTTAATCAATTCTTCTTGAGCAATAGTGTCTTGGTGCTCCATTGCACTGGCCAGACCTTTAAGAATTGAAAGCAAACTAATGTGTTGGTTTCTAATACTCTCTCTTAAACTGTGCTCTTTTGGTAAAATCGCCTGAGATAATAATGAACTCACTTCAACAAATCTGCTGATTTGATCTGAGTCATAATCTTGAAGGATTTTTTCAATAAGAAGTTGAGTGAGCTTAAAGCTTTCTGCTAAGAAATCGTCAACATTATGTTGACTAAAATTCTCGATCATTTCCATGACGTTCTCTTCCTTGAGATGTTTTCTCTATTTTAGAAGAGTAATTCTGAATTGTCATAGAAATTAATTCAAGTAGCGCCTTCAGCACTCCTGACTGTTCTGATAAGATAAGCATTTGGTCTTGAAGTTGATCTTTGAGTCCACTGAACTCAGACTGACCTCTGACAATTTGGTAATAATCTAGGAATGGTCTCAGTAGTGGATGATTCTCAGCAATCTTAGAAGTGGTTGTTTCAAAATCTTGGATTTCAGTGATGGCTGCTTGAAATTTTTTGATATCAAAGTTTGTTTCATCAAAATGTTCAAGTTGATCGGCAAGGTTACTGACAATGAGATCGAGAAAACGATTTATCTTAGTGAGAACTTCTTCATAAAACTTCAGAGTTGTTTCCTGATCTTTATTAATGCCAGCAATCTCAAGATTGACATCAAAAAGATTGAGAACATATTGCCAAATCACTACATGGAACTGATAGAACGGAAAATTACTATTAGTCATTGTGAGAGGCTTGAGACTAGTCCCAAAAAGATTTTCTTGGGTCGTCTGATAGACTTCCCATGTATTGATCTCTTTACAAGGAATCTGCTCACAGAACTGAATCATAAGCTTATACAGCTCTGTAAAATCAGGATCTGCTTGGTGAGGATTGACGAGCCAATGATTATCTCCAGCAGGAGCAAAATGAAGGCCTTCAAAATTATTCTTTAAAATAAGTAATCTGTGATTCTGTTCATGCCACAAGCTCACCTCGTGATTAGCGGGGCCAATATAAAAGCCGGGCTTATTTTCTTGAGGAGTTCCTGGAATGAATTCCCAGTTTTTATAACGCTCTTTTAGTTGTGCCACTAAAATAAGAAAGACATTCTCATTAATAAAGTGAGGACATTGCCAATAGATGACTTCGTATTTCCATGTCTTTTCTTTGGCCAGAGAGAGTGATTTGCAACCTACAATATTTTTATAAATATCTTGAAGATGAAAGGGAAGAAATGAAGCTCCACCTTTGAGTTGTAAAAGGTAAGTACTCCAATGTCCGATGACTTGAAGAGTATTCATCTCCGTTGAGCGTGTCCCAACAAAAAAGGGAGACTGCAAATCTTTGGCGAACTCCCAGCTCTCTTCACTCAGGGAGAGGTTAAGAATCATTTCAAAATTATTTTTTGAAATCTCTTCTTTTGAAATTTCTTTCCAGGGTCCCGAAATTTTAGATTTTGAGTTTGGAGCAAAAAGAAAGAGCTCGTATTGGACGAGCTCATGAGCATAACGTTTAAGAAATAACTTCGTTTCTGCAACAAAATGAGCATCATCTAATTGGAGAAAGAGAAGTTTTTTCACTTTTATTTCACATCAGTGAGATTGTAACCTTTCACGGCCGTATGGTTACGGTGTGTCGATTCAATCTTCTTTTGAACATCGTCTTTATAGGCTTGAAGTTGGACAACGAGTTTTTCATCAAGGCTCTTTAAATAATCAATTCGCTTTGATGTCTCGTCTTTTATTTCGGCCTTAACTTCATTCCATTCGATATTTTGTCCAATCTGATCTAGAACACCAATAAGTCTTTCACGGTTTTCTGTGAAAATCTCATAGTTGTATTCTGATTCAGGGCCCTGAGCGACAGCTTCTTCAGTCATCACAATGGCCTTCATCAAAAATTCAGTGAACAAATCAGTAAATTGTTTCATTAAGCGCTCTTTGATGGAGTTGTTGTAGGAGTTTGTGTCTTAATTTGCTTCACAGCTTCCGTCCAACCATCATAAAGAGTGTTTAAAACTTTAAGACAGCCATCAAGATGAGACTTCTCAATTTTAATATTTGCTTGCGTACTTGCGTAAAGAATATAGTCGTATAAAGAGGCGAGCTCTTTTGCCACATCTCCACCGATTTCAAAATCAAGACTGTTTGAAAGTTCAACAACGATGTCTTGCATCTTGCCGATATATTCACCTTTCTTGGCAATATTCTTCTCATCAATAGCTTCAATCGCTTTTTTACAGTTCTTGATAGCAGCTTGATATAGCATAAGAAGAATTTGTTCTTTGCTTGCTGTTTGTACTGAAGTCTTTTTATAGGCACCTAATCCGTAACTCATTTCGCCCTCCATGGGTCAGCGATTGACTATCATAATTGTGGCATATTTCCGGCCATGTTCGCCAAGCCGGCAACTCCTGCCCCTTGTCCTTTAATTCTAGAAACTGTCTCTTCCAGTCGAGCAAATTTTTGCTTCAGAACTTCTTCTTTCTGAGCAATAACTCGTTCTTTATTTGCGATCTGACGCTCAATTTGTGTGACTTGTGTTTGTAATCCGTTCTTTCTAGTCGGAAGAATACCTGAGGGAGGAGCTAAGAGGGTTGATGCCATCTCATCGAGATGATCAATAAATCCTTTAGATTTTCCGCCTTCAATGCTGTAGCTACCAGTCAGTGCTTCTGCAACAATCTTGTAGTCCTTATTAAGTTCGGACTCCATTTTCGCTTGATCTAGTTTAAGTAATCCGTTTCTCTGGAATGTCACTCCAAGATCCCCAATACGAATAGGACCATTCTTAGTCATCACAGGTGTAAAAACCGCTGACCTGATTCTTGACTCAATTTGTTGAAGCGAGAGATCTCCACCAAGTGTTCTCTGAGTATCTGATTTTTCTGAAAGATTATTCTGGGCTTTAATAAACTTTAAAACTTCATTGATATTATCAACGAGAGAATTAATTTTTCCACCAATGGCCTGAACATCTTCGGTAATTTCAACATTTATTTCTTCGCCTGGTTTGGCCTTTTTTAAATCAATCGTCACTCCGGGAATAATTTCTGTGGCACGATTTGAAGGAACTTCAATTTCAAATCCATCAAGCTTGATTTTTGCGTCAACAGCATCACGCTTTTGATCGATATAAAGATCCACTTCACCATCGACTAAGTATAAATCGGGGAATTCTGCTTTATTCCCATCACCAGTATCAGAGAGGGCAAGGAGTAGTCTCCATGGCTCATCTTCACTTATTCCGTCATTCACCACTGTGGCACGCATACCAAGTTCAGTATTTGAATTGATCAGCTTTGCAATACCGGTGAGACTTGAATGCTCTTCATCAATATAAACTTCTTTCTCATCTCCATTAGGAAGAACAGCACGAATATAACCAACGCCAAGATAAGTTTTATCCTTATCCTCAACACCATTAGTGAAGGCCGATGATTTTTGTGCCAGAGATGTGACTTCAATTTGGTATTTACCAGGTTCTGCAATATTTTTGTCAGCTGTGATACCAATAGCATCATTACTTGAATTTACTTTTAGTTCACGGAGTGATCTGGCGTTTTTATTTTTAAGAATTTCTCCACGCATACCTTCAACTAAGGACGTGAGTTGACCCAAGAGAGCTTTCTTCTCTTCAATCTTTCCCTTTCGTGTTTCCATTTGTTGAATCGGAACTCTTTCCGCTTCAATAATTTGCTTCACGATATCTTTCGGGAGTCCTGTATTGATGGATCCGAATGAAATTCCCAGAAACTTTCCTCCTGAAAGTTGAGTGGTAGGATCGGACTTTTGGTCCTATGATCCCATTTAAGAGTATCATTCGTAGAAGTGGTCGCAAGTGGGCAGAATTTGAGCTACGATAGGTACTAAATAAAGAAGGGCCGGTGAACGGCCGGCCCAACAATAAACAGATAAGATCTATGGTAGGATTCATCCTGTAGAACCCTACTAAACTGATCGGTTATAACGGAAAGAACTTAAGTGAAAAAGTCCAATATTCTATTAGAAAAATCTAAATTCTTTGTATATCGAGTAGTTATCTATTTTTCTTTCCTATTGGTTCCAGTCTGGATTCAAAAATCAATCCAGCTCCCTTTGCTGTCACAGTCGGTTCTCCTGCTCTTGTATATGCTTTTTATGGGTGGGCAGTGGTACTTATTGGGTAAAGAGATCGATCATCGCTTCAAAATTTACTTCAGGGCCAATTCTACTATTGACCGAATTTTATACCGCCTCATCATGGGAAATGCCGCCATGATGATTCTTTTTAATATCATGAGTTTTATTCCCGAAGGCATTGTGAATCACTTCTTTTGGGGATTTTTTGTTATCTTGGGTCTGTTCTACTCGTGGCCTACTCGTGGAAAAATTATTGAAGAGTCTGTCTCAACTCAATTCACTGAGTATAAATTTCTGGATTCATTTGAGAAAACGGTTCTTTTTATCAGTTTGGCACTCTTGATTATTTCGATTCCAAGTATTCCTTTCTTTAATAATCTCGAAACTCTCAAATTGATTTTAGATCCTAATGAGAAAATGAATATTCAGATTTGGAATTTTTTATCTCTGAATTTTTATCCCTTTAGAAAATTTCCTCAAATGATGAATCTCGCTCTAGGAATGTATTTTTATTTTGTCGGGATGACTTTTTATATCCTGTCATTTTACAGCATCCTTCGTTATTTCATTTCAAGACGACTCTCAATTTTGGGTTTATTCGCTCTTGTTTCGACTTGGTCATTCTCTCTCTTTTTAAGACAAGACTTACTTAGTTGCTTTAATACAACATTCACCATCCTTTGGGTTTGGTCGGTCTTATGGTGTGCTAAGAGTTCTACCTACCGTGCGGGGCTTATGTATGGACTTCTTTGTTATATCGGCGTGATCATAAATTATAATTTCATTTTCTTATTCCCTGTGGGGCTTGCTCTTATTTATTTGGTCGCTCTCAGAGAGAAAACAGACTGGTTTAGATCTCAATTTGTGAAATATACATTCTTGGGACTACTGCTTGTTCTTTTAACTCTCATCACTCATATGGACTTAAGATTTTTTGATAACTCATACAAAATTTCAGAATTAGAAGTTTTTGTGAAAGAGATCTTTGAGCGTAAAGCTTTTTACGCCTTAGCGTTTTTTGGAGTCATCACAATCGCCTTCCATCTTCTTAAAAACAGATTGAAATTACCTTTAATGACCCTAGATAAATCACTCTTATCTCTTTTAAGTATGATGTTCTTTCTCATCTTGGTCTTGGGAGTTTTTGTTGATCAAGATTATCTAGGCAATTTTGCTTCTCTTTGGTGGGTAGCACTGTTTTCAATGTTGCCACTTGAATGGATTTTTCAGGCGCTCTCAAAAAGTCGCTCTCGAAGAAATTTCATTTATATGATTTATGTTCTCGTTTGCTTATTAGACTCCCATGTTGAAGGGCGCTTCTATCAAGCCTATCGTTTTTTTAATCATCACCAGTCATCGGAGCAAAAACTGCCCCGATAGTTTGTTAAGATTCTGTATTGATTGGAATTTTAAGAATTCTTTTTGCACTCGATCCCTTTTTTTTGTTATCATAAAAGTAGAAAGGGAGAATGGATCTCCCGCATGCGCTCAAGGAGGATTCCCTTGTTCAAGACCACACTGACTCAAAGTCTTTTTAGTGATTTCAGCGCCTCTTACCAATCCTTCTCTGCCCCCGAAAAAGATCAAACTTCAGCCTTCGTCTATGTAGACCAGGATGGCGTGCGTCTTCTGACGAATGTGGTTGATGAGAATGAAGAAGCGGACGGTGTCTTTGCCGTGGCCGTGGCCCAAGATGGTTGGCAAGAAATGTTGGCCATGTACGAAGCATAGTGCCATAAAGAAAAAAGATTGGGGAAAAGTCCCTGTTGATGCTCTGACACTAAATAAGTCAGATATAGATTCGTCGCCTAAAATCGTTCTAAGATAATAGAATTTAAAGTAGAATCCACCTGTAAAGGTGGATTTTCTTTTTCTTCACTGTGGATAATCTTGTGGATAAACAACCAAAATTTGTGGATAAAAAACTATTATTGGGCCCATATTTGGCCAGAATTATGAATGGCCAGCGTGAAATTTGGCGAAAACTTGTTCGCGAAACTTTAGATTTTCAGATTCAGGAAAAGTCACCAGGGGATCCTGTCACAGTCATCGACCTAGCGATTAGCCAAGATGTGAAAGAAATTTGTGAGAGAGAGGGTCTGAATTTTTATTCAGAAGAAGAGACCAGAGACTGGAAATTGCCCTTAATTATCATTGATCCTATTGATGGAACAAGGGAGCTTATTGAAAGACGACCTGAGTGTGCTGTTTCAATTGCTCTGATTCAAAATTGGGATTTTACCTCACCTGAAAATCAGGGTTGGATTTTTAATCCTTTTACGGAAGAAACTTTCTCGCACGAGAGCCTAAAAGCTAAAAATGAAGATCAAAACCAAATAGGATATGTTTCACGTTCAGAATGGAAAGCTGGGATTTTTAATAAAATTCACCAAGAAAGTATTGAACTGAAAGCTGTGGGAAGTATTGCTTATAAACTGGGCCTCCTCTCAGCTGGAAAAATTGATTTTGTCGTTTCGCTAAAACCTAAAAATGTTTGGGATATTGCTGCGGGAACTATACTTTGCGAAAAGTTGGGCCTTGAGTTTTACTCAGAAGGAAAACGAGTCACTAAGATCACTAAGGATCTTTACCTACCACCACTTCTTTGGTGTAAGCCTACGTCGTTTTCTTCTTTGTCAGAGGTTTTTTCACAGCACTAGGACAAATATCATTGAGAAGACAAAGATCACATTGTGGACGTCTCGCAATACATGTTCTTCGTCCTAAAAAAATAAAAAGATGTGAGATTTCAGTCCAAGTTTCTTGAGGATAAAGTTTCATAAGATCTTGTTCAATCTTCTCTGGATCATCAAATTTAGTCAGACCCAAAAGATTGGTAATACGCTTCACGTGAGTATCAACAACCACACCTTCATTGATATTATAAACATTTCCTAGAACAACATTGGCGGTCTTTCGTCCCACTCCAGCGAGAGAGCTGAGTTCTTGAATAGACTTTGGAATTTCACTCTTAAATCGGCTCACTAGTTCGGCTGAGCAAGCGATGATATTTTTAGCTTTATTTCTAAAAAATCCGGTTGAACGGATAATTTCTTCCACATCTAATTGATTCGCCTTAGCTAGCTTCTCGGGAGTAGGATATTTTTTAAATAAATGAGGAGTCACCATATTCACTCTAACATCAGTACACTGAGCAGAGAGAATGGTAGCAATCAGAAGTTCATAAGCATTTTTATGGTCTAGCTCACAGTGAGCATCAGGGTAGAGTTTGTGAAGTCTGTTATAAACTTCTGTCGCTTTTTCATTTTTTTTCATGAACTTATCCTGCCGGTAAAAGAAGGAATTACGCTAGTCTTTTTTAGCTGAGGCCGGTAAATATGGCCCATGAGCGGATTTAAAGTAAAAGACCATTTTTTTAATAAGGCCAAGCAAGATAATTATCTGGCCCGAAGTATCTATAAACTTGAAGAGATCGATGATCGCTTTAAGGTTTTACGTGCTGGTAATAAAGTAGTGGATTTTGGCTATTATCCAGGCTCATGGATTCAGTACACATCACAAAAAATCACAGATAAAGGCATTGTTGTCGGCATTGATATCCAAGAAGTGAATAAAAAACTCACTGGAATTAACAATGTTCGTATCTATCAGAAGAGTATTTTTGATGTGACTGATTTGACTCAGTTAGGCGTAGAAGGACAATTTGATGTTGTACTCTCAGATATGGCCCCTAGCACAACAGGAATTAAGTCTGTTGATCAGGCCAGAAGTCTTGATTTAGTTGAATCCGTCTTTGGATTGCTCCCTCGTTTCCTCTCACCAGGCGGAAATTTCGTTATTAAAGTTTTTGAAAGCCAAGACGCTCAAAATTATTTAAAGGCCCAAAAAGGCCTATTTAGCGAATTTCACTATTTACGTCCGAAATCTACTCGTTCGGTCAGTAAAGAATTTTTTGTCATCGGAAAGAACTTTAAGGCATAATGTCCTTCATGGTTTTCAAGGATTTGAATCGCGTACCTTTAAGGATTATCTTCACGATAAGCACAATACTGCTTAGTCAGTACTCGCACGCCCAATTTAATTTTCTAAAAGACAATGTTCTCATCAACCAATCACCACAAACTCCAGAAAGCCAAGTTTCACCAGAATCTAAAACTGAAATGGAAGAGTGGACTAAAATTATGGATCTGCACCAATCGTGGGATCAGCAGATTGAATATGATAGTTCAAAATATCAGGCCCATTATTCATTTAATGATAGCTTAGAAGATTTTATTAAAAGACAGATGAATCTTTACCATCCTGATTATAGTTCAGTGGTAGTGATTGATAATGAAACAGGTTTAGTTCTTGCAGCTGTTGATCACTCAAGAGTGAAAAAAGTTTTTGGACGAGATCTTGCTTTCTCTTCTACTCACCCTGCAGCCTCGGTGATTAAAGTGATTACCGCTTCTGACTTATTAGAGAATACACATATCAATACGCATACTGAGTTTGCTTTTGCTGGTAAATCTACCACTCTTTATCGTTCGCAATTAAAAGAGCCACCTTCAAAAAGAAAGCGCTGGATCAGAAGACTTGATCTTGATCGTGCTTTTGCCACATCAAATAATGTGATTTTTGGAAGAACGGCGATTGAAAATCTTACTCCCCATGGACTGAAGAAAATGGCGGAGCGATTTGGATTTAATCGCAGGCTGGTTGATGGAGTTGATCTTCATCCCTCAGTTTTTCCTCTGGCCGAAGATCAGTATAATTTTGCAGAACTTGCTTCTGGATTTAATACAAGAACTTTGATGAGTCCTATTCATGGTGCTGTGATTGCTTCAATTGTGGCCAATGGGGGAGTTTTAAAATTTCCCATCGTGATTAAATCAGTTGAGGAGATCAGTGGAAAGAAAACGATTTATCCACCTCTCAGACCTGATGAAAGAGTTCTTACACCACAAACAGCTGAGGATATGCGACATCTTTTTATGTCTACTGTAGCAAGTGGAACCGCACGAAATTCATTCCGTCGTAGTAAACTTCTCCTCTCAAAATATGAAATTGGTGGAAAGACTGGAAGTATGACTGGTGGGGAGCCATTTGGAAAAAGAGATTGGTTTGTCAGTTATGCCAAGTCTAGCGAAGACAGTAATGACAAGGGAATTTCAATTTGTGTCATGATCGTGAATCAAAAAAAGTGGTATGTGAAATCACCGCTGGTTGCAAAAAATATTATTGAATACTATTACGACAATATATACCCTCAAAAAAAATAAGGATGTTGTATGGAAAATACTACTGCCCCTGAAAACAAAGAAAATCCTGAAGTTATTGCTGTAGCAGATACGAATAAGCCAGTTCTTAGTAAAAAAGAAAAATTCATTAAGGAATTTAAGTCATTCACTTTTATCATCATTGGTGTTTTGGCCTTTAGATCAGTTCTTTTTGAGCCCTTTAAAATCCCATCTGGATCAATGATTCCTACACTCCTTATTGGAGATTTTATTATTGTAAATAAATTCTCTTACGGATTTAAAGTGCCATTCTCAGATTGGTTCTCTGATCCTACTTACGTGACTGGACCATCAAAGCCTGAGCGTGGTGATGTCATCGTTTTTAAATATCCAAAAAATCCAGATTTAAACTATATCAAGCGTGTTGTTGGACTTCCGGGTGACACAGTTGAAGTGATTGATAAAGTTGTTTACGTGAACGGGTCTCCCATTGAGGCCAAAGAAACTGACGGAAAAAAAATCTTAGAAGATATGGATGAGAAGTATAAACAATACAATTTCAAATTTTTTGAAACTCATACAGGGAAGGCAACTCATATTTCACAAATTGATGTGGATAATGTGTATAACGCCAATTTTTACAGAACAGTGATTCCACAGAATCAATATTTTGTAATGGGTGACAATAGAGATTTCTCTGCTGATTCACGTGTGTGGGGAACTGTTCCCTTTGGTAATATTAAAGGTAAGGCCATTGCGATTTGGTTCTCACTTTCAATCCCATGGCCATTTTCACAAGACGAACAAGAAGCATGGAGCTTCCGTCCTTGGAGAATTGGTAAAATCATCGATTAGTAAAAAAAACTTCTCCCCCACCAAGGTCAATCAAAGGGGGAGAAGTCTTATAACTACTTAGTCTCGTTAAGAGAACTTCGTAGCATCCAAGCCGTTTTTTCATGAAATTTCATTCTTCCAATTAACATATCAGCACTTACTTCATCATGAAGCTCTTGAGCATGACTACAGATCTCACGACATCTTTTTGAGATGATTTCGTGTCCCTCAAGAAGTTGTTTAATCATGTCATTGGTTTCAGGAACACCTTCTTCATCTTTAATTGAAGTCAGTTTTTTAAACTCAGTGAGGCTGGCAGGTGCGAAGAAATCTAGCGCTCTAATACGTTCTGCTAGGTCATCCACAGCTAGGGTCATTTCATTGTATTGAGATTCAAACATGAGATGAAGAGCACTAAATCTTGGTGAAACTAAGTTCCAGTGAAAATTTAATGTCTTTAAATTAAGTGTATAAGTGTCGGCCAAGATTGATGATAATCCTGTGGCGATGTCTTTTCTTGTTTTTTCATTTAAGCCGTTGTTCATAAAAACTCCTTGTTGCATTTAGTGCTTGCTGTTTAATAAGCAGAATTGATGCCAAAAGAAGATCTTGAATAATCGGTAAGTTAGAATGTCTTTTTAATGTGTTGATTGGGGCGAGTGTGGCATAATGCCTCTTTAAATTCTATTTTATCGTGATTTTAGTCTCACCATCATTTCCATTTTCAGGCACGGCCCACTGAAAATCTTGTGAACGCTTGAGATAATCTCTAAGCCATTTTTTAAGAATTCCATCACCATGTCCATGAACGATATTTAAAAATGGAACATCTCCAGAGAGTAAATCTCCGAGAGCATTTTCAACAAGATTTTGAAAATCGGAAAGTCTCATTCCGCGAACATCGTATTCAAAATTTGTATTACTTGTTTTTTGAATGCTTACACGAACTTGATTGTGCTGATTCTGCTGATGTCCTTTATTTTTCGTGAGTGTATTGAATGAAACAGGAAATTTCATCGCACCTTTTCCAATGATCACTTCTTTTTTTCGTTGATCAAGTCCAAGCACTGTAAAATCTTTTCTCAACTTTAGAGAGTAAACAATATCTCCCACTTTGAGTTCTTCAAATTGAACATGAATCTGCTCAATGACTTCAGGAGTGATTTCTTCATCCGATGAGAGTTCTCTCACTTTTTGTTGAAGTGTGACTTTCATATCATCTACACGACGTTTCTTATGAATGTTTCCAATCTTCGCTTCATCAACAAATTGATAGGCTTCAGCAAGAATCTTTTGAACTTCTGTTTTCGCCTTGGCCACTTCTTCTTGAAGCTTGAGTCTTAAAATACTCTCCATTGAACCTTTTTGATTACGTAAATCAAGATTCAATTGGTGCTGTTCAGTTAAAAGGGAATCAAGCTCTACTTGTTTTTGAGATACCTTTTGAAGAAGAGTTTCATAGCTAATATTTTTTGAGTTTAAATACTTTAATGCTTCATCTGGAATGGATGAGACAATAGGATGCCCATTGGCAAGCAGTCTAAAAATATCAAGGGCCATTGAACTTCCAGGTGTTCCCCAAATCATTTTATAACTGGGTTTAAGTCCAACAGGGTCAAAGCCAAGATGGGCTGAGATATACTGCTGATCTTGATGAACTAAAGTTTTAAACATCTGATGATGGGTTGAAACAACGATATGACATTTTCCACGTCTGTGAAGTTCATTAAAATAAGAGAGTGAGAGAGCAGAGGCTTCATCTGAAGAAGTAGAATTAAAAATCTCATCAATGAGGACAAGGTTACTTTCTCTTAAATGTTCAATCAGTGAAATATAGTTTTTAACTTCACCTGAGAACGATGAAAGTCCCGATGATAGATTTTGCAGGTCATTTCCAAAATAGAATAGTCCTTCATATGGAAAGAGTTCAGCATGGGTCGCGGGAACAAAATGTCCGTGATAATAAAAAAGATAACAAAGGGTAATTGATTTTAGAAAGACGGTCTTTCCCCCAGTATTGGGACCAGAGATAACAATACCGTGATTGTTCTCAACACATTCCACATCATTTTTAACAGCATTCTTAATCAGTGGATGGAAGAGTTTTCTAATATTAAATCCGGGTGTCGTCTTAGTCTCAGGCATCGACAAGCCCCAAGATGTCGCAAGCTCTCCTTTAGCGATATAAAGTTCAGCATCCACCATTTGTTGATAGAGAAAACGCAAATCAGGAGCAACAAAAGCAAGCTGAGTCGAGAATCTAATACAGAGAGTATTGATAAGCTCGTCAAATTTATTCAAAAGCTCCATTCGTCTATTACAAAGTTCTCTGACTATTAAAGGTTCAACATAAAGAGTTTGTCCGCTATCAGAGCGCGAAACGATAATACCAAGATCCGAGCGATAGGAATCACTTCGAACAGGAACGACATAACGGTCATAAATCACATCATAGCTATTGAACTGTAAAACTTTTTGATGATCGTTGTTATTCAACCATTCTTGGATTGAGCGACGTAGTCTTTCCTCTAGTTCTGCAATTCTTTTTTTGAGTTCAGAAATTTCTGGGTGGCGATCATAAATAAAAGTTCCATCAGGTTCTACTAAGTAGCGAAACTCTTTTAAGAATCTTCTCTGAAAACTCCCAAAATCTTGGGCCTTAATATTAGCGAGCTCAGTCAGGGCATTTGGCTTTAAATCTGTTTTAATGAGAATGAGAGCTTCAATAAGTTTGGCCAGATCGTTCAGCTCACGCAAATTGAGAACACCAGCTTTTTCAATAAACTGAATTTTAGCAAGAATGCTCTCATCTGGGACAATCTGCTTAAAAATCTGAATAATCCACTGCCTGTCCTCATCTGAGAAGAGAGTAAGATAAAGCTGGGTTTTAGCAATTTCAGAATTTAACTCGTTAATTCGGTTAAAGTAGACTGTTTGAGTCGCTCTATTCTTATTTTCCTCGAAATAGAAATAAGATTGTATAGAATGAGTAAGGGCATCCCATTCAATGGGAGTCTGTAAACGTTGATTAAGGGACTCTAAAAGATTAACTGACATGATTCAATACTATCTTGATTTAAAAGATTCATTTAATAATTTGTCTGAGTATATCCAGTCTCATGGGCAAATTCAAAAAATTTATAGTACCGCGTACTATATATGTTTTACTATCCGTCGCCCTGGGCAAACCATTGGTCTGTATTTCGGTCGAGGTGGCGGATATGAAGGTGTTTGGTTAGGGAAAAGTGCTCCACCGAGTGAAATTCGTCAACGAGATACATTCTTAGAATATTTTAGACGTTATCTTTCCTGGTGCACCATGCTTGATCTGAGACTTGATGAATCGGATCGAATTGTTGCTCTTGATTATCAAAAATATGGCGTAAAAAATTCTTTTTTATGGTTCTGGAAAGGTCGTAAACTTTATTTTGTTCATTACTATAAAGAGACACCAGAATCGCCCATGAAATTATTATTAAGTTGGCATGGAAAGGCCTTTATTCCAACGGAAGATACTCCAGACTTGTTTGCGCTTTTTGACGAGATTGGAAGAACGACGGGGAATGAGCAAATACTTAGAAGCCAAAACTTAAAACCCATTGAAGATCTTATTGAGCAAGAACTTAATGAAGTTCGGAACCAAGATCAAGGGCCTAAAAAAGTTAATTTCCTCCAACGAAAAAAAGAAAATATTGTCGCCGATTTGAATCGAGCTAAACAGTGGGAAAAACTCCATGAATTATTGGAGTTGCGCTCAGACTTAGATGGTCACCACGAATTAAAAGTGGCCGATCAGAAAATTAAATTCACATCGGGTCTTAACTCTTATGAGAGAAGAAACTTAGTTTTTGAAAAAATTAAAAAACTAAAAAAAGGTGAAAGAATTTTAGGCGAGAGACTTAAGCAAGTAGAAGAAGATTTATTAAGTAGCCCAGTTAAAGAAGTCCTTGAGTCAAAGCTCACGATGGTTAAGCCAGTGTGGGGAATAACAAAAGAAGCTGCAGCACAGAAACCTAAGACCACAAAAAAAGATTATAGAATATTTAAAATTGGTGAGACTCAGTTTGGAGTGGGACTCAATTCGCAAGGAAATGATGCTTTGAGATCTGAGTGGGGAAAAAAAGACGATTATTGGGTGCATTTAGATCAAAAGAAAAGTGCCCACGTGATTATAAAACTTAATTCGAATTTACCAATTCAGTCGGACATTCTAGAGAAAGCAGCCACCTTTGTAGCAGAGTATTCCGACCATAAAGATCAGTGGATTCCCATTATCTACACCCAAGTGAAAAATTTGAAAGGGGTGACGGGGGCCGCAGGTATGGTAATATATAAAAAAGAAAAACATATCAGCTGTTTACGGCAGGACTTGTCGTCATTATTTAAGGAAGAGGAAGTATGAGGATTATCACATTAATTGCTATCACACTTTATTCAATGAGTTTATTTGCGCAAGATCCAATTTCTTATCTTAATGAGTTTGATAAAAAAGTTTACTCATTAAAAACTAAAGGTGTTCAAGATTTTATTGTTGATGTTGAAAGCAATAAGCTGACTCAACAAATTAATGAACAAGGTATTTTTGGACGCGTGAACAAACTTACTTTTAGAGTTTATTGGACGGCCAATCCTGAACGTTTGGCCATTGATGTTTTAGGACTTCCAGAAGGATTTCGTGAAGTAAAAGAAGAAATGAAATATGGAGTACTTCAACAACTAGAATTATTGCTCCCACAAACAATTGTAAAAAAGTTTACTGGTTATAAATTTACTCCGAATCCTGGAACAAAAGATCTGATTGCAAAAGATGTTTCAGGAATTGCTTCAATTCCTGTTTTTATTTTGAAATTTGATAATCAAGATAAGCTTCAAGAAATTGTAGGTAAAAAACCTGTCGGAACAATGAATACAGCTGTCTCATATGAGAAAGAAAGTTTTGCTGATGGTAAGTATGTTCTTAAAAATCAAACAACGACAGTGAATGAGAATGGACAGACTATAACTGTGAAAAAAGAGCTCAAATACGGTAACTCAAACGGCACGGGTGTTCTTTCAAGTGTGACAACAACTACACAAACACAAATAGAGAATTCAAAGGCCAAGCCTTTCATTCTCTCTGAGACGCTAAGCTTTGATAATTACAAGATTAATACTGGCGGAGCCATGAAGTGGTTCTTGGGTTCTGAAGGCAAGTAATTATTACAGGTTACGGCCTTAAAGGTTCAATAAAATGATACTTTTAGGGCATGAGTACACACAGTTTTTCTAAACTATTCCAAGTAGTTGGATTGGCCCTTTTGGCCATGGTGATCTCGTGTACTGGCCAGTCTCCTGCAGATTTAAAAAATAAAATTTCAAGCACAGAAGAAAAACTCTCATCAAGTTGTAATGATATCAAGCTTGATGGTGAGCTTCTCACAAAAACAAATATCCAGAAAATTTTTGAATGCGGAACTTGGAGCAACCAGTATCCACATTTGTATACAGCTTTGAAATCGATCCCTGAAACTCAACTGAACTCATTATTGGCCCCCTACAATAAAGAAATTTTTTACGATAGAAATAAACAGGCCAAATTATTAAATATCTTATCTTCCCATAATACTAAGGGGGACCTGAGTGAGCTTGGTAAGTTTTTAAATAAGTTATTGGGCGAATATGATGTTCTCTCTTCTCTGGATACTGTACTGGCAGGAAAAAACTTAAACTCGATTGATAGAACTTTAGTTTTTAATGTTTTTTCTAAAAACAGTGAGGTCAATACTCAGGCAGTAAAATCACTCACAGAAGCCATCAATTTTTACCAAGAAGAAAAAGAAGCGTGGAATCTAGTCTTTTGGAGTTTTAGCAGGGACTCGTTAATTGATAACGGAAAAATAATATTAAATGATCTCTCTACAATGGATGACAGTATATTCTGGAATTCAATCTCAACGGTCTTAAATACAAAAAATGAATTTAATATTAAAGCTTGGGCCCAAACTTCACTCTCATCCCAAAGACCAGAAGCTCTCTTGCAAAACTTACTTACTAATCCTCAGTTAGCAGAAGACTCAACTGACTTGCTTACTATTTTAGAGAAGGGCCTTGTTTGTGATAATGCAGGATCGGTTTTTGATTTTAATATCAGATCAGAAAAAGAGCTCATTTCAAAAATGATAAGCCTAGAGAAAGTTACTCGTGATGAGTATCAAGGAGTCCTTCTTGATTCCATGAGTAAGGTTATTGCTTTTAAAAACTTTTGTGGAAATAGTGAAAACAAACACTCAATCGATGTCTTTGAAAGGATTCTTGATACTTTAATGTTGGCCTCGGACAATGAACATGATTACAAATTTATCCAATCAGTTCAGAAAACTTTTCCTAAGGGAAGAGAATTTACCCTCCTTAATCTTTTAGCAAGTCCAATGTTTCAGTCTGTATTTAGTATTGTGAAAGATGTGGACTCAGAGGGGAAATCAAACCTTCTAGCAACAAATGCTTTTAAAGTACTTTCAAGTCTTTCAGCAGAAACTCAAACCTTTCTCTCGGAAATTTTGGGATCAGTGAAGGATGAAGGTAAAAGTAAAACATGGTTCAATAATTGGGCGATCATGTGGCAAAGTCTAAGTGAAATGGAACAACATCACTTTGTGAATTTGTTAAGTATCGTTTTTGATAATGAAATTAAAGCTGCTAGTGTGGCAAATATTATTGAAAGTGTCGTTTTAGAATATCCTAAACTCACGGCAGAGATCTCATCTCAATTTGAAGAACAAAGCTTTTATGAATCACTACGCTTGCACGTAAGTGTCCTCTCTGATCCTTTAGTAAGAGATGATTTGGCCCGGTTCCTTTCAAATGACGGGCTTATTGGCTTCTTGAAAGTCTTTACTCAGAATAGAGAACAAGTTTTTATAACAAAGAATCCGCTTAAAATTGAAAAAGTAGAAAATCAAAACAATCTTGTCCAAAGCAGCTCGCTAAGAGCTCAGTCTTTGCAAAGACTATGTTATGAAAAATTAAAAAGTGATTATCTTAAGAATCAAGACTACTACACAATAGTGAATACATTGCCTGCAGAATGCTTAAATTCGTTAGGGAATCAGGGGCTTGTTGGACAAATTTATCTTTGGATGAATAATCTGAACAATCAGTTTAAAGACGAACTCAAAAAAGATTTTCATACAGGAACTGGTATCTGGAATCCTGGAATGCTTCAGTTTATCTTTGCTTCAGCAGTAAGGGCCGATATTTATCTAGGAAGAAGTGAAGGAAAAGGTGTTAAAGCTTGGCTACCTGAAATTCAATCAGATTTAGAAAATCCAATTATTAAAGAAAGAGCAGAGCTTCTTTTACAGATATCTGCAAAAATGGCAAAAGAGACATCTGTTCTTGATCTCGTGACTAAAGAAATGCAGTCAGCCAGCACTGAGGCCATTAAGAAATATGGAAATTCAGCCTTGAAATTAATGGGTGGAAAAAGCTCACCTTATTTTAATTCTCGGCCACAAAAAATAAGCTGTAATGATTTAAATCAAAAATTAGGGGCGAATCCTTGTCTGAAAAAAGACGAGCTTAAAAAAGGATTAAGAGAACTTTTAAGAGTATTTAAAAGAAAGAATGAAAATGGTTCTTCAGTCATAAAATCTCTTCTTTCTGCAATTCATTCTAAGGGAGGAGTTGAGCTTCCACGTCCTAATAAGAAAACCGAAAAACACGTTATTACTTTGGAAGAAGTGATCCGCTTTTCACACGATCTAAATTCTGATCAAACTCGTAAAGCCTTTAATTATTATCAAGGAAAAGAAAAGAAAGAATATCAAGGAACTGCTGTTGAAAGGCTTGAAGTCATTATTCGAGACATTAGTTTTTTAAACGATTTCTATGGGGCATATTTTAAAAACGAAGTGGCGCAGGCAGAAAATTATCGTGAAAAATTAGAAAGTTCGAACAAGTTAATGAACTGGCTGCAAAAGTTTAGTGGTCCGTTTAGAAGTTTTGGTGTTTTTCCAAAGGAAACGAAATGGTTATTAAAGAATGCGAGAGAATCCTATCATTCACTTATTGAAGTTGCGGATGAGTATAAGCAACCAGAGGGAAATACGAGAAACTATGCTGATTTTATTCAAAGTGTTTTGATGATTTCTTCTTCGACTTCTCCTCTGAAAACTCAGAGCTTTGGTGCTTTTAGAAAGCCTGATCCTGATCTTATTAAAAATCATAATGGTATCTTTATTACACAGATCACAGAACTCTCAGGTCTCAGACATCTTAGTGCATGGGTTGAGTCTCGATTTGGAAGTCGTTATGCCGAATTTTTAAAATCTGAAGATTTTCAGTCTATTAATAAGAATCTTTTAGCAAAAACAGATCTTGAAAAATTTGAGAATGCAGGAGTTTATTTATTAGATAAATACTTCGAAGAGGATTCAGACAACTTAGGAATTATGATTGATGATCTCGTGGATTGGCTTTATCAAGCGACACCTGCAGAAATAAACAGTTTTGAAAATTTGATAGGTAAAGTACTCACACTTATGGCCTCAGAAGGAATGAGTTCAGCAAATATTGAAACACTTGCTGAGTATATTGATTTAGTTGTTAAACATTGGCCTAAAATAAAAAGCGCTTTTGGAAAGGATATTAATTTTTCAGCTGCTCTAAATTTAGGAAATGAAGTTTTTGACCAAGTTTTGGCCAATAAGAAAGAATCTTTTGAACTTATGCCTCTTATAATTAATTTCATAAATAAAATTCCGAAGGCCGAGAGAGAAGAGTTTTTCTCTCTTAATATGCTTCAAGATACTTCTGCTTTAGTGAAGCATTTTATTAAAAATGATTTAAAAACAAATTTTGATTGGACTGCAGCATTTAGTGAAATGTTTTTTAGCAATGATGCTGAGATAGCACCCTTTAAAGAAATGTTGAGCGCAATGATCCAGTACCCGCAAAAAGAGATAACTCTGAGTGATTATGTACTTTTTTTAAGTACTAAATACCAAGGAAGAAGCAGATATGAGCTATTAGTTGAAGAAATTTTCACTAATCAACGTCAAAAATTAGAAGAATTCCTCGAGTCAACTTTTCAGGCACTCAACTGAGAATCTGACTAAAATAATCACACGCATTTAATTAAGCTAATACATTGAGACTCAATCTATTACAGATATAATATTAAGACTGTAAGGATGAGAAAAATGAAATTAGTAAACTTGAAGAAAAATGGTCTAAATCGTATAAAATCAGGTCACGATGAACTTCGGGCCGATGATATCGAAAATAGTATAAAGTCTTTTATTCCTGGTGAATGGATTGCACTGACTTCATTAGAGGGCCAGTGGCTGGCTTTTGTGAATCCTTTAGTTGTAGCACCCAGTAGTTCAATTACAGTCTTAAGGGATTTAGATAAAGCTGAGCTCACTCAAGACATAGACATAATTGCTAAAAAATATTTAAAAGAAAAATTAGAAAAGTCATACTCTCGACGTAGTAAATTAAAAAACTATTTAGATGGGTGTCGATTAGTTTATGGAGCCTCAGATGATCTACCTGGGCTTCAAGTCGACTTATTTACTAATGCCTGTTTTATTCAAATCAATACAGCGGGAATTGACACTTACAGAGAGTTTGTAAAAACAACTCTGGAAACTTTAACTTCTCGCCAATGCTATTTTCTTGATAATCAAAAATATAGAGAAAAAGAATCTCTTCCCATCTTTGAAACCGAAGCCATTCCAAGTCTTGTTATCAAAGAAAATGGACTGGATCTTTATGTAAGGTCGGAAGTGCTTCAGAAAGTTGGATACTACTATGACCATAGAGAAAATCGCCGCGTTCTCATTGATTTGATAAATAGAATGAATCACAAATTCACCTCTGGTGTGGATCTGTTTTGTTATGTCGGTTCTTGGGGCCTTCATGCTCTTAAAAGTGGCGTAGAGCATATGAGCTTTGTTGATCAAGGTGACTTTTCCATTGAAATTAAAAAGAATCTTGAATTGAATAAGTTTGACGACAGAGGAAGCTATACACGCGCTGATGTTTTTAAATATCTTGATCAATGTGTTGCAGAAAATACAAAGTTCGATCTTATTCTCTCTGATCCTCCTGCCTTTGCTAAAAGTGCTGCTCAAAAGAAAGGGGCTATTGAGGGATATCACAAGCTTCACAAAAAAGTTCTTAAAGTCGCAGCCCCATGGTCATTAATTGGATTTTCTTCGTGTACTCATTATGTCACTCAGGAAGAATTTCAAAGAACAATTATTGAAGAAGCGGCTAAAGAAAAAAGAAATATTCACCTCGTTTATCAAGGCCTTCAAGGTTGGGATCATCCAGTTAAAACAACAATGGATAAAGCTAATTATATTAAAAGTTTTTTTTATATCGTGGAGTAAGTTATGACATTGAATGAAAAAGTTAATCAAGTCTTAGAACAAGCAAAAAAATGTGTTTTCGGTCAGGATCAAATGATTGAATCAATCCTTGCGGCCCTTATTTGTGAAGGGCACCTTCTTATTGAAGGGATGCCGGGTCTTGGTAAGACCTTATCAGTCTCAATCATGAGTAAGTTATGTGATCTACAATTCCAAAGAGTTCAGTTCACACCAGATTTACTTCCTTCAGACTTGATTGGAACAATGATCTATAATCAACAGAAACAAGAATTTACAACGAAATTTGGCCCAATATTTACTCAGCTAGTTCTAGCAGATGAGATCAACCGCTCCCCAGCCAAAGTACAGGCTGCACTACTTGAGGCCATGGCCGAAAAACAAGTGACGATCGGAGATAAAAGTCACAAATTACCAACTCCTTTTGTTGTCCTTGCGACTCAGAATCCTATTGAGCAAGAAGGGACCTATAGTTTACCAGAGGCACAGTTAGATCGTTTTATGATGAAAGTTCATGTGGATTATCCCGATTTTAATTCTGAAAAAAGCATTCTTGAATTAAAACCGCAACAGATCGATCATCTTACTCCTGTTCTGACTCAAGACGATTTTAGACAATTGAAAGAAAAAGTTGAAAGTATATATATCGATGAAAAAATTAAGGACATGATTGTTCGTATTGTTCATGCCACAAGACCTCAAAGCCAATATTTTGTTAAAAAATATGACGGTGCTATTACTGCGGGAGCTTCTCCTCGTGCTTCAATTTGGTTATACAAAATTGCCAAGTATAAGGCCTTCCTAGAAGGGAAAGATTTTGTGACTCCTGAACACTTGTTAAGTATTGTTCCTAATGTGCTTGCTCACAGAGTAATAATCTCTTATGAAGCACAAATTGATAAATTGAACCCAAGAAATTTAGTGAGCGCGATCGCCTCTAGCGTAATTTAATTATGAACTTAAAAGAAATTCAAAAAGTTGTTGGGATGATTCAGTCCCACGTCTTTAGAAATTCAAACTCATATACTTCAGGGATTTTAAAATCTCATTTTAGAGGTAGTGGACTTCAGTTTAAAGAGCATCAGGTTTATGTTCCTGGTGATGATGTTCGATTTATTGACTGGAAACTATCGGCGAAGTCTTCTCAGGCCTTTGTGAAAACTTTTGAAGAAGAGAGAAATGTAGAAATTTTTATTTGTGTTGATCTCACTCCGACACTCTATTACGGGCACAACAGAATTTCAAAGCTTCAAGGCATGGTTGAAACTGTGGCCCTCTTTTATCTTTTAGCTAAAGAAACTCAAGACTTAGTAAGAGTAGTTATCTGGGGAGCAGGAGAAGAAATTATTCTTCCTGCCAAAAAAGGGCATGAAGGATTAGTCTTTTTTGTTGCTCACTTAGAAAGATTGGGGATTTTGAAAGAAGATGGAACTCCAAATTTTGACATGCAATTTAAACTACAACCTGTAAGTGAAAAAAAGAAATTTGTCCGGTTAAAAAGTTTACTCGCCAGAAAAAAAGAAGTTATTTACCTCGGTGACTTATCAGCGATTGAAGACATAGAAGAGTTCTCAAAGCTCTTTTCTTTTAAGAATATGAATTGTTTTAGATTTTATTCACCAGTAGATAAATTAAGTAAATCTCCATTTTTTATGAAAATAAAAACAGGAACAGGAAAAGTTGTCGTTGGCGATATCCTTGTGAATAAAGAAGAGTTACTTAAAAAACAACGGTATAAAGAAATTGGCGTCCACGAACGTTATCTAGAAAAAGTTGTAAGAGAGCTAATGTGAAATTAATAGTCATCACCTTATCCATTCTCATTTCCCTATCGTGCTTTGCAAATATTGAAATGCGAGCGAATCTGCCTTCTGAAGTCACAGCGGGAGAAATGATTTCAGTAAAAGCTGAAATTACAAAGATTGAAGGCAATACAAAGATCTCTCATCTTGTTGGTCAAACATTAGATGACTCAATCTATATAAATAAAATTGGCCTTATTGAGAGAAATGCAGAATTTCCTAACGGTTTTATTGATCTATCCATCATTTTTTTGAAGGAAGTTAAGACTATTCCACTTATAAGCTTAGACAACTCAATAAAGCTTTATATTCCTAATGTAAAAGTTAGGCCAGTGGCAGAAGTTAAGGACTATCTTCTTATCGACTGGTCACTTCCTTTTAAATTACCTTGGTGGGTTTATCTCGTAATTATGAGTGTGTTAGCGGTTGGGCTCATTTTTTTAAATAAGTATCCTAAAATGAAAGAACGAAAACTTAAGCTAAAGGAAAAGAAGGAGCTTTGGGCCCAACTTTTAGGGGCGAGTACTGAGGAAGAAATCTTAAAAATTTGGTATGCACGAAACATCTATTTTGAACAATTCCCAGACTTAGTAAGTACTTTTAGAATTTGGGAAAATAAGGTTTATCCTTATTTTTTTAAAAAAGACCAAACGGTTGAAGATAAGACTCAAATAAGAAATTTATATCTAAAATTTGTAAGTGAATTACCAACAAGGAGTGATTATGGAGTATAAATCTCCGCTTCTTGCTCTTTTAGGGATTGTCACTTTTATCTTCTGGTCTTTAGAGTACTGGAAAGTATTTCAGACGGCCTTAGTGACTTTACCTAAAGCACATAGATCAGCTTTTAAGATTTCATTTCGCGGGCTTCTTTTTGCGATGGGTACACTCGCTTTTGGGTTTATAAGTTATTCGCTCACTCAGCCAAGATTACCTCACAAGTTTTCACCTTCATCAATTGAAGTGAATGATATTGTTCTGTGTATAGATGTTTCTCGATCAATGCTAGCGGAAGATCTAAAGCCTAATCGTTTAGAAGTGGCTAAAGAGAAAATAAGACAATTTGCTGCCTTGAGGCCTACAGATAGAATCTCTGTTGTGATCTTTTCAGAAAAAGTTTTAACACTTCTCCCACTTACTACTGATCCGACTTTGGTTGATCAGGTCTTATCTGATATCTCTATTGGATACTTGGGGAGTGGAACAAATATTGGGGATGCTTTAGGTCTTTCTGTAGCAAGAGCAGTAAATAGTGAAACAAAAAACAAAGTTATTGTTCTGCTAACTGATGGTGTGGCCAATGTGGGAAATCTCACTCCCATGCAGGCCGCAGAAGAAGCCAAAAAGCATAATATTAAGGTTTACACGATTGGTCTTGGAACTGATGGAGATGCTAAGATTCCAACCGGAAACTCTTTTTTTGGTAAGCAGTATCAATTAATTCCTGGTGGCTCAATCGATTATAAAGTTCTGAAAGATATTTCAAATCTTACTGGTGGGAAATTTTACCCGGCCAAAAGTGAGAAGGCCTTACAGGAAATTCTTACTGATATTCAAAGTTTAGAAAAAACAGAAATTAAAGTTCAAAACCAAATTGTTTATGATGAAAAATATTTTGACTACCTTCTTTATGGAGTGGCCTTGCTTGTCTTAGTTGAAATCCTTCGACGCCTCGTTGTGAAGGAGGTTGCATGACTTTTGTTTACGGAAATTATCTTGTAGGCATTATTGTTTTCTGGATAGTTTTAGCTCTCTTTGTTTTTAGGGGAGAATCTCGGTTTTTTAATTTTGTGAATACTTATTGGTTCTTAAAAAGAAGATGGCGCCATTTTATTGGGACTGGCCTGTGGCTATTTGCAGTCTTGGGTCTCCTTCTTAGTTTAATGGATTGGCGTGGACCAGAAGAGAGAATAAAAACTCAGGTTTCAGAGGATAAAACCATCATCCTTATTGATACATCTGCTAGTATGCTAGCTGAGGATGTGAAACCTAGCAGACTTCAAAAAGGTGTCATGCTGGCCAAGCATTTTATTAGAAGAGCACCTGGACAGCAAATGTCTGTAGTTGCCTTTGCTGAAGTTCAGCGCAAAATTGTTCCTTTTACAACTGACATTGATCTATTGGATGCAAGACTTGATAGTTTGAAAAACTTGAGAAATCACAACGGTTCCTCGGCCTTGACAATTGCCCTTCAGGAATCAATTCAGTACTTTAAAGAAAGTGGAGATGACTCTGGCAATATCATCATTATTACTGATGGTGAGGAAACTGCCGGTGGGATCGATCTTAAAATTCCAAAAGACATTAGAGTGGCACTTGTTGGAGTGGGGACGACAAATGGTGGACGAATTCCACTTGATGATTCTCGCGGGTTTCGTCTTGGATATAAAAAGTTTAAGGGCCAGGATATTACGACGAAACTTAATCCGAAATACTTTGAAACACTTCAAAAAAGCATCCCTGTTTCTAAAACCTGGATACTTGGGAGTTATTCACTTCCTAGTGATGAAATAGCTTCATTTTTTAAAACAGAAAAGTCCAAATCTCAAAAACAACAAGATATGGTTGTTCGCCCTGTAAAAATGGAATTAATTGTTATTCCGTCACTTCTGTTATTTATCTTGGGTCTTATTTTCAGATCAATGACCCCTTATAGACTCTCATCACTTATTGTGGTTTTCCTTTTTAGTTCTCAGATTTTTGCACAAAATCCTGAGAAGCCGAAAAAAGAATTAAGTCCTGAAATACTTAATAAGCTTAGTCAGCTTGAAAATGGGAAGTTAAATGCTGGCGAAAGATTAAAACTTGCCGATGATTTGCAAAAAGAAGGTGAGACTGAACATTCAATCTCTCTTTATCAAGAATCTTTAGAGTCTGGGGATAATGTTCCGGTTGAAAGTATTTTTAATTATGGAACGGCACTTCTTAAAAAGGGCGATATTTCTCAAGGACTATCAGTTTACCAAAAAATTAAAGACTCGCTTCCTAAAGATGAATTGGATTCTTATCTCGAAAAAATAGCCCAAAATACTGTCCATGCTTTAAATAAGAAAAAGCAACAGGAAGAACAAAAAAAACAAAAACAAAAAGAAGATAAAAATAAGAAAGAGGATGATTCAGATAAAAAAGGCGAAGGCCAGTCTGGATCTAATGATAAAGAGAATCAAAAAAAGAAGAAAGACGGAAAGTCAGATAAAGACGATAAAAACCAAGATAAAAAAGACAAAGATAAAGACAAGGATTCAGAAAAAAATCCAGAAGACAACAAAGATGAAAAGGATAGTGAAAAAGAGAACAAGCCAAAAGAGGAGCAAAAAAGTATGCCCCCGAAAAAGGTCTCTCCGCTCCTTAAGCAATTAATGTCTGATGATAGACAACTACAGATGAAGATGATTGAAAACGGTACTCGTGATTTGAATAAGAGACATTCACGAGAAAATAAAGACTGGTAATTTATGAAAAAAACTCTAACGATAATTCTTTTCCTTTTAGTTAATCTGGCCTTGGCCGATAGTGTGAAAATCGAAGTGTCACCTGAGAAGCCTGTTGCAGGTGAAACATTTCAAGTGTTATTTAAAATTCAAACTGAATCCTCAAGTGAGCCTGAAATTATTTTTACTCCTCTTAGATCTGAGATTTTAGGAAAAAACAGACAAGGTATTTCAACGCGTACTATTTATGCTAACGGAAAACTCACTATAACAAGAGAGATGATCTATTCATTTGATATGATGGCACCTAAAGATGGATTGTCTGGACTTCGTGAAATTCAAGTGACAATCGATGGAAATGTACTGAAACATCCTGCCGTTAATATTAGTGTCCTCAAAGAAGCTGAAGTGCTGCCTGATGTTTTTGTTATGGCAGAGGCAAGTAAAAAGGATCTCTATGTTGGGGAAGGGGTTATTGCTAGATATTATATTTATGCAAAAACTTCGGTAAACCAACTTGATGTAAAAAAATATCCTAAGCTTAATGGATTTTTAAAAAGATTTTTGCAGGAACCAGAAAGAACAGAGAGAGTGGCAGTTAATGGTGTTGCTTATAATCGCTCGCAAATTTATGCGGCCAAACTATTCCCTGAAAAACCAGGAAAGCTTAAAGTAGATCCTCTGACAATGTCAGTTGTCTATATAAGCTCAACTGGACGCGCTTTTGGTTTTGGTTATAGTCCTAGAGATCAAAAAACAAAAACGATCTCAAGTGAAACAATTGAATTGAATGTTATTCCTCTACCTGAAGAAGGTCGCCCTGCTGATTTCACCGGTCTAGTTGGAAAGCATGATTTTAATTTTCAAATAGGAAATACGAGACTTATTGTAAATGAGCCACTTGAAATTAAGTTTACTGTTAGTGGGGGTGGAGCCCTTGAAAATTATGAAGCTCCAAAATTGTTTAACAATCCTGCCCTCGAAGAGTTTGAGAATAATGGAGATCTGAAATTAACGGACTCCAATCAAGGGGTGAAAACCTTTGAGTACACATACCTTGCAAAACAGAACCTAAAACTTCCAGAATCGAGTATGAGTTTTAGCTATTTTGATCCAGAATCAAAGCAGTACGTTAAAAGTACTCTCACTATACCTGAAATTCTAATCGCTGGTGGACAAGCTGCAGCTCCTAAAAAAGATGTAGTTGATAAAGCTGATGGGCCCAAAGAATCGCCTGAGAGCAAAGCGATTATTGGCCCTAGTATGCCTACTATCCAAACTCCTGACTTTTTCCAGTCTATGAATTGGCTCTCACAGTCATACTTTGTTTTGATAGGGCTTTTTCTCTTTGTCATTCTCATCTTTGTAGCAATGATCAAATTTAATAATCCTTTTTCAGGCATTAAACTAAAGTCGAAAAATGCGATCCCTTCGTCGTTCAAGAATAGCTTTGAAGTAACCCATTTTTATCATTGGTTGGCACCATGGGTTGAAAAAACAGGAAAAACACCTACTCAGTTAATCTCAGAAGGTGAGTTGGAGGATGATTCTAAGAGGTATTTTGTTGATTTACTCTCTCAAAATTCCTATAAAAGCTTTGGAAACGGAAGTACTTCGACGCAGTACCGTTTTGAACGTAAACATTTTAATCGTCTGGTAAAGATGTTGGAGCATATTAAAGATGGAAGTCATTCATCGTTTAGAAGAGATTGATAAAATTCAAAATGAATTTCCAGCACTTGGTTTGACCATCGGAAATTTTGATGGTGTTCACTTAGGGCATCAGCAACTTTTGCAACATTTAAAACAAAAATGTACAGATAGAAACTTAAAGTTTGCAGTCATTACTTTTGTTCCACATCCTCAAAAAATCATTCATGCAGAAAGAGAGCGCTATCTTATCAGCTCTTATAAGCAGAGAAGACAGTATCTTGAACAAAGTGGCGTAGACTATTTAATTGAGATTGATTTTACTCGTGATTTTTCAACTTTATCAGGGGAAGAATTTCTCGATAATTATATTCTTACTTATCCAAAGATAGAGAGCATCTATCTTGGTTATGATTTTGCTTTCGGTGCTAACAAGCAAGGAAGTTTTGATCTAGTGAAAAATCACTGTAAGTTGAAACATATTCATGTGGAAATTCAGCCCAAATTTGAAAGTGGTGGAGATGTCATTTCATCAAGCCGAATTAGAAAGGCCATCCTGACGGGCCAAGTTGAAGAAGCCAATGCATTGCTTGGCAGACCATTATGCTTAGATGGTGTTGTCGTCAAAGGTGAGGGGCGAGGTAAACAAATTGGTTTTCCTACAGCGAATATTCAAATTCTCCAAGATGCCATCGTTCCTGCACTTGGAGTGTATGTCACACGCACTCTTTATAAAGGGATGACCTTTAAATCAGTGACAAATATTGGAAAGAATCCAACCTTTAAAGGGAATAACCAAATCACCATCGAAACGAATATATTTGAGTTTGATAGTGATATTTACGGCGAATCTCTTCATATCGAATTTCTTAGCCGTGTTCGCGATGAAAAAAGATTTCCTACTGTTACTGACCTGGTTGAACAAATTAAAAAAGATGTGGAAATAGCAAGAAGTTATAAAATATGAAATTTGCACTTATCGGAAAAAATATCCAACACTCTCGTTCACCTGAGCTTTATCAACAAATCATTGGAGAAGATGTTGAATATGATTTAATTGATGTGGAGGCGAGATCAAAACTCCCAACGATCGAAGAGTTAAAAGAAAAATATCGTGGTGTAAATATTACTTCGCCTTACAAAACTCACTATCTGAAAGATGTGGTCTTTGAATCACCTGATGAATACAAAGATTCAATTAATACAATTTGTTTTGAAAAAAATAAAACAGTCGGGACAAATACTGATGCTGTTGCTATTGAGCTTGAACTCATGGGTATTAAAAAATCTTTTGGAGATTTATTCTTTGTGGTTCTTGGTGATGGTGTAATGAGCAAGCTCACGGTCAAAGTTCTGATTGACAAAAAAATGAAGTATGTTGTTCTTTCAAGAAAGATGACTCCGAATTTCGGGAAACTAGATCTGACTAAATTTCATGAGAAAGCTTCGCAGGTTGTGATCATTAATACATGTTCTAGAGATTATGTTTTTAGTGGATCACTTCACTCTTCTTTTATCTTCTGGGATTATAATTATTCTTTTATACCGCACCAAAATACTCTTCCATCTCTCGTAAAATTCTACCATGACGGCCAGAGAATGCTTGAGTTGCAGGCCATTGCTGCTGCAAAATTTTGGAAAGCTATTTAATCCTAAACTTAAGTATTCAATACCCCGATGAGTAGAACATACAATCAAAGGGTTAGTGGATAATGATTCGAAAAGAATTCATTGAAGTAGTAACGAATACAGGGATGGCCACTCTAAAAGAGTTGCGCCGCCTCTCTATGGGTAAAGATGATGAAGTGAATGAATTTGAACTTCTTCAAATGCCATACTTTGATGAAAATAAATTTGCAAAAATTTGTTCTGAAAAATACAGCATGACATTTATTGATCTTAGGAATGCAAAAGTTCCAGGAGATACGATCTCAAGTTTAAAAAAGAAACTTGTTATTAAATATCGTGCCATTCCTATTCAGAAGACTGCAACAAAAGTGACGATGGCCACTTTTGATCCGACTGTTCCACACGAAGCGATTAAAGAACTTCAAGATGTTTTTAAAAAACAAGTTGAATTCATTCTTACAAATATTTCATCATGGAAAAAACTCTTTGCGGGAGTGAAAGATTCTGTTGATGATTTACTTAATCAAATTTACGAAGTTAACTCTACGACTCAAGCAGAAGAGAGTGTTAAAGCAGAAGATATTTCTGATGACGTTGTGACTTTTGTAAACCGGCTTCTTGCTGAAGCTTATATTAAAAAAGCATCCGATATCCATGTTGAGCCTTATGAGAAATCTTTTAGAATTCGTTTTCGTATTGATGGAAGTTTAGTTGAAGTCGCAACACCTCCAAAAAGTATGATGCCAGCAGTAGTTTCTCGTATGAAGATTATGGCCCAAATGGATATTTCTGAAAAACGTAAGCCACAAGATGGTCGTATTAAATTGATGATTGGTGGAAGTCCTATCGATTATCGTGTGTCTTCTCTTCCGTGTTTATTCGGTGAGAAGATGGTAATGCGACTTCTTGATTCATCTAATTTGCAGCTTGATATGACAAAGCTTGGCTTTGAAGCAAAACAGTTAGAAGTTTTTAAAGAAGGGATTCATCGTCCCTACGGAATGTGTCTGGTAACTGGTCCTACAGGGTCAGGAAAGACGACAACACTTTATTCTGCAATCGCTGATTTAAATACTATTGATAACAATATCTCTACAGCAGAAGATCCAGTAGAATTTAACCTTGAAGGTATTAATCAGGTTAACGTTAGAAAAGAAGTGGGCCTGACTTTTGCGATGGCACTGAAGTCCTTTCTTCGTCAGGATCCTGATATTATCATGGTGGGAGAGATTCGTGATCTAGAGGTAGGAGAAATTGCTGTTGAAGCTGCTCTTACTGGTCACTTAGTTTTATCTACGCTTCATACGAATGATGCCCCCGCTACTATTACTCGTATTTTAAATATGGGGATTGAGCCCTTTCTCGTTGTGGCTGCTTTAAACGTAGTCGTTGCTCAGCGACTTTGTCGTAAGATTTGTCTTAATTGCAGAGAAGAAAGAAAGACAATGCCAGAAGAACTTATTGCCTGTGGTTTTGCTCCTGCCTCGGCAGAGAAAATTAAGGTTTATCACGGTAAAGGTTGTGATGTGTGTAATGGAACTGGTTATAAAGGTCGTGTGGCCATTTATGAAGTTCTGGCCATGACACCTAAGGTACGCGAATTGATTTTAAGAAATTCTTCAACAGATGATATTAAACGTCAGGCGATACGAGATGGAATGAAAACATTACGTATGTGTGCTTTAACTAAAGTGGCCCAAGGTTTAACAACTATTGAAGAAGCAGTTTCTAACTCAGCATCAGATCAATTGTAGGAGAAATATATGGCCGGTAACGATTCAACACAAACCAAGACCAATGTCGGCGAACAGGGAATTGGTAATCTTCAGATCCAACAGCTATTCAAAGTAATGGTGGATAACGGAGCATCCGATTTGCACTTAACTGTGGGAAGTGCGCCTGCTATGCGTGTAAGTGGTGAAATTGTTCGAGTGAAGATCGGTTCATTAACTCCTGATGATACAAAAAGATTGATTTACCAAATCCTAACCGAAAAACAAAAAGCAGAACTAGAAAAAAATCTAGAACTAGATTTTTCATTTGGTGTAAAAGGTCTTGCACGTTTTCGTGCAAACGTGTTTTTCTCAAAAGGTGCAACTGCTGCCGTATTTCGTCAGATTCCAAGTCTTATTCCTGACTTTGATGCCTTAGGACTTCCGAAGGTTCTTCTCGATATGGTAGATGTATCATCTGGTCTATTCCTTGTGACGGGCCCCACGGGATCTGGAAAGTCGACTACACTGGCTTCAATTATTGATAAGTTAAATGCAAACTCTGCTTCACATATTATTACGCTGGAAGATCCCATTGAATTTGTTCACCAGCATAAAATGTCACTTGTAAATCAACGTGAGATTGGTGCAGATACACTAAATTTTGGAAAAGGGATTAAGTCTCTTCTTCGTCAGGATCCAGATATTGTTCTTGTGGGAGAGCTTCGAGATCCGGAAACAATTGAAGCCGCACTAACTATTGCAGAAACGGGTCACGTTGTATTTGGAACACTCCATACGAACTCAACTGTTCAAACAATTAATCGTATTATTAACGTATTCTCACATGAGCAACAAGAGCAGATTAGAACTCTCTTATCATTTGTTCTTCAGGGTGTAGTGGCCCAGCAGCTTCTGCCCAAAGTTCCTAAGGGACGAGTGGCGACACAAGAAGTTTTACGTATTACTCCGGCGATTAGAAACTTAATTCGTGAGGATAAAGTTCATCAGATTTATTCTCAAATGCAAATTGGGCAGGATGATACAGGAATGTTTACGATGAATCAGAGTATTAAAAAACTTCTTGATTCAGGTCTTATTACTCCAGAAACAGCAATGACGTTCTCAAATAACCCTGAAGAGTTAACAAGAATGTTAGGTATTACAAAAGATGGAACCAAAAACGTTGTGAAGGGTGTAGGTCGTCACGAGAAATAAAAAATCTAAAAGAAAAAGAATAAGTTATGCCAAAGTTTAAATACGCGGGTTTTACCCAAGACGGAAAAAAAGTAGAAAGTGAAATCGATGCTTCTGATGTTTCAGAGGCCAAGAAACTTCTGCGTCGTCAGCGTATCAGAGTGACTAAAGTTACTCCTCCTTCAATTTTTGAGTCTGACTTAGGTCAGTGGATGGTTGATGCTGGACTCTCAAAACCATTTGGTCGTGTAGAACTCACTCGTTTTACCAGACAGCTTGCTATTCTTATTAATGCAGGTGTTCCGATTATGGAATGCTTAGATATTTTACATAAACAAGAAACAAATGCGACGCTAAGAAATTCTGTGAAAGCTATTCAAGTTCAGGTTGAGGAAGGAAAGAGCTTAAATGAAGCTCTTTCTAGTCAAAAAGGATTTGAAAAACTTTACTGCTCACTAGTAAAGGCCGGAGAAGCGGCGGGTATTTTAGATGGGATTTTAAATAAACTTGCTGAATTTTTAGAAAAACAAGAGAAGTTAAAAAAGCAGGTTAAATCTGCTCTGACATACCCAGTAATTGTTGTGTTCGTAGGTATTATTGTTGTTTTCGGTTTGATGGTTTTTGTTGTTCCACAATTTGTGGGAATGCTTAAAGAATCAAATCAGGAAATTCCATGGGTGACTCAAACAGTAATTGATGTTTCAGAATTCTTTCAACATTACACCCTACTGCTTATCGCAGGGTTAGTGGCGGGATCTCTTTTATTTTTAAATTATATTAAAACGGTAAAGGGAAAACATCAGTGGGATAGATTTACAATGCAAGCACCTCTATTTGGAGCGCTTGTGATTAAAGGAAATCTCGGATCGTTCACTCGAACATTGGCCACTATGCTCTCTGCAGGTGTGCCTATTATTGATGCTCTCCAGATTTGTATTGAGACTCTTGATAATACTCAGATTGCTAAAGATCTTGCTAAGGTAAGACAGGCAGTTGTTGAAGGGAAGTCAATTACTCAGCCTTTAAGTAGGATTAAATATTTTCCGCCTCTTGTGACTCAGATGATGAAAGTGGGTGAGTCTACAGGTAACCTTGATAATATGCTTATCAAAGTAGCCGACGTGTTTGAGGGAGAGATTGAAGAGCTTGTGCAGAATTTGACTAAAATGATTGAGCCTCTAATTCTTGTCGTTTTAGGGGGGATTATTGGATTTGTACTCATTGCTATGTATCTGCCAATTTTTATGTCTGCCGGAGGGGCAGAGTAATAAGTTGCCGATATTGCAAGGAAGTCCATAAATAACGAAAATATAGAGAAAGATTAAAGGTTGAAAGAGTAAATGTCCTATTAAAATTATATTACGAGTTCATGCTAGTTTAGATTTTGGGTTTCTCTTAATGTTGCCCGAAGGAAGATTGGTGTGAAAATTAACCTAACAGCTGAATCTCTTAATGATTCAGAAGACAAGGAGCATCTATGAAAAGTTTTTTTACCAAATTGAAAAGAGAGGACGGGTTTACCCTCGTTGAGCTTATGGTGGTTGTGGCCATCATCGGTGTACTTTCTGCAGTAGCGATTCCAAACTTCAAAAAGTATCAGGCGAAGGCAAAAGTTTCTGAAGCAAAACTTCAGTTATCTTCGATCTATACTGCTGAAACATCTTTCTATGCTGACTTTAACATCTACCATAACTGTTTAAAGTATATGGGATATGATCCATCTCCAGAAGCTTCTTCTCGTTATTTCACAACTGGATTTAACGTAGCTGGAACTGCGGCAGGTGCTTCTTATAATGCTGCTGAAAACTCTGGATTAAGTACATTAGACTGTGCTGCTGCTAAAGCAGCAACTGCAGCAGAAACATATTTTCTTGCAGGAAAAACTGCAGGTGGCTCTACTCTTTCTACAGCAACGAACTTGTCGGCTAACATTAACGTAATTCCTACACAGGATACTTTTGTTGCCGGTGCAGCAGGAGTTGTAATGAGTGGATTTACAGGTGATACGACTATGTCTAAGCACTCAATCAATGAACTTAAAGTTCTTAAAAACGTTCAAACAGGTTACTAGTTATTTTTAGATTCTAGAAATACGACTTCAAAGGGCCGGCTTTATGCTGGCCCTCTTTATTTAATAGTATGAATTTGATAGGGAGCATATGGTTTTGGAGAAACATACTTTCCATCTTTTATAAGATAGGGATTCCCGTCTAAATCTATTTTTTCACACTCATTCTTTTTTTCATTAAGACATTTCAAATCTCTGTCTGCTTTGAGACTGTAAATATTCTTCTTTATTTTTTCTTTAAGATATTCATCTTGGCTTTTATTGTACTGATCCATCAAAATAGCAATCGTTCCTTCATAATCAAAATCATATTGATATTTGATTTTTGCCGTAAGGGTAGGAAGAAATGGAGGGGCTTGGTTTGAGTACTGAACCTTCTCAAATAATTCATAGGCCCTTTTGTAATTGGCAAGTTGAGCATAATAATTAAAACCAGCATTGTAATTCAATCCAAAATCTTGAGGATAATATTTAATTCCTTTCTCAAATATTTCGGCGGCTCCCAATCTGTCATCTTTAATAATAGAGAGATAAATTCCACCCCAAAGATAGTTTTGGTAGAATTTGGGATCAAGATTTGAGATATTCCAGAATCTCAAAAACATCCAACTGTTTAAATCTTTCTCTTTGTAATGACTCTCGTCAGCTTCGAGTAGAGTTTGTATCCATAATAGATCAGCTAAAAGTCTTTTGTTTCCTGCTGAGAAAAAGAGCAAAGATTTTGTATTTAAATTTAAACTAGAGGCCTGTTTGGAAATAACAATTTTGGGTTGTTTTAAATTTATATTAACGACAATTGCTATAAGATAAAAAATAATAGCAATTGTGAGAGTTTGTTTTTTATACATACTAGAATAGTACCAGTTGGATGGAAGACTATCAACAAAAGGCCCTTAAGTTTGATGAAGCTTAGGGCGTGTCCTCATTTGCCAACCTTCATCCATATGAGGGAGCATGCAAT
>DZBG01000121.1 GCA_022729855.1 Bdellovibrio sp.
TCTGAAATCAGCAACTTAAATGTGGAGTTGCACTAGGAAAAATTTTTCGGGATCTTTTTAAAGTGTTTCAATTTTTAAGATCAGTGAAAAACTTCGATATTAAGAGACTTGGATTTCAAACTGACCGTAATGGACATAATATTTTGGGTCTCACAAATGAAGGGAAAGAATTAGTCAGAGAACTCATCAAAAAGAATATCCTCATCGATCTGGCCCATCTTTCTGAAAATGGAATTAAAGATGTGGCCGAGATTGTTCACGAAGTTGGCCCTTACCCTCTCTATATATCACATGGTCACTTCAGAGATATTATGGAGAAGCCCTTCTCAAAATATGAAAAATCGACCCCTGATTGGATTCTTGATCTCTTAAAAGAGACAGGAGGGATGATGGGTCTTCGTACTGGATCGGAGGCTACAAAAAGTTTTGGCCAGGTTCCCAATGATTGTGATGGCTCTACAAAGTCCTTTGCCCAGGCCTATGAATTTGGCATGAGTAAAGGTGTGCCTCTGGCCTTTGGAAGTGATTTAAACGGCTTTATCCAGCAGCTACGCCCTCGTTTTGGGAATGATAAGGAAAGTTGTGGTGCCTCAGGCGATAAGAAGAAAAGAAAGTCACAACAAAGGGCCCAGAGTAACCCTATTCATAAATCATTCGATCAAAGTGGATTCGGTCATATTGGTCAAATTGGAGACATCATCACGGAGCTGCAAAGCTTTGGAGTGGATACATCGGTGATTGAAAATTCATCTGAGATTTTTATTCAAATGTGGGAGAAGGCCCATCCTGCACAAAAAGATTTTCCCATGCTGAGAATGCCAGCAAGTGTAGAAACAAAAAGCGCCCTCTAGGGGCGCTTTTTTTATTTCTGCTGATCTTTTTCTAAATTAAGAAGCTCATCCACTTCTTCGACATCAAACTCTGTTAATCCGTACGGATTATCTTTCGTATTAAGTTCTTCATCGATATAACGTTTTCCAAGATTTTCTTCAATTTCATCCAGAGAATCTTGCTCTTGAGCACCATTTTTCTTCTCAAGATCGTTAAGGTTTTCACCTTCAAGAAGTTTATCTTCATCAATCTTAGCTTCGTTAAGAATTGATTCTGCTTGTTCAATATCATTTTCAAGACGCTCTAATGCTTTTAAGTCTTTCTCAGAGTCTTTAATAATTGATTTCTCACGCTCTTGTCTTTCAAGTTCAGCCAGCTCATCTTCAGTTAACTGAATCTTGTCAGCTTGTTTGAGAAGATCATCATTAAGATCATCAAGATTTAACTCAACATCAAGCTCTTCAAGGGCACGCCCTTCAACCATATCTTTCTGGCCACGAATACGAGCATTTCTTGCTTGAGTCGCACGAAGAGCCGCTTCTTTTGTTTTTGTAATAGCGATATCACCCACATAAAAGTCACGGCTTGAATTTGAAACAATCACTGTCGCAAAATTATCAGTTAAACTAATAACTGTAAGCTCACCCGTTTTATATGTTGGCTGATCTGTAATATTTTTTCCAAGAGCACGATCTTTAAATCCGTACACTTCAAAAATATTCCCCATCTCCACACCGTCAGCACGACCACGATCAATATAGGCCACATCACCAAACCCAATAATGGCCTGATCTGGCGTATATGTTCTAAGGATGGCGGCTTCGATCACACGAGAATTATAAGTTTTAGTAATTCTTTCAATTTTAGGAGTATAGACAGTGATTCTATCGCCACGTTGCGGAGTTCCTGCAACTTCAATAAATTCCACTTCCCACTTATTTTCGATTTTTCTTAAGAGCTTGATTTGTCCCACGATAGTATAGGCATACCCTTCTCTATCTGAGTTTGGATGCTTAACTTTCCCACCACTTGAATAAACTGAGAATTTATCACCAGCGACAGGATTGATTGATTCATCAAACTCAACATAAGCGCGGTCTAATTTAGTAAAGAAAATATTTTCATCTGGTCCATTTGTAACTTTACCAAAATCTTGCACGATATTAGTTGAAACAAATGTATTTAAATAGAAACCTTCTTTAAAGGTATAAGAAATTTTTGAGTTTTTATCAAAACCGAATTTATCGTAATTGCGTGGGACAACGATATCAAGATCACTTCTTGGTGGCTCGTATCCTTCATACTCTTTATTAAGAGACTCTCTTCCTAGTTTTTGAAGATCATCCATCGTCTCTTCTGAAGCATACTGGAAATAAATTCCTTGATCTTGAAGACTATTCTTATCATCAATCCATTTAGGACGAGAATCTTCACCAAAATTTGAAAAGTCAGCAACATCACCTGTATTATTCATAGCGCCCGGCTGGGCCTTAAGCTCGGCCTCAGTAAAACTTCCTAGTTTTACTTCAGGGGCCAGACCAGCAGAACCAGTAGAGAATGAAAGAATCATTCCTGGTTCAATTAAATGCGGATTCGTAATATAAGCGTTTAATGACCAAATTTTTGGATAATAATAACCTGTTCCAAAAATTCTTTTTGAAATTTTAAAAAGCCAGTCATTTTTAACAACTGTATAGGTATCTACTTTGGCCGAAGTCGCAATCTCGTTCCACTCATTATTTGAAATTTGGCCACTTAGATTCTTGGCCACTTCAATAAGTTCCTTCTCTTCATTCCCTACTTCAAAAACTTCGGCCCCCATCACCACAGGAGCTTCTTCTTTTTTTGTCGTGGGCTTAGTAACCACTTCTTCTTTTACTTCTTCAGCTTGAGGAACTGAAAAATCAACTTCTCCAGCATCCGCTTTCAAAGATTCTAATTCATCTGTTGGATTGGCACTAAGTTCTGTTTCTGTTGAAGATGGCTGATCTGCTTCGGCTTTTTCAATTGGCGCAGCTTCAGTTGGTTCAGTTAATGGCTCAAGCTCAGTATCTAAATCAGAGGCCATAGTTTCAGAGGGAGATTCGATTGGTGCTTCAGTAGAGATCGTTTCACTTGCAGGAGCTTCAATTTGAGTTGATTGTTCGGCCTGCTCACTAACTTCAGAAACTGGTAACTCATCCCCCATCATAGAAGATAAGTCCTGCATTTCTGCATCAGACATATTATCGTCTTGCGCTCGCACAGTCGCTGACTGTCCAAGAAGAAGAGATAAGAGAAGGAGGGCGGTGATTTCTTTTTTCAAAAATCAATTCCTTAATTCATTTCAAATACATCTTTAAGCATTGATGAATATTGATCGCGCTTATTAGCAAGACCAAGTTTATCTCCACAAATCGATGCATTTCTTAATGCTTCAATCACGACGCCTGAATGAGCGTGTTTTTGAATAATATCTTCAAATGATTGTAAGGCCAAATCATATTGATTTTGTTTCATTAAAAGCTCACCGACATGAAGCTTCGCTCTCACTTGTACTGGAGGTGCGGCTTTCGCATCAAGCATTTGGAAAAGTTTTAAAGCTTCTGTTGGATTCGATTGTTCTAGAATTAAACCTTTACGGTAAGCAGAGACCTGAGACTCAAGATCATTTCCAATTTGTGGTAATGGCCCTGCGGCTCCAAAAACATCTACTGTTTCAACACTGTTTGAACCACCTGCAAAATTCTCAGTTTGAGAACGTTGTAATTCATCAACGAGTGAACTTGATGATGGTTTTCCAGATTTTAAATCTTCGTATTTTTTTGAAACTTCTTCGTACTTCACCAATAGTTCATCGTATTGCTCACGCGGAACAACCTTAGACTTACGGTTTGCATTTTGTTTCTGATCATCCTCAACAAGTGATCTTTCGAGATCGCGATACCACGCGCACGAAGATAACATAAGAAGAGAACTCATTAGAATTACTGATTTTTGATATCGAGACAAGGGCGTCCTCCATGACATAAGCTCTCAATATTTTTGACTTTAGCTCTCTTTTATTCTAATTGAGTGTTTACTGAAGTCAAGGAAACTATGATGCAACCCTATTCTCAGACAAAACAACTCAGCCATTATATCCTCCGTGTCCCTAAGGATGAGGCTTATTTTGTGTATTTTACCCTCGAATCAAGTGAGGGCATGGCCTTCTATTCAACTTTGGATGAGTCTCTGAAACGTGAGTACCGAGATATTGACGTGAAAATGACTCCTGAATGGGAAGACGCCTTTGAGCAAACTCTAGGGCGCCTTCAGGAATTCGGACGAGTAGATATTTTGCTTAAAGAGACTATTCAAGACTCTTAAAGGCCTTAATAATATCTGTGTGATGGGTCTTAGTGTTCACCTTACTCATAATTTGAACTAGCTTCCCTTCAGTATTAATCAAAAAAGACTGACGAAGAATCCCATCATATTCCCTACCCATAAATTTTTTGGGTCCCCACGAAGAGTATTTATCAGCAATGGCGTGATCCTCATCTGAGAGGAGTGTGAAATTCAATTTCTCTTTTGTGATAAATTTTTGAAGCTTCTCAACTGGATCAGGGCTAATGCCTAAAACAACAATATTCTCTTTTGCTAATTCTTTTTTTGAATCTCTAATCCCACAGGCCTGAGTCGTGCATCCTGGAGTCATTGCTTTAGGATAAAAATAAACAACAACATTTTGTCCTTTAAAATCTTTTAACGAAACTTTTTCATTGTCTTGATTTTTAAGTGTAAAAGCAGGAGCAGCTGCTCCAATTTTAAGTCCGGCCATGATTTTCTCCTTATTACCAATTGTCTCTCATCATTCTTAATTTTTTAAATAACTCTCGACTCTCCGACACCCCAGCGAGAGCTCTGATTTCCTCAGAGTCTAATCTAAAAAATGGATTAATTAAAAGCTCCTCTTCCATGGTTGTCGGAGGAAGGAGTTCTGTCTCAATATTATTTAGGTGATAGAGTCTTTCACTTATTTTTTTATTACTTGGTTCCACCATGAGACCAAATTCAAGATTTCTCTTCAAATAATCATGTCCCGGTTGAAGAGATATTTCTTTAGGAAGACGATGCTGAAGCATTTGAGTGGTCTCAAATAATTCATCTACATTCCCTCCATTTTTGCAATTCCCCACCCCGGCGTTAAAAAGTGTGTCTCCAGCAAAAATCATTTCGTAGATACCATTTCGTTTCCATAAAAAAACAATATGCTCAGAAGTGTGGCCTGGAGTCTTAAGAATTTCTAAACTTTGATTTTGATCAAGATGAACTGACTGACTAATATCGAAGGCCAGGACTGCGCATTTAAAATAATCTTGCAGCTCTTGATTCCCTCTAGTGTGGTCAAAATGATCATGGGTATTTAAAATTCCCACAAGGTTGACACCGAGTGTTTTGATCTCATCTTTAACTTGGCCCGCATCATAGGGGTCAATAACCCATGCTTCGCCTTTATCCGTATAGATTATATAGGTAAAGTTACGAAGATTGTTGTAAGCAAAAAGCCTTTTAACTAGGATATTCATATGAACCGCATAATTATTTATTATCTACAAATTGGATTTCTTACTCTAACCATACTGCAAACCGTAGTAGAACTCTACCTACTTGTGCGGCAAAAAAATAATGTCCTAAAGCATAGAGACTCTGTGCCTGAGGATTTCTCTGAAGTTATTAGCTTAGCGGACCATCAAAAAGCAGCTGACTATACCTGGGCCAAGATCAAACTTGCGATACCTAAGCATATTATTGATTTAACTTTATTTCTCTACTGGTTCCCCTTCCGCGGTCTCGATCATTTGCAAAAATATATTAATACTTTTGATCTTTCTCAAATTTCAAAGGACATGCTTTTAATTGTCTTTTTCATGCTCATCCATTCATTGATTGGGATTCCTTTCAAACTTATTTCGACTTTTATCATTGAAGAAAAATTTGGATTTAATAATCTCACATTAAAAATGATGATTATTGATTCTCTTAAAGAACTTGCACTCTCTGCTCTCCTTGGCATTCCTCTTCTTGGGGCCATGCTATATATCTTCCATGCTCTTGGTGAGTATTGGTGGATTTATGCTTGGGGACTGATGACTTCATTTCAGTTTCTCGTCATCGGAATTTATCCGCGCTGGATTGCCCCACTTTTTAATAAGTTTTCTCCACTGGAAGATAAAAACCTGCAAACCGATCTAGAGAAATTAGTCGCCAATACTGGCAATTCACTTGAAGCTGTTTTTGTCATGGATGCTTCAAAAAGAAGCTCACATGGAAATGCTTATTTCACGGGTCTTGGAAAAAGTAAGCGTGTGGTCTTTTTTGATACACTCTTAAAGAGTATGAATCCCAATGAAACTCTGGCCGTTCTCGCTCATGAGCTTGGCCATCTCAAGCATAAGCATATTTTAAAGTCTCTTATCACAAGCCTGATATTTTCTTTCTTAGGTCTGGCCCTCATGGGTTATGTCTCACATAAGGAATGGTTTTATCTGGGGCATTTTAATAAAGTACAAAGTGCAGGAAGTTTATTTTTGATTTTCTCAACAGCGATTGAAGTCTATACATTTTGGTTTACACCAATTCAAAGTTTTTTTTCAAGACGAAATGAATTTCAAGCTGATGCTTATGCTGCAAGTGAGCGTCCCGCAGGTGATATGATTAGTGCCCTTCTTAAACTTTATAAGGATAACTCTTCAACTCTCACTCCGGATAAAGTCTATGCTAGCTTTTATTACTCTCACCCCCATGCAAGTGAGAGAATTGCTGCCCTTAAGAAACTTTAAACTCACTTCCAGTCAGTGAAGCAGTTAAAAATTCAAGATGTGGACGACGGTACTTCTCAATTTCATTATGAAGTTCATGATAACCGCCTTCCACTGTATTAAGTTTGCAGTTTTTCTCGATATTTCTAAAGTAATCAATCACCATTTTATGTTCCACAAGAACATCTGCCGTCCCAATTGAGCAATAAAGTTCACACTGAGCGCGAAGAGGTTTGCTAAAGACATTTCTTGATTCATTTAAAATTTCAAAAAATAAATGAGAATGAATCTTGAGTGAACACAATTCATCTTTTACATAAGCTTCATAGACTCTGCTATCATGTGAGAGCTTTTTTATATCCAGCATTCCGGCCAATGGAACAGAAGGCATCTTCTCCAGTGCTTGGTAAAGTAAGTGTGGAGCATTCCCAAAAATAGGCCCAAGAATCCCTGCTGCAGCACCAGCAGGTGACGAGAGAAAAACTTTTGAAGGATAAAGTCCTTCTTGAGTATGCCCTTGTAGATAACCGGCCGTAATCAGTCCGCCCATGGAATGGCCCAGGAGCATATACTCTTTCATATTGTATTCATCTTGAAGAAACTTAATAACTGAATCCATATCTTTGTAGAACTCATCAAATTTTTCTACATAAGCTCGTTTTCCGCCACTTTGCCCATGGCCACGAAGATCGTACATGATGATATTGAATTCTTGAGTAAACAGTTTGAAAAGATATTGATGCCTTAAAGCATGCTCACCTAAACCATGAGTCACTATAAGCCACTTAGGACTTCCTGCTTCTTTGAGATAAACTTTTAGAATTGTCCCGTCATGGGCGATGATTTCTTTTGATTCATGGTGCATAAAATATCCGACTTAGATGAGGTTATTTGTTTTCTTTAAACATTATAAAAACTTTATTATTTCAACGTCTATTTTTTAAGTCCCAACTACCATTTCCTAGTGCAACTTTTCTTCATCATAACTTCATA
>DZBG01000029.1 GCA_022729855.1 Bdellovibrio sp.
TTCTGAAATCAGCAACTTAAATGTGGAGTTGCACTAGGAAAAATTTTTCGGGTTTCATAATTAAGCTAAGAGATGAAAATTTTCAGATTGGGATCAAGTTTTTGTGTAAATTCAAGAAGCTTATCTATAGTGAATAGATGAATCTTATATTTTATAATTTCATTTAAACGAGCAGGATCCATATCGAGACTTCTTGCTAGATCAAGCTGAGAAATATTATTTTCTAATATATAAATCACAAATTTTTGGCAAAGCTTATATTTTAACTTCTCTGCAAGAGAAGCATCCTCAAAAAGAGAATTAGAAGGAGTCGATTTTTCTAATTTTTGTCTCATTTTTCTAAGTTCTTTTTCATGAGGAAACGCCATGATTTTCTCCTGTTTATCTATATTTAACAGATTTTGCGGAATTACGCAATTAACGGGCTAACGAATACAAAAAATACTCTGCTAGGGATTTTTTTTCTGTTAGGATAAACCTCATGAATAAAACAGATAAAATTCTTATCTTAGGCTCACGAGGCTTAGTAGGTTCGGCCATTTACCGCACACTTAAAGATCAGGGATACAATTCTATTCTTAACCCTGTACGTGAAGAACTTAATCTTCTTAATCAATCAGATGTAGAAAAATATTTTGAAACAAATAAGCCTGATTATGTCTTTATGGCCGCGGCTAAAGTTGGCGGAATCATGGCCAATAATACCTATCGTGCAGATTTTATTTTTGAAAACTTACAAATCCAGCAAAATGTTTTCAGTGCTGCTTTCAAAGTCAAAACTCCGAATATGCTTTTCTTAGGAAGCTCATGCATCTATCCAAAAAATGCTCCTCAGCCTCTTAAGGAAGAATACTTACTGACCTCAGAGCTTGAACCAACAAATGAGCCTTACGCCATTGCTAAGATAGCAGGACTCAAAACAGCAGAATCTTTCCGTCGTCAGTATGGACTAAATTGGATTTCTGTCATGCCGACTAATCTTTACGGTGTGAATGATAATTACGATTTAAATAATTCCCATGTCATTCCAGGTTTAATCGCACGCATGAGTGCGGCCATCAAAAATAATGATCCTGAATTTAAAATTTGGGGCACAGGACAACCACGCAGAGAGTTTCTCTACGTTGATGATATGGCCAGTGCTTGTGTACATGTCATGAACTTCCAAGGTGAAAAACCTGATTTCATGAATATTGGAACAGGAGAAGATATCGAAATAGGAGAAGTGGCCAAGCTAATTGCAGAAAAGATGCATTACAAAGGTAAACTCGTTTTTGATAATTCTAAACCAGATGGGACGATGAGAAAGCTTTTAGATATTAGCCTCATTAAATCTTTGGGCTGGTCACCGAAAGTGTCACTCTCTGAGGGACTAAATAGGGCAATTGAGTTTTATGGAAAAATTTGATCTCATCGCCACAGTCGTCACTTTCAATAATCCAATCAAGATGCTTGATGAGCTTCAAGAAAGCTTTTTCAACACAAGTCTTAAGGTAAAACTCGTCTTCATTGATAACTCTACGAATTCTGCCATCAAAGAATTAGCTAAGAAAAAAAATATCACTTATATCAGTGGCCATGGAAATGTTGGTTTTGGTTCAGGTCATAATATTGGAATCAATAAATATGCTAAAGATGCCAAGTATTTTCTTATTTTAAACCCTGATGTCATTATCGAGGATGATTGTCTCTTAAAGCTTAAAAACTTTATGGATGCAAACCTCGAAGTCCCACTTTGTACGCCACTTATTCTAAACCCTGATCGCTCTATTCAATTTGTGAATAAAAGACTCCCTACAATTCCGATATTTTTTGCCAGACGTTTTTTTAGTAAACTACTTGGTGAGAAATTTAAGCAAGAATTAGAAAGATTTATTTTAACTGATCAGCTTCCTTTTAATAAACCATTAGTAATTCCTGTAATAACAGGTTGCTTTATGTTTTTTAGATCTGAATCTCTTCTGAAGATCAAAGGCTTTGACGAGGGATTTTTTCTCTACTTAGAAGATTTTGATATTTCAAGACGTGCCTCAAAACTTGGGCCTAATGTATTCTATCCCAACACACAAATTGTGCACCAATGGGCCAGGGCACCTCATAAAAGTATTAAACAGCTTTGGATAACTATACAGTCGGCTTACCATTATTTTGTAAAATGGGGACTTCGTGTTGATGGCCCAGACTCAATCGTTAAACCCTACAATGAATAAAAGTGATAAAGTTCTTGAAGTATTTGAAGACTACTTAGCAAAAACAGATGATGTTAATGAATTTGTAGACCACGTCAAATTTTTGGGATTTTACCTTGCAAACAGTCCATGTCTTAAACTTTATTCTGAAAAGATAGAAAGTCGAATCAGGCACTATCAATTATCTTTTCATGTTGATGAGATCTCAAAAGAAGAAAAGACACTACATGTGGCCACGCAACTCTATCAAACGGGCGGACACACCAGAGTCATCGAGAACTGGATCAATTTTTTGCCTAATGAAGACCATGATATACTTTTGACTGAACAGCACAGAGATTTTCATTTAAATCTTCCCAGTAAGACGCAAATCATTAAACTTGATAATCATTTATCAAACTCGCAAAAGATTAAAGCTCTTAGTGAAATATATCCAAATTATTCGAAAGTCATTTTTCATACCCATCAGCACGATGCCATTCCTTTTATTGCCATTGGAACAGATAAAACCTCTAAATATTATTTCTACAATCATGCAGATCATACATTTAGTATTGGCGCATCTCTTGTCAGTGAAGTTTACGATATGTCCTCAAGTGGTCAAAAATTTAGTCTGAATTTCCGAGGAGCAAAATCATCAAAAGTGATTCCCTTCCCACTCAAAATCACTGAACATATAATCAGCACTCAAGAGAAGATTAATTACAGAAAAGAGCTTAATCTTCCACTCGATTCTAAAATAGTTATTACTGTGGGCAATCCCTATAAATTCATACCGAACTCTGACTATAATTTATTCGAAAAGTTTGAAAAGATAGCGAGTAAAAACCAAGGCGTCATTTTCCTAATGATTGGACCTGATGAATCATTCACAAAATACCTTAAGGGTGAGTGTAAAAATATACTCATGCTTGGCCTCAAGCCAAAAGAGAGTGTCCTTAAATATTATAAGGCCAGTGATTTCTATATAGACTCTCTTCCTATCGGTGGAGGACTGGCCCTCATAGAAGCCATCCTAACAGGGCTACCTGTCGCGACCTTTGATAATGGATTTAATGCATTTGATGCCGCTGAAAAGTTTAGAATTGAATACTCCGAACTCGATAATATACTTCTCAATTATCTTAGTAATGAAACGAAAACAAATGATCTCGCTAAGAATTGTTACCAAGAAGCTTCAAAACATACATTTAAGCACTGGAGTGAAAATTTTTCAACTTTAAGTAAGAGAAGTGAAATGCCACTTTCAAATTTTGTGCTCGAGGATTATTGTAAAAAACTGGCGAGCAAGTATCCTGAAACAAATTTACCACGTTCTAGCTATAAGATTTCAAATGAGGTTTTACTAAAGATAAGTAAGCATTTGCCACTTGTTCTGATTGCTAAGATTGTCATCTTTCAACAATGCTATTCTCTTATCATTACGGGATATACACTTATTAAAGATAAAATGGGATTAAGGAATTCATGAGACGCTTAATACTCGTAGGAATATCAACATTTTTAAGATTTGCAGGCCAGTTCTTATTTATTAAGTCTATTTCTCATCTTGGAGAGAGTCTTATTCTTCAAACTCTCAATCTTCAATCATTGGCGGTTTTAATCGCTGGTTTTTCTTCAGGTGGGATACAGACTTATCTTTCTAAGCATATCCCTATTGATAAATTACAAACGGCTTGGGCAATTTGTAGTAAGAATACAGCAAAGTACCTACTTCCTTCAATCCTAGTTGTCGTTCCTGCTTATTTCTTTATCAACAGAATCGAAACCCAACTAGCAGCTACGGTCTTTATCATTATATTGGCACCACTCATCGCTTATTCAAATAATTGGCAAGGTTTGCTAACGGGATTAAAGAGATACCCTAGTTTAATCTCTGTTTTTTTTATACAGACATTTTTGTTCCTAATATTGTTTTTACTTAAAGATTATATTTCTTCTTCTTTTTTTACAGTTTCCTACCCTACGGTAATCGTCATCTCTTTTATTCTCTCTTATTTTACACTTTCTAAAAAGATCTTCCCAAGTACAACTAATGCAATAATTGAAACTGATACAATTCAAAAGGAAGTTTCTAGTTACCGAGTGATGGGAATCGTATTAATGACCGTCGGTGTCGCCTACCCGTTCCTTATTCGGAATATTCTTACTCAAACTTATTTGATTGAAACTGTCGTCAACTGGGACTATCTCATGAGAATTTCCACGGCCTATGTCTCGGTTTCCACTTTTTTTATTTTCACTCTATTTTCTAGTGATCTAAGCCATGACAACACCAAGAGATATCCCTTTTTTATTTGCTCATTTCTATTAATTACTTCTTATTTGTCAGTGTTCTATTTTTTCAATCAATCAATTATTGAAATTTTACTTTCTCGCAAAATTTTACTAACTTCGTCAGAGCTTTCGTCATTTATTGGCTTTGAGATAATAAGATCATTTTTCACATTGGTTTGCCTCTATAATATAATACGTGGCAAGACCAATAAATATATCGCACTAGAGCTAACAAATTTAATCGTCTCTGCTCTGGCAGTGTTTTTGATAAAGCCTCTTCTTCTCGAAGATTCATTTATCATTCTGGCGGGATGCTTTGGTTTTTCATTTATTGCGGTCTATTTCATTAATTTTATAAAAATCAAAAAGCAGACATAAAAATGTTTCTCATTAATAGTCAAAACTTAAGACATCTTCTTATTCTAGTAAATTCATTTTGGATTTTAGGTTTGTATATTTTAGCACCTTATTTTTTTGAACTAGAAATTGGCCCTAGTAACCAATTAATGATCAATCTTGCCGCTATATCAATTATACCGTGGCTGATTATACCTTTTATCCTTCCAAAAATTAAGGTTAATGTCCCAAGAATCAAAGTCCCTAATTTTCATTATGCCTTTCATTTAGAACTTATTGTCTGGCTTCTTACTTTTGTATCTCTACTTGTTCTCACTTTCACGTCAGGAAATCTCCCTATTTTGACAGCACTTAGAGGGGCAAAATGGGAAGAAATCCTCGCTCACAGACTGAACTTTGATTTAAATAAATCCGGTTGGATCTCTCTTTTTATTTATCTAAATATTATTATTTCCTCTACCTTGCTTCCATTTTTCATAACAAAATCTTTTGTACTAAATGAGAAATACAAATGGACGAAATTAATTACTGCTTCTCTTGTTCTCGTCGCAGGACTAAATAAACTTTCATTTTTAAAAGTGGTAATTCCTGTTTTCATACTTAGCTTTGTAAAAAAAGATTTACTACTCTTCTTAAAGAGCACTTCTTTTATTCTACTTTTCTTTTTGTTTATTAATTTTTTAGGTAAGGCCGGAGTAAATTCTCTTCTACAAAAACCTGCTGCGACAATCCAGACCAACTCTATAGATATAAGCCCACCTCCTCCAGCCACAGGGGACGGTATCTCTTCTTTCATTCTCTACAGGGCATTCAAGGTTCCTTATCAAACTGCTGAGACATGGATTGATTTTTATTACAAAAACAATCTCTCTGCTAAGCAGCCAATTATTACAAATAAAACATTGTCTCTATTACTTGGAATCCCTGTAACACCTCTTGAACAAGATATCATTAATTATCAGTTCAACGCTGATACAACGAAATTCAATGGCTATGCCAATACAACGTATTTCATTGATGCTTGGGTAAAATTTGGGAACTTGGGTTTTGCAATAGTCATTATCCTGATCCCATTATTTATTGGGATTCAAGTATATATTATTGATGAGAAGTACTTAGGCCTTCTTGTTTTCTCATTTTTCTTTCTGACAAGTAATAGCTCAATTAGCTATTTACTTTCTTCTGGAGTCTTACTGTTTATATTCTCAGTTATTATGTCTAAAAAGAATTCACTGCCTGAATCACCAACTGAACCTCAGCCTCACTCATAGTAGGACCAATTGGAAGGCTTAAAACTTCTTGATGGATCTTCTCAGTCAGTGGAATTGATAGATCATAATACTCTTTATAAGCCGCTTGTTTATGAGGAGGAATCGGATAATGAATAAGTGTTTGAATTTGATTTTTTGTTAAATGCTCTACAAGCTTCTCTCTGTTCGCTGTTCTCACTACAAATAAATGCCACACATGATTTTCTCTTGCTTCAACTTTTGGAAGAAGAATCTGAGAATTCGTAATGCCTTTCATATATGTTTCAGCAATATCGCGACGTCTTTCTGTTTGTGCCATTAAATATTTAAGCTTCACTGATAACATCGCCGCTTGAATTTCATCAAGACGACTATTCACACCCTTGAATTCGTTCTTATATTTGATTTTTGAGCCGTAATTACGAAGGTGATCAATCACATCAGCAAGATTTCCATCATTGGTTGTCATCGCTCCAGCATCGCCCAAGGCACCAAGATTTTTGCCTGGGTAAAAACTAAAACCAGAGGCATCACCCCAGTTACCAGCGCGCTTCCCATCAATACTTGCCCCATGGGCCTGAGCTGAATCTTCAAGTACGAGTAGCCCGTGATCCTGAGCAATCTTCATGATTTCGGGCATAGCGGCCAGCTGTCCATAAAGATGAACAGGAAGAATTGCTTTCGTTTTTGAAGTCATTTTATCTTTAATGAGTTTTGGATCTAAATTATAAGTTCTCTCATCTGGTTCTACAAAAACAGGAACAAGTTTGTTCTCAGTCACAGCAAGCACACTCGCTATATAGGTATTCGCTGGTACGATAACTTCATCACCGTCTTTAAGCTTACCCATCTCTTTCCAAGCGCGAAGAGTAAGTGTGAGGGCATCAAGTCCATTGGCCACACCAAGGCAATACTTTGCTCCACAATAATCAGCAAAACTTTTCTCAAATGTTTTAAGCTCTGAGCCTGAGATATACCATCCCGAATCAATCACTCTGGCGCAGGCTTCTTTAAGCTCAGCATTCATTTCGTTGTTCACACTTTTTAGATCAAGAAAAGAGACTGACATATTATTTTTTCTCCACATTTTTTACAAACTTAGCAGGATTTCCAAGAACCATTGAATAGGCCTCAACATTTTTAGTCACAACTGATCCGGCAGCGACAAAGGCTCCTTCACCAATTGTGATTCCTGGCAAAATTGTGGCATTGGCCCCAATCACTGCATTTTTTTTCACAACGGTTTTCTCGCAGTGATACTCACTGGCGCGAGATTTTGGAAATCTGTCATTAGTGAAAGTCACATTCGGGCCAATAAAAACATTGTCCTCAAGAGTGATTCCGTCCCAGACCTGAACACCGTTTTTTATCGTTACATTATTGCCAATCACAACATCATTCTCAATAAAACAATGTGAGCAAATATTAGTATTACTACCAATCTTTGCTTTTTTTAGAACAACAACAAATTGCCAAATAGAGGTATCGACTCCAATATCAGTTGATTGAACATCACTTAATGGATGAATCATTTTTTAACCTCTTAAATTCCTCATAATTTCTAATATAATCATTCTCATCATAATGCTCAGAGGCCAGAACCATGAGTACTGCTTCAGGTGAGAAAGCTTTCATTTCTCTCCAGATAAAATCCTCAATATAAAGACCTTGAGTTTTACTATTTAAGACAACTTCCTCTCTAGTGATTCCATTGTCCAAAACAAATGTGCACTCTCCATGCATACAAATCACAACTTGTTTTAGATTGTGATGCGCATGAAATCCACGCTCAACATCTGCAATATTATCAAAGATGTAATACACGCGTTTAATATCAAAAGGGATATTTTTGTTACCTTCAAGTGAGATGAGATTCCCACGATGATCACCCATGACTTTAAAATCAATAAATTTTACTAAACTCATATTGATAATTCTTTTAAGGGAGTCAGTTTTAAATCTTTGTCAGATAGAATCATCTTATCCGCAGGAATAATCCAATTAATCTTGAGTTCAGGATCATTGAACTTAATTCCTCCTTCATTTTGAGGAGAATAAAGATTGTCACACTTATATTGAAAGATGGCCGTTTCAGAGAGCACAACAAATCCATGAGCAAACCCACGAGGAATAAACATCATTTTTTTATTTTCTTCTGTCAGCTCACAGCTAAAACTCTGCCCATATGTTTTAGAATCTTTTCTGATATCTACGACGACATCAAGAACTGACCCCTTCACCACTCTGACTAGCTTTGCTTGAGCGAACTCACCTTTCTGAAAATGAAGTCCACGTAAAGTTCCATAAGTTGAGTAAGACTCGTTATCTTGAACAAATTCGCAATTGATTCCAAGTTCTTTAAAAGAATTTTTATTATAAGACTCAAAGAAATATCCACGGTGATCACCGAAAACCTTTGGTTCTAAAACAAATAATCCTTCCAAACCAGTTTCAACACGATTCATTAAAGGCCTCTTTTCACAATATCAAGAAGGTATTGGCCATATTGATTCTTAAGCATCGGAGCTGCTAGCTTTTCAACTTGAGCAGCATCGATATAACCTTTTCTAAAAGCAATCTCTTCAAGACAAGCGACCTTTAAACCCTGACGGTGCTCAATAGTCGCAATAAAGTTAGAAGCTTCCAAGAGTGATTCATGAGTTCCAGTATCAAGCCACGCCATTCCGCGTCCCATAATCTGAAGATCTAATTTTCCTGCTTCAAGGTACGCCTTATTCACATCAGTGATTTCAAGCTCGCCACGATGAGAGGGCTTAATTGATTTGGCGATTTCAATTACATTATTGTCATAGAAATATAATCCAGTGACAGCGTAATTTGATTTTGGAGTTTTTGGTTTTTCCTCAAGTGAGAGAACTTTTCCAGCTTTATTAATTTCAGCTACTCCATAACGTTCAGGATCTTTCACATAGTAACCAAAAACAAGGGCCCCATCTTGAAGCTTTGCAGCCTTATCTAACATTCCTGAAAACCCGTATCCGTAATAAATATTATCCCCAAGAACTAAAGCACATGGATCTTTTCCAATAAACTTCTCACCAATAGTGAAAGCTTGGGCCAAACCTTTGGGTTCTGGTTGAATTTCATATTGAAGATTGAGCCCAAGTTGAGATCCATCACCTAAAAGAAGTTTGAAAAGATGTTGATCATGAGGTGTTGTGATGATGAGGATATCTTTAATTCCAGCAAGCATAAGAGTTGAGAGCGGATAATAAATCATCGGCTTATCAAAAACAGGGAGTAATTGTTTTGTGACTGGAATTGTCGATGGATAAAGTCTTGTCCCTGATCCACCTGCTAGAATGATACCTTTCATTTTTACCTCTTATTTTCTGATAAGAGATCATAGAAGAATCCACCTATTTAGTTAACCAAAAACCCTTTGTTCGCAAAGCGTTATTGATCTAAAAGGTGCCAGCTACCTTTTGGAGCGCCTCTCCCCAATGAGGGATTGTCGTATCTAGTGCAGTTTTGATCTTTGTCTTATCCAAAATTGAGTAACAAGGTCGCTTGGCCGGAGTCGGAAACTCTTTAGTATGAATCGGATAGACAGGAGTTTTGATTCCTTTAAGCTTTAGAATCTCCACAGCGAAATCATACCAAGAACAGGCCCCTTCATTTGAAAAGTGGTAAAGCCCTGAAAGATTTTTATCCAAACTTTTAAGAGTGATATCCGCTAAATCAATAGTTGATGTCGGAGTCCCTATTTGATCAAATACTACTTTTAAAAATTCACGCTCACCAGCTAGACGAACCATTGTATTAAAAAAGTTTTTTCCATGAGCTGAATAGACCCAAGAAGTGCGAAGAACTAAGGCCTCGGGACAAGTTCTTAAAACTTCCTCTTCTCCTTGAAGTTTTGTTTGTCCGTAAAAATTAACTGGATTGGTGGCATCTGTTTCAGTATAAGGTCTAAAACCTTCACCATTAAAAACATAGTCCGTTGAATAATGAACTAACTTGAATTTCTTCTCAGCCGCATACTTCGCCATTAAAACCGGAGCTTCGAAATTAATTCTCACTGCAAGATCTTTCTCACTCTCAGCATTATCTACTTGAGTGTAAGCAGCCGTATTAATCAGTGTCGTAATTTTATTATTTTTTAGAAAATCTTCAACTTGAGTAAGATCAGCTAAATCTAATTGCGTGCGATCAAGAAAAGTCGCTGACTTTCCCAGTGCTGTCTTTTTAAATTCTTGTCCTAACTGCCCATTGGCCCCTGTAATATAAATCATAAAGGTGCCAGCTACCTTTTGGTTAAATACCAATCTACCGTTTTTACAATTCCAGACTCAAAATTCTCATCCGCTTTCCAGCCAAGTTTCGTTTCAAGCTTGGTCGCATCGATGGCATATCTGCGATCATGTCCTAAGCGGTCTTCCACATAAGTAATGAGCTCAGAATATGATTTTTTATCGGCTCGAGGCATTCTCTCATCCAGAAGAGCACAAATCTTTTTGGCGATATCAATATTGAGGCGTTCATTGCGTCCACCAATATTATAAGTTTCTCCAGAGAGACCATTCTCAAAAACCAGATCAATCCCTTTGCAGTGATCAAGAACATACAACCAATCACGAATATTTTTTCCATCTCCGTAGATGGGAATATTTTGCTGGGCCAGTGCTTTGCGGATAATTGTGGGAATAAGTTTTTCATTATGTTGTTTCGGCCCATAATTATTTGAGCAATTAGTTGTCACAACATTCATTCCATAAGTATGAAAATAAGAGCGAACAACCATGTCTGAACTTGCTTTAGAAGCCGAGTATGGTGAATTAGGAGCATAAGGAGTTTCCTCAGTAAATAAACCAGTCTCTCCTAGTGTTCCGTAAACTTCATCTGTTGAAACATGAAGGAAGCGATTCGTTTTATTTCCTTTCCATGCAAGACGGGCCACATCTAGAAGCGTGAAAGTCCCTACCACATTGGTTTGGATAAAGGCCCCTGGTCCCGTGATTGAGTTATCAACATGAGACTCAGCGGCGAAATGATACACACCTTGGATATTATTTTCTGCGAATATTTTTTCAATGAGTGGACGATCACAAATATCACCTTTGATGAATTCGTAATTAGCATTTCCTTCGCACTCTTTCAGATTGTCGAGGTTTCCGGCATAAGTCATTGCATCGAGATTAATCAGTTTATGATCAGGATACTTTGCTAAGTAATAAGGAACAAAATTTGAACCGATAAACCCGGCCCCACCAGTAACTAAGATTGTTTTTTTCATGCCACCAGTCTATCCCTTTTTTCAAAAGGTGCCAGCTACCTTTTTTCCCGATTTAGGGAAAAAATGTTTAAAGCATGGAGTCAAAGCCTCCTCTATTCAGATAATTAGCAACTTGATCGCTAGCCTGTGATTTGCAGTAAAAGAATCGTTATTTATCAAAAGGTACACCTTTTACAGGTATACCTACATAAGGTATACTACCCATGGCGATTCTAAGTTTTAAAGATTCATTAACTAGAGTGTTCTACTTAGATGGAGAAGTGAAAAAAGGGATGGGTTGGATGGGATGTGCAAAGACCGCCTTAAGAAAATTGGATTGCCTGAACTATGCTCAGACGCTTCAAGATTTACGCTCCCCTCCTTCTAATCATCTTGAAGCTCTTAAGGGGAATCTCTCTGGCTTTTATAGTTTAAGAATTAATAATCAGTGGCGTATTATTTTCAAATGCTCGATGGAAGGAGCAAGTGAAGTCAGTATTGTTGATTATCACTAATGGAGAAAAAAAATGAAAACAAATAAAAGAAAACCAACAACTCCTGGTGAAATTTTAGACCACGAATTTATGAAGCCCATGGGTCTTACACAAAAGGCCCTGGCCGTTCATATTGGAGTTGATATCAAGGTTATCAATAGACTAATAAATGGAAAGACTTCTATCTCATCTGAACTAGCTCTAAAGCTAGGAGCAGCACTCGGAACAAGTGCTGAGTTTTGGTTGAAGGCCCAAAATGAGTTGGATTTATTTGAACTTAGAAATAGTAAAATCGAATTGCCTTCTCGAATTACAAGCTAGTCTCTCTCTTGATGCCACTGAACTAATCTCTTAAACCCTTCCTCAAAGCTAACCTGAGGTTCCCAATTTAATAGCTTTTTAGCTTTAGAAATATCGGCCCAAGTCACATCCATATCGGCGGCAACCTTTGATCCAAATTTCACAGTAGCTTTTTTATTCGTAAGTTTTTCAATATAGCTAATCATTGTATTTAGAGAGTGAGGATTGTTTCCTCCTCCTAAATTAATGATCTCGTAGCCTAACGGTTTGGCCGCAAGAATTGTTCCTCTTGCGATATCATCTACAAATGTAAAATCTCTCGCCTGAGTTCCATCTCCAAAAACAGGAACTTCCTTATTTTCCAAAATGGCTTTAGTGAAAATAAACGGACTCATATCTGGACGTCCAGCAGGGCCATAAACAGTAAAGTATCTCACCACACTCACATCGATATTATATAAATGGTGATAAGTGTAGCTCATCACCTCAGCTACTTTTTTTGAAGCAGCATAAGGAGAGATCGGAGTATTCACGGGAAGCTCTTCAGAAAAAGGCATCACCTGTCCTGCATAGAGAGATGAAGTCGATGCAAGAATAAATTTCTTTACCTTGAACTCACGCATATTCTCGAGAAGATTCAATGTTCCGTGAGCATTGGTCGTCATATAAATATGAGGGTTCTCAATCGAATAACGAACACCTGCTCGGGCCGCTAAGTTAAAGACCGTATCAAATTGATGAGACAAGAAAAGATCCTTGAGCTCTTTTTGATTTTCAATATCCACAGGATAAAAATGAAACTTAGGATTTTTCAGTCCTGCGAGGCGCTCTTGTTTTAGAGCTATATCGTAGTAATCATTAAGATTATCAATCCCAACAACCTCTACTCCATCATTCATTAAAAATTCACAGACCTTTGAGCCAATAAAGCCTGCGGCCCCAGTCACCAATACTTTTTTCATAAGAGCGATCATACTAGGTGCCAGCCACCTTTTGAAGTTATTCAAAGAAAAAAATTCTGTTCTGTCGGAAAAAGTGTCAAACGCATTTCAGCAATGGCTCAGCTGATTTTTACTTTCCTCAAAACTTGCAAGAAAGGATATTCACAAGGAAGAGCAATGAATGAAATTCAATCAAAAATTTATTTTATAAGAAGCCAGAAAGTAATGATGGATTCAGACCTCGCTGAACTTTATGGCGTCGAAACTAAGGTTTTGGTACAGGCAGTAAAAAGAAACAATGATCGATTTCCGGATGATTTTATGTTTCTTTGTGATTTCAGAGAATTAGCCGTTATGAAGTCACAGTTTGTGACTTCATATGATGTAACTCATTGGAATAATAAACGAAAGAACCTTCCACTTCTGTTCACTGAGCAAGGGATAGCAATGCTTTCCTCTGTCCTGAATAGTAAGCAAGCCATTCAGGTAAATATCATGATTATTCGGATTTTTGTAAAGATGCGAAACTCTTTAGTACTCGAAGAACCTCTTGCAAAAAAAGTAAGTGAAATTGAAGCCAGTACGAATAAGCTCTTTAAAATTGTCTTCGAGAGAATAAACACTATTGATGATCAGATTGCACCTAAACTTTCCCCTACAAGAAAGAAGATAGGTCTCAAGTCTTGACATTTCGCACCAAAAAGACGAATGTCCGGCCATGTCTGAATTTAAAAATTTGTCCCTGATGCCCCAGCTGCTCAAAAATCTCGAGGCTGCTGGCTATACTACTCCTACTCCGATCCAGGCCCAGGCGATCCCTATCCTTCTTGAAGGACACGATCTCCTTGGTATTGCGCAAACTGGAACCGGTAAAACGGCAGCGTTCTCGCTTCCTATTTTGCAGCACCTTATAAAAAACCCGTCTCGTTTAGCGGATAATGAACCTCGTATTCTTATTCTTTCACCTACTCGTGAGCTAGCTTCACAGATCAATGAAAATATCATCACTTACTCTAAGATGATTAAAGTTAGATCGGCAGTTATCTTTGGTGGTGTTGGCCAAGGGGCCCAAGTAACTGCTCTTCGTAATGGTCTTGATATTCTAGTTGCAACTCCTGGTCGTCTTCTAGATTTAATGAACCAAGGTCATTGCCGTTTAAACTCTGTTGAAATTTTTGTTTTAGATGAAGCAGATAGAATGCTTGATATGGGATTTATTAACGATATCAAAAAAGTTATCGCTAAACTTCCTCTTGAAAAGCAAACTCTTCTTTTCTCTGCAACGATGCCAAAAGATATTGCTCTTCTTGCTAACAAGATTTTGAACAATCCCAAAAAAGTTGAAGTGACTCCTGAGTCGACAACGGTAGAGCGTATTAATCAAAAAATCGTTTTTTGTAAGAAAGCAGATAAATACCAACTACTCAAAAAAGTTCTTCATACTGAATCAGTTGAATTGACTCTTGTTTTCACAAGAACAAAACATGGTGCGGATAAAATCGTGAAGTATCTTGATGCGTTTAAAATTCCATCAGCAGCACTTCATGGAAATAAATCTCAATCAGCTCGTGAAAAAGCTTTAAAAGATTTTAAACTAGGTAAAATCAAAGTTCTTGTAGCGACTGATATTGCAGCTCGTGGAATTGATGTAAATGATGTGACTCACGTAGTGAACTACGATCTCCCTATGGAAGCCGAAAGCTATGTTCACCGTATTGGGAGAACGGCACGCGCTGGTAAGGATGGCGATGCGATTTCATTTTGTGATGAAACGGAACGCGATCTTCTTCGTAAAATTGAAAAAACAATTAGTATGCGTCTTCCTTATGAAACATTTCATGGTGACCCATCTGAGATTATGCCGAATGTGAACAAGGACCGTTTTGTGGATCCACGTAGGGCCAGTAATCCTCCACGTGCAAAAAGCGATAATCGTGTTCTGGGGCCAAGAAAAGATTCTCCCCATAAACCAAAAGAAAATAATAAACCTGTTGGATTCAAATTTAGAAAGAAGTAATTTATGAAAGACTACAAAGACCTTAAGCCACTTACAGACAAAAAACTTAGAACTCTAAGAAACAATCTCAATAACCGCCTTGAAGCTTTCAAGAGTGGATCAGCGAAAACACTTCCTCCAAGTCATATGCTAAATGGACTTGAAGAAGGCCAGTGCAGAGAACTTCTTGCTCGTGTTGGGCAAGAAATGAAAACGAGAGCTTAATTTTCATGGGCTTTGATAAAACCTATTGGGATAAAAACTACTCCGAACCAGAAACAATGGACGGAATTGGAAATGCCAAGGCCCACGTCAAATACTTAAAAAGCATGCTCGAAGTTGAGCATGTTGATATCAGCTCCGTCATCGATCTTGGATTTGGTTACGGCCATCTCTTCAAAGCAATGCTCAAAGCATTTCTGCCTCATACTGCTGTTGGAATTGAACCTTCTGAATATGCCTTTAAGAAAGCTCAAAAACTCAAATTAAAACCTGTTGATACAACTCAGCTCGCTCTTAAACAGATTGATCTTCTGACATGGTGTCGACAAGTGAAAAACAAGAAAGGTGAACCTTACGATCTAGCAATTTGCACGAGTGTCTTTCAATACCTCACTGACAAAGAGCTAAAAGAGATTCTTCCGATACTTTCAACAAAAGTGAAATTCATCTACCTCACTGTTCCAACAGACTCTGAGTTTAAACGCCAAGTAAGTGATCTTGATTTTAAAGATGAATATGCGATTCACCGTACTCGTGAAAAATATCACAAACTACTGAGACCTTATTTTACTTTTATTTCTAGTCGTTTTTTAGAAAGTAAGCACTTCTTTGATGAGGAGAGCACTCCGTTTACGGATCATCTTTATCGATACTAAGCCACATCTTTAGTGGATGCTTTTGTGAAATTATTCACTTCAATTTGAAGTTTTTCTTCGATTGAGAAAGCATTCACAGTTTTACCTTCTGATTGAATTTCTTCAATTGCGACGTACAGAATTGATGAAACAGTTTCTCTTGCTTCAACCGGGCCCATCTCTTTAGAGATTAATTGGTATAGTTTTTCAATTGCATCATATGTAGTCATATTAGTCCTTTTATTATTTATCGGTTTTTAGCTGAAAATTTTAAAGCTCATCTCTAAGATTCTGAAATGCTCGAATAAGCTTCTTCATTTCTGCCATCTGAAAGAGATTTTGAGCAGATAGGGCCCGATTGTACTCCTCTCGGGCCAAAGCAATTGCCTTATTAATTATATCAACTTTAGTGAACATACGTACCTGCCGGCACCGTTATCCTCAATAAATTCTCAAAGCTCTTTCGATTCACTTCAAAGAGACCTTTTTTAAGTCCTGAGCGAATGGCCGTTTGTTGTTCATTTTCAAACTGATCATTCAGCCAAGCCGTTTCTCCTCTCGTTCCGCCAAAGGCAAACGGAAGAAATGAATGCAGAGGAAAAGGAGTTTTTTGAACAAGACTTGAGTAAGGATATTTTTCAACCTTATCCACAATCTTGGCACGCACCGGATTTTGGTAAATATATTTATATACTTGATAATAATAAGGTCGCGCCTCAATCACGCTCCATTTATACCGTGTTCCCCATAAATGATTAATTGAATGAGTCCGGCGATTCACCTCATCCGAGGTGCGTTTCATAAAACTCATCATCGCCTGGTCAATATTTCCTTGAGGCGTGTGACACAGCAGATGAAAATGATTCCCCATTAGAACAAAAGAGTGAATGCCAACACCAAATTCTTGGTGGATGAAGTAAAGATGAGACATAAAGATCTCCCACATCTGATTTAGAGGAAGCGGGAAAAACTCCTTATTATTACAGCGGGCAGTGATGTGGTACGGGTGGCGGTCAGAACGGATAAGATTTGGTCTTGGCATGGGAACTCCTTTGGGAATTCCTTATGAAAATAGTATGCCAATTAAAATTCGTTTAACTTACTGATATTTTTGACACCAACTCACGCCGTTCCATACTTATTTTCTAACAATGTCTCCCAAAATTTCCTTTCTTCTTTCCAAAAGGTAGCTGGCACCTTTTAATTTATGTAACAAAGGACTGTTATGAAACTTCTACTATTACTAGCTATGATCTCGTCTGTGGCGTTTGCTGCAGAAAAACAACTTTATCAAGTGATGTCTCAACATCCACATGATGTGGAAAAAGTGCGCCCATATATCCAAACTGAATCAGAAAGTGGCCGTCTTTGGATCGTGACTTTAAAAAAACAAGCACCAGCAAGTGCGATGGAATATCTTAGACCTATTACAATGAATGATGTGGCCCACTATACGCCAGCATCAAATAAAGTAAAAGCTACGGCCAAAAAAGAAATCGTGAAGATTTTAAAAGAAGTCTCAAGTGCGAACATCAAAGCAAGTGTTGTAAAGCTTGCTTCATATAAAACTCGTTATGCTGGAACTCTTGATAACCAAAATGCGATTGCTCAATTAACTGAAGAGCTTGCGGCCATGGGTTATCCAACAACAACTGAATGTTATAAGCCAACGGCTTGTTCAGTTGATTGCAACAAAAGCTGGAACATCTGATTCAAAAGACTTTATGATCGTGATCGCTCATATGGATTCAGTAGGAAAAGATTTTGCTGGAGCTGATGATAATGCTTCAGGAACTGCTTCTCTTCTTGAAACAGCACGTGTTCTCGCAAAGGTTCCAACAAAACAATCAATTAGGTTTTTTATCACTAATGGTGAAGAGATTAATCTTCTTGGAGCTGAAGACTATGCCAAGAAATTAGAAATCTCTGGAGATATCAAGAACATCACTTTTGCTATTGCCATGGATATGGTTGGTTACAACAGCAACGGAATTGTTGAACTTGAAACAAACAAAGAATACGATGCGGCTGCAAACTTCATGACAAAGATGGCGGAAACTTATACCACTCTAAAAACGAAGATCACTCTTGGGGCCAGGGGAAGTGACCACATTCCATTTCTTAACCGTGCAGTAGAAACAGTTCTTACGATTGAAGACTGGAGTACAAAGACTCCTTGTTATCACCAAAAATGTGATACTCCAGATACTATTAATTATGTATATGCAGGAGAGATTACGAAGTTAAATATCGCCACTCTTCTTGAAAAAGATCACTAAGGCCTAAAGGTAGCTGGCACCTTTAACTTGCCAGCAAAGCCATCAATGTCGTTTCCGTAGACTTGAAAATCGGGAACGACTTGATGAGGTTTTATTGAAGTTTTCACACCCATCAAATCATAGATAAATAATGAAATATTAAAATTAGTAATAAACTCATTCTTACCAAAAGTCTGAGCGACAAACTCTTTGGCATTATTCCCATAAACTAAAAATGGAATCACATAAGAGGGATACAGTAATGGGCCATGTCCCCAAACTCCTTCCTCCCCTAACCCTTCTCCATGATCTGAAACATAAATTAAGATAGTATCTTTTTGATAAGGCTTAATAGTCTCTATGACTTCTTTCATAAAAGAATCAAATTCAACGACTGAATTATCATAATCATCTACTCTTGAATCCCCACCTGTGAACTTTTTTGATTCGGCAGAATAGCGAAGAGAATATGGACTATGGGACCCACGCATATGAAGAACAATAAACTTCTCTCCATCTTTGCCAATAACATCCTTAAGTGCTGGAATTAATTTTTTATCAGGTGCCGCACTTGAATCCGTAACTTCAGGAGCGAGATGTTCTAGAGCACGATAGTCTTCGATAAACTCTGGACAAATATAAGGAGTGATATAGCGAAGTTGTTGCTCAGATTGAATAGAGAAAAAATAAGTATCTAAGAAATTATTCTTCGCTATTTTAAAGATACATCTCTCTCCGCGAGAAATAACTCTTTGCCCACTTGTTCCATAAGTGGCATTCATAAAAAAGGCCACAGCAATATCAGTTGAAACTCCACCGGAGATTGCTTTTTTATAATAAAATTTTTCACTTGAACGGAGACTATCTAAATAAGGGGTTGTTTCTTTTCCATAGCCAAAAAGTGACATATGGGCCGGAGTTAAACTCTCACCTAAAACAAAAACAATATTTTTAAACTTAACTGCTTCTTTCCTACTAAAGCTTAGTGAGTCAGCAAATAATTTATCTGCATCAGAGCGGTGAGTTCCTAAAATTTTGGCCGGTAAAATTTTACCCGTAAAATATGAAAATGAGAGATAAGTATTCATACCGTACAATTCTTGAGTTGAGGGCTGACGTCCCCATGTATTTCCCGTCACCATTGTACGAATCGGGTTATAGAGAAAATACGCCACAAATAAAATGGGGATAAAGGGTAAGCTGGCCGGTTTAATTTTTTTTGATCCCCAATAAAGACTCACAAGAAATGGAACAGTAAAAAGAATAGGAAGAAGAATGTGTTGAAAATCCTCTTTCAATGTCCCTACTACTTCACTCATCTCGGCCATCAGAAGCCAGATTTCAATGGGAAGGATTTGAGTCCCGTAAAATGAAAGATGGGCCAGCTGAAAATATCCCATAATAAGAATAAAGGAAGAGATTAAAAATCTTGAAAAATTTCCTCTACAAAAAGAAAAGAGGAAAAAGAATCCGAAGCCAATGAAATATTTCTCGATTGGGAGGGCAGTGAAACTGATACCTTTGAATAATTGAAATCCATAGTGCTGGGCCAAAGTAAACGCCCAAGCCATTGCTCCCCATAAAAGATTGTATTTAAGCTTTGATAACCACTGCATTAAGAGGCCATATCCGGATGTCTGAAATCCACACGATATTTTGCTCTAAACGGTCTTGTAATAAATCTTCTAAAGCCATAAAAATGACTAATATGTGAATCAAGCTTCTTACCAACAACGTTATTTTTTATATCGACTCGGCGAAGAGACATACGGTCTTGTTTAAACTGAAGACTTCCCTTGAGTGTTGAAAGGCCATTGGTATAACCAAGACCTTGAGAGAACTCCATAATGTCTTTATCAATTCCACCAATCGGGTAACAAACAGTTTGAGTTGGCAATCCTGTAATTCCATCAAGCCAAGTCTTGCTCTCAGAAAGCTCAAGCTTTACTTCCTCAAAAGAAATTTTATGAAGATTACGGTGAGAGAGACCATGAGAGCCTAGCTCAAATCCTTCATCGTGAAGTGCTCTAAGATCTTTTTCATTCAGAGGAGAAATTCCATCAGCTGAAAGATTGTAATATTTTTGATCAAAACTCATATTTTTGATGGGAAAGACACTGCCTTTTACTTTGAGTGAATCGAGGACAGGTTTTCCGTATTCCACAAATGAAGAAGAAACATCATCAAAAGTAAGAAGCGCACACTTTCCTTGCGAAAACGGATCAGGGTGAGAAAAGTATTCTTTCACTGTTTTAATAGTAAACCCGTGATCAATTAGGTACTGAACTTGTTCACGAAAGTTTTCCGGAGACACAGCAATATGTTTTGAAAAATGAGGGTTCGATTTTGGTAAAATTTGATGATACATTAATATCGGTAAGTAGTGGGGCCCAAATTTCATAAGTGGTCTTCTTTATAAATTTATATTCAGTGAAGTATCATAATGATTAAGACCCCTAAAAGCAATATTCACCTCGTATTAAGAAACACTGATGCCCTCTCGGGAACTCCTCGAATTCTGAGACGTCAGGCGCAACTGCTTGATAATCAAACCAATGTTTCTGTCATCTCTGAGAATTTTCATTCAGAGCTCGCAACTAATAAAAAGATCAATTGCCAGCGAGTCTATAAATGGCCAAAAAATGGCTTATTTCAGCGCCGTTTTTTTGACTGGCAAGCTCAGCGAAAGATCAAGGCCTCTGGAAGCAATCTTGTTATTGGAAATGGGGAAACACTTCATCAAGATCTACTCTTTATGCATGTTTGTGTTCATAAAGGGGCTGAGCTTTATCCTGAGAAATACAAAAAGAATCTCTCTGTTCCTTTTCATCAAATGATTTTTGAGCAAGGAAGTTTTAAGACGCTGATTTGTAATTCAAAGATGATGCGCGATGATCTCGTAGCGCGCTTTAATATTAAAGCTCCCACTTATATTTTGCATCCAGGTTATGATCCAAAATTAAAAGCATCAATTCATCAAGATGCCGTAAAAGAAATTAGAAATGCTGTGACTAAAGGCCTTGATAAGATTGTCATTGGAGTTATCACTTCAGGAGATCTTCTGAATCGTGGGGCCTATGCTCTGATAAAAGCAGTAGCAAAACTTACGCCAGAAAGTAGAGCAAAGGTTTCTGTTTTAATTGTTGGCAAGGAAGGACATCCGGAAAAGCTTTATCAACTGGCAGAAAGTCTAGGAATCAGAGAACAGGTTCAATGGATGAAGCCTCGAGAAGATGTGGCCAATCTTTTTCTTGCGACCGATATTATTGTTCATGCGGCCCAGATGGAAGCTTTTGGAATGAGTGTGCTTGAGGCCATGGCGCTGGAGCGTCCAATCATTACAACTCAAACAGTGGGTTGCTCAGAACTCTTTCCCGAAATCCAGAAAGATTTTATTATCGCCAATCAATCTGAAGAGCTCATTGCTACTAAACTTGAAGTTCTCATTACTCAGCCTCAGCTTTGGGCCCAAATGGGCAGTGAGAACGCTAAGATCGCAGAAATGCATTCATGGGATCATTTTGATAAGAGGTTTATGAATATTCTTAAGGAACAATTCACTCACCTCTCTCTATAATTTTTTCAAACACTGAGACGGGCTTCTTTCCTTAGGCTAAGAATCCCCATTATGAAAAATCTACTTTTTATCCTAACAATGACTTTATTAGTGGCCTGTAATGCGGAGAAATGGGGTTATCAAACAAACCCAGATTATGTGCTCTCAGAGGCTTACCAAGCGATTAAGGGACAAAACCTTACTAAGTGGCTAAGTATCTCTACAGGCAAGCCATACTGCAAATATGCGACTCCTGCGGCACTTAAACATCTGAATGATGAAGTCCTTTCAAAGACTGATTTAAATAAACTGAAAGTGACTCTTACTGGACAATATTCACTTAAAGAAGCTGAGTATGAGACGTTTTGGGTTTTCCATAAGAAAACATATAAAGCAGATATGGTAGAAAAATATAATGGAAGAGTTTTAGCAACTCTTCAAATCACTTGTTTCTACGGGGCTCCGGAAAATATTTTGGCCAACCAAAATCGTCCAGCAGCGATGTACCCAAATAAATACTGTGCCATCAGCAATATTGACTTCAAATCAGCTTATGATTTTGATGACAATGGTGACTGTGACGAAAACTAGCTTTCATTCTTTGGTGGTAGCACAATAATATTACCATCAAAGAGTTCGAGTACCCTTTTGGTTTCAGACCCAAGTAGTATTCTTTCAAAAAAATTCTTACTATGTGATCCCATAATCGCGAGATTTGCATGGTCCTCATTTAAAATTTCGACTAATGCATTCGCCACTTTAATTTCTTGAGTCACACTCACGCGCAGTTTGGTTTTATTTTCATCTGATAGCTTGTCCTGAATTTTCTGTCTAATATCTCGAACCACTTTATCTTTTTCTGCTTGAGTAGAACTCGCATAAAGAGTTGCATATTCTGAAGCATAAGATGAAAAGGCCAGAGGATAATCCTGCCAAACAGAAACGATTTCAAGATCAGAATCCAGCAAATATGAAAGCTCTTCTGAAGTATTAATCACTTCATCCATCACATCAGAGTCATCAACCAGACCAATAATCTTGTTAATATGAGTCTCTTTTTTGACAACCCAAACAGGAACTGGAGAATTACGAATCATTTTCTGAGTCAATCCCCCTAGAAGAAGACGCTCAAGAGCTCCAGCACCTCCATGGCCCATAACAAGAAGATTTACACCTTTCTCTTGAATGAGATTTAGAATCCCTGTACTCGGAACTCCTAAAGCAAATATCGCCTCAGCATTAATTTCTAGACCAGTTATTTGATTTCTTAACTTATCATTCACATTACGGTTCACAACATCGCTGATCATTTGTTGATCGAGTGTGACACCAATGGTGTGAGGACTGATATCTAATTGATTGATCACTTCCGACACATGGGCCACATAAAGTTTCCCCTTAGTCGCCTTGCAAATTTTATCCGCCATTCTGAGAGTAATATCTGAATGAGGAGAAAAATCGGTACAGGCCATGATCACTGGATGGTTCAGCATAAGCCCCTCCTTGTTACTTACTATTATAAAGGACCAGTTTTAGAGGCAACCTTAAGATCGAGTTTTAATCACATACATAATAACAGTGATTTAAAATGATCATTTTTTAAGCGAGTTTATGAGTATTCAGACACTTATCTTTTTATGCTTTAGATTCAGCATTTAGGTCTAAAATCTTTCAAAAGATAAGGAGGAGCAGATGGCCCAACTTGAATATAGTATAAAAAGCCAAGGCCCGGTTGCAATCATTACTCTAAAAGGAATGCTGAGTGAGCATACCGGAGATATTGTCACAGAAATTAAAGAAGAGTTGTCTCAGCTTGAGACCATTAGCCACTGGGTTCTCAATATAAAAGATCTCACAGATGTTCGAATGGCGGCCCACAGAGATTTTGTGAATATTCTCAATTTAATTCGTTCAACACAGACAAGAAAAACCATCGTTAAGATTGCAGGAATGAGCTCAAAGCTTCATGAGTACTTAGCAAACTATGGGCTCATCAGAGAAAAAGAATTAGGTGGAGATTTGAAAACAACACTCTCCACCATTCTTCAGTATGAAGTAAGTTAAAATTCGTAGCGATGAGCTTCATCAACAGCGTAGTCAGGTCCTAAACTTTGCATATTTTTTAAGATACCAGTTTTAAGATCATAAACCATTCCATGAATATAAGGCTGCTTCTGCTCTTTCCAAGCTTGTTGAATAATTGATGTGTGTGCAAGATTTTTAATTTGATCAATAACATTTAGCTCTACTAGACGGTTGACTTGATCGACATTGCTTTTAATTAAATCAATTTCAGATTTATTCACTGAATAAACATCTTTAATATTTCTCACCCAATTATTAAGCATCCCGAGTGATTTAGGTGACATCGCGGCCTTCACTCCACCACAATTATAATGCCCACAAACAATGATATGTCTGACCTTAAGATGTTCTACTGCGTACGAGAGTACACTTAATAAATTCATATCTGTATGAACTACAAGATTAGCAATATTACGGTGAACAAACATTTCTCCAGGATCTGTATTAGTGATCTCCGACGGTGGAACTCTTGAGTCTGCGCACCCAATCCATAAGTATTCAGGGTTTTGGTCTTCGGCCATATTCTCAAAATACTTTTCATCTAATTGAATTTTACTACTTGCCCAAGCTTTGTTTTCTAAAATGAGTTTTTTAATTTTTTCCATATTTGTTTTATCCTTTAAAAAATGAACTAATTGCTAACGATGATTTTTTTACTTCAACATCAATATTTTTCAGCTTTGCGGTATCAAGAAAATCTGTCAAAAGTTCAATGATATCTGAATCAATATAGAGACCTTGTCCCCCATCAATTAGAAGTTTGGAATCCTTTGGAACAGATTTTAATAAGCGAGTAAGAATCGGCTTATTAAGAAATGAAACATCTTTATAAAATCGAAGAAGATAATAAGTGTCATCATTCACAAGAACCATGGCCTTAACTGATTTTGATCGCATGATATAATAAAGACTTACTAGGAGACCTAAAATTACACCATAAAGAATATTAAAAATCACAATACCAAGGACAGTGACGAGAAAAGGAACAAACTGATTTAATCCTTTATTCTTCATCTTTTGAAACGTTTTCACTGAAGCCATTTTCCATCCTAGAACGAGCAGGATCGCAGCAATACTAGAAATAGGAATAAGACTTATGAAGTTTACAAGCAAGAGTGCAGAAATAAACAACCAAATACCTTGAAAGATAGTTGATTTTTTTGACTGCGCCCCAGAGTTGATATTCATTGCAGTTCTTATCACAAGAGAAGTGATAGGAAGCCCACCTAAAAGTCCTGATAATGAATTACCAATTCCTTGTGCGACAAGTTCTTTATTTTTTGACGTGTATCTTTTAAATACATCGGAACGATCTGAAGCTTCAATATTGAGTAATGTTTCAATTGAAGTCATAAGAGCAATAAAAAAAGCTGCAATATAAATTTTTTGCTCTTGCAGAAGACTCCAGTCAGGGAAAGAAAGCTCCCCCAGAAAGCTTGTAAAGCCTCTATTATAATTCAAATTAACAACATGCTCTTCTTTAAGAAACAAAGACGGAAAAGCAGAGTCAAAAATTTTATTTATTATAATAGCGACAATAACGACAATAATTGGTGCAGGAAGAAATGAAAAAATGACCTTCGATTTTTCAACTTTTTCATTTACCGCCAAAATCCCTAAAGAAACTAATCCGACAATAACTGCACCATATTGAATTTGATTCCATTCGATGAGTTCAAGTTTTGCACTCTCAATTCCAAAATAGAAATTATCAATTCCTGCTAAATGTGGAAGTTGCTTGATTATAAAAATGATTCCAATTCCTGATAGCATCCCTTTGACGACTGATGTAGGAATATAATTTCCTAACTCTCCAAGTTTTAAGGTTCCAAATAAAATTTGAAGAATTCCAGAAAAGAAGAGTGCCAAGAGAAAGGCATTAAAGCCACCAAGGTAACTAATCGCACTGACCACCACAACAACCATTCCTGCCGCAGGCCCAGAAACACTTACTTGTGAACGACTAAACAGACCTGTGACGATACCACCAATAATACCAGCAACCAGACCAGATATTACGGGAGCCCCTGAGGCTACAGCAATTCCAATACACAGAGGGAGTGCAATTAGAAAAATAACTAAAGATGATTTTAGATCATGCTTTAAGGTTTGTTTTAGTTCCGTCATATGACCTCTCATCACAATTTTTGTGATACATCAGATAATTAATATAAAAAACAATAATGAGTGAAGTCCCAACTGGTAGAAGGAATCCTTGGTACTCGCCTATAACCATAAGAATCGCTGAAATGGCTGATCCTGAGAAGAAGCTAAAGAAAGTATAAATTCTTAACCAGTTAACCAGTTTTAGTTCACCACGCTTTTCATCAGTGACATCGACATATTTATCCCTTACGAAATGGATACCAATATCAGTTGTGAGCCCAGTTAAGTGAGTGGTACGAATTTGACCACTAGTAAGAGAAGTGAAAGTTGCATTCTGCATTCCACAAGTAAAACACAACATAAACATGAGAATGAAATCACGCTGTAATTCAAGTGGCTCTCCAAAATCACCAAAAAGATCTAGGCTTCCTCCTACAAAAACTGAAAGCAAAAGAACAAATTGAATAATAGCCGATGTTCTCACATGAGCTTCTTTGTCTTTGTAAATCCTTCGATCAATCAGATATCCAGAAAGGATACAGCCTAAAACAAAACTTACGGGGGCCAGAAACATTTCAAAGCCCAAGAGAAATTTTCCTTCACCCATTGCAACACCGGTTTGAGTTCCAAACCCTGTCATATGCGAGACAAAACGGTGACAAGCTATAAATCCAGCAGCATTAATATAACCACTTTGGAAGGCCAACAAGAGCCATAAAAAAACGTTTTCGCGCTTAAGAATATTCTTAAAGCAGTCAGACTTTAAAGTCATAACTAACCTCATTAGATAATTTTCAATTTAAAAATTAAGAACAGAAATAGTCTAAACGAACGAAGGAGGCTTGACTTGCTCAAAAATGAAATCTTGAGCACATAGATGAAGGTGATTGGGAAATGAAAGAACTGCTACAAGTCTTGATGTTGGAACATAAAAAAATCCGTGATCATGGTGAATTTCTTCCTCCATTAGACCGCGAAGAAAAAAGAAATCATTCTCAGAGTCTTGATCAGTATCTGTTGCAGTAGTTGATTGCGTTTGGCTTAAACTTTTTGAAGCAATATTAATTTGCATCTCTGCAACTACGCACATTTGCTTAGCTGAAGCGATCTGGGCCCAGTTCATAAGAGCGGCCATAATAAAATAGAGATAATAATCGGTGAAGTTTTTACTTCGTGTCATCCATCTAATATGGGGATTATTGATGAGATAATCAAGAAAAACAGGTTAAACAGCTGATTAAAAAATGTTAATAACTCTTTATTATCAATTACTTAGAAACATCTCATAAAGCGGGGCAGGGGCTACGCATCTAATTTGAATTAGTTTTCGGCCACTTACGGCCCAGCG
>DZBG01000030.1 GCA_022729855.1 Bdellovibrio sp.
TCTGAAATCAGCAACTTAAATGTGGAGTTGCACTAGGAAAAATTTTTCGGGAGGATGAAAGGAGCTTTATGAAAAAAATTGCTTTAATAATCGTACTGGCCTTGTCTTCTATAAATCTATTTGCTGCAACAGATGACAGTGTTTTAGATGTCACACTTCAAGTTGGCCTTGATTACCGAATGTCACCCACACAATTAGCTGTTATGTACTGGTTGAATCCTAGTAATCAACTAGGGTTAAAGGCCGGAGTTGATCGCGAGGGTGAGGAGAGGCAAACGAGTATTGCTCTACAATCAAAGCATTTCTTGAAAAATTCATTCTATATCTCCCCAGAAATTTTTTATTTAAATACTCGTGAAAATGAAAACTGGTTAACTGATCAAGTTTTCAATTTAAAATCTAAGTTTACAGAATATGTTTCGATGGGTGCCGGCGTTCGCATTGGAAATCAATGGGTGATCAAACATTTTACTATTGGAGTTGATTGGATTGGAGCAGGTAGAAGGTTTGGGACTTTTCGAAAAGATAATCAGAATGCGACAGAGACGACATATACCTTGTTAAATATTTATGCAGGTCTTAGTTTTTAAATTGGGTCGACATACATAACATCCTGTTAATAAAAAAAGGGCCCGATAAATCGGGCCCTTTCTATTTGGACAATCAATAAATGATTATTTAATTTTCCAGTAGTACTCAATCACGAGACGTTTTTCGAATGCGAAAGGAATATCTTCAGCAAGTGGCTTAGATACTAATTTTGCTTTTTCTTTTTCTCCAACAGTTTCTTTTGAAAGGAAAGCTGGGATAGAAGTAATTCTTGGACGGGCGTGAGCTTGAAGGTAGTTTCCTGACTTAGCACCTTTATCAGTAATTTCTACAACGTCACCTGGCTTAAGAAGGTAACCTGGAACGTTAGTTACTTTACCGTTAACAAGGATGTGTTTGTGAGAAACTGTTTGACGTGCAGCTGGGATCGAAGGTGCCCAGTTAAGACGGAAAACAACGTTATCAAGACGTGACTCAAGAACAACGATAAGTGTATCAACCCAAGATTGAGTTTTGATTTTCTTACATTTTTTTACGTAGTTTACGAGTTGGTTTTCACGAAGCCCGTAGTTGAACATAACTTTTTGCTTTTCCATCAAACGGATAGTTAAGTCAGAAAGTTTTTTACGTTGCATACCGTGCTGACCTGGGCCGTATGGCTTGCGCTCTAAAGCACCAGCTTTACCTAGACCTGGAAGTTCGATACCTAAACGTCTTTGAATCTTGAAGCGCGAACGCCCCATGTCGATCTTTGCCATGATATTCTCCTATAGCAATTGCAGGAAACTAATATTAATTAGCCCAAAAAGCAGAGCCTGCGTCCTCACACTAAGTTGGATAGGGGGAGAGTTTAGTAAATTTGAGTGTTTATGGCAAGAAGGAATGCTTGTCGCTTTAAGATAATAATGACGCACTGATCGTGAGTAAAAATTACTCTTGCGACTATCTTGAATATTCAAGCACCGAGCTATTTTATATGAGAGGGGCAAGACACTTAAAGGAGTTTTTATGAAAATAATCGCTATTGCCCTTGTTTCACTTGTTCTTTCATTTGAAGCTTCAGCTCAACGTCGTCCAAATGGACCAGGCCCAGGGCGTAATAATCCAGCACCAAGACGCTACAATCCAAACCCAAATCCAGGGCGTTATAATCCAAATCCTTATCCTAATAGACCAGGCCCAGTAGTTGTTGGACCTCGTTATAATCCAAACCGCAATTCTCGCCGTGTGATTCGTACAACTCGTCGCCCGGTTATTATTTGGGATCGTGGTTTTGGTTATTCTTGTGGAGCCTTTGGTGATCTTTACTTAAACAATCGTCTTGTTCACAACTTCCGTTTTAGTTCTGATTGTTCTCAGGCCCTTTACGATATTCGTAACTATGGGGACTTTTGTGATAATGAAGATCTTTATGACCAGTCAGGAATGCTTGAAGCTCAGTTCACATTCAGCTCTGAATGTAGAAATGCTCTTGGATGGTACTACTAATAATCTAAGCAAAAAAAAAGCCACCTTTTCAGGTGGCTTTTTTTTATTCATTTTTTCTTAGTGCTTAAGTTTTGCCATAAGATTACTCATCTCAATGGCCGTCATCGCAGAATCCCAGCCTTTATTTCCAGCTTTCGTTCCAGCACGCTCAATCGCTTGCTCAATTGTATCAGTTGTCACAACACCAAACACCACAGGGATATTTGTCTTAAGGGCCACAGCTGAAATACCTTTAGCAGCTTCATTACAAACAAGATCGTAGTGAGAAGTTGAACCACGGATAACTGCACCTAAACATATCACAGCATCGTATTTTTTTGATTCAGCAAGTGCTTGAGCAGCGAGGGGAAGTTCAAATGCTCCCGGTACCCAAACTTCATCAATATTTTTTGGATCAACATCGTGGCGAGTAAGGCAGTCAATAGCACCACCTACAAGTTTAGAAGTAATGAACTCGTTAAAACGAGCAGAGACGATAGCAATTTTTAATTTTGATCCGCCGAGAGTTCCTTCAATTTTCATAACAACCTCTTATTTTATTGATCGATGAGTTTAGTCAGTAAGTGTCCCATCTTCACTTTTTTTGTGAAGAGGTAGTGAGCGTTTTTTTGATTCGCTTTAATCTCCAAAGGAATGCGCTCAATTTCTTTGTGTCCGAATTTCTCAAGTCCACCAATCTTTAAAGGATTGTTAGTCATGAGTTTCATTTTTTTAACTTTAAAATATTTAAGAATCTGGTGGCCCATTGTGTAGTCACGAGAATCCACAGGAAGACCTAGATTAATATTGGCCTCAAGTGTATCCATACCCTGATCTTGAAGTTGGTAGGCCTTGATCTTGTTAAACAGACCAATGCCACGTCCTTCTTGGCGAAGGTAAATCACCATTCCTGAGCCATTCTCTTCAATCTTTTGCATTGATGTCGAAAGTTGCTCTCCACAATCACAACGAGTAGAACCGAAGATATCTCCCGTGAAGCATTCAGAGTGAATACGAACCAGAGCTTCATCACTTAATTTTTTTAGATCACCTTTCACAATCGCCACGTGCTCTTGCTTTAAGATATCTGATTTAAAAATATAAAGATCAAACTCGCCGAACTTATTAGGGAATGGAATCTTCTCCACTGCCGAAATTAAATTCTCAGTTGTTTTTCTGTATCTCACCAGATCTTCAATCGAGATCATTTTCATTTTATGTTTATCAGCAAAGGCCGAGAGATCATCAAAGCGGGCCATGGTTCCATCGGGATTAGTGATTTCACACAAAACACCTACTGGAGAGAAGCCTGCCATGCGAGCGAGATCTGTAGCCGCTTCAGTGTGACCGATGCGCTCAAGGACACCGCCATCTTTGGCAATCAAAGGAAAGATATGTCCTGGACGAGCAAAGTGAGCTGGAGTTGTGGTTTTAGTTTCTGAGAGAAGCTTAATCGTGTGAGCACGATCATTGGCCGAAATTCCAGTGCTGATGCCTTCAGCTGCATCAATTGTCACAGTAAAAGCTGTTTCAAGAGAGGCGGTATTTTTTCTTACTTGCGGAGGTAGATCATAAAGCTCAGCAAGTTCACGAGTCACTGGAGTACAGATTAATCCGCGCCCTTCAGTGGCCATAAAGTTTACTGCTTCAGGAGTGATCGTTGCCGCTGGCATAATGAAGTCACCTTCATTTTCGCGGTCTTCATCATCCACCACAATAATCATCTTCCCAAGTTTAAGATCTTGGATCGCCGATTCAATAGTATCTAGAGGTCTTTTATTATTCTTCATATTTCACATCAAAAAAGTTTTTTGCCCATTCATCTTTTTTTCCAGACGTATCAAAACGTAGGAAGTTTTCTATATATTTCGCTAGCATATCTACCTCAAGATTGATCTTATCTCCAATCTTTTTAGCATGGAGTGTAGTCTTTTCCAGAGTGTGAGGAATGATCGCCACTTTAAGACGATCTGCTTTTAAATCGGCAATTGTGAGACTAATCCCATCAAGGGTAATTGACCCCTCTGAAATCATGTACTTACGAAGCTCCTTAGGAAAACTCACTTCGATTTCCCAGTTTTCCCCTCTGGTTGTGATATTTGTCACACTTCCAAGAGCATTCACATGTCCTGAAACAAAATGCCCGCCGAGGCGATCTGATGGTCTCAGAGACATTTCAAGGTTAACTTTGTCATTCACCTTTAAACTTCCAAGACTGGTTTTTTGGAGAGTCATATGAACGGCCTGGGCCTTAAACGTCTCACCTTGCACTTGAGTGGCCGTTAAACACACACCATTAGTTGCAATGGAATCATCGATCCCAACTTCTTTGATAATGGCCGGAGCACGGATGACAAATTCTTTGCCTTCTTGATTGGGGGTAATAGAAACAATAGTTCCTAGAGTTTGAATTAATCCTGTGAACATAAAATTTTTCCTGTGAAATAAATATCACTCTCAAATTGCTTTGTTTTAACCTCTGTTAAACGAGGACGAGTGGCGAGAGTTTTAACTCCAATATCTGAAATAGCCGATGGGCCAACTCCAAGTAATGAAGGATTAATAAAATAACTAAGTCGATCAACAAGTTTTTCTTTTAATAGGAGAGTGGCCACCATGGGGCCACCTTCAACAAAAAGAGAAGTGATCTTTTTTGCTAAAAGTTTACTCATGAGATCCGCAAGATTAGTGAAAATGATTTGTTGATCATCGCTTAAAAATGAAATTTTGGTTTTTGTTAAGACCACTGTGCGGTCTTTATATTCATCATTAAAAAGTTTAAGAGTCGGTGGGAGATTTCCCGATTCAGTGAGAACCAGTCTCCAAGGCTGCTTTCCATTAAAATCAGGAAGGCGAACGGTAAGAGTGGGATCATCAAGGCGAGCTGTCTCGGCTCCCACTAAGACTGCGCTATGAGTACGTCGGAGTTCATGCACATACTGACGTGAAGTCGGTGAAGTAATCCACTGAGACTCACCAGTTGGCATACTTATTTTTCCATCTAAAGTAGCAGCGAGTTTTAAATGGATATAGGGGCGCTTCTTATTCTGAGTGATAAAAAAGGCTTCATTAATTTCTTCACCAAGACTCGCTAGGATTCCAGACTCAACTTCAATGCCTGCATTCTTTAAAATTTCTACTCCACCACCGTTAACATGGGGATTGGGATCAAGATTGGCAATGACGACACGTCTGAATTTTTCTTTTACTATTCTTTGAGCACAAGGTGGAGTTTGTTTATTCGTGTGGCAGCATGGTTCAAGAGTGCAGTAAAGAGTGGCGCCCTCTAAAGACACTGTGGCCTTTTTGATGGCATCAAGCTCAGCATGATCTCCACCATAAACGGCGTGATATCCTTCAGAGATAATTTTTCCGTCCTTAACAATGACTGCTCCAACCAGGGGATTTGGTGAAACACTTCCGGCCCCGGCCAAAGAGAGGTCAAAGGCCCTTTTCATAAAGACTTCATCAAGAGTCATGAACGGCCTCCATTTCAGAGAAGACATAATCCATGGGCTTTTTGATAAGCACATCAGTATAGAGCTCAAGAGTGTAATTAGGAGCAACTCCCAGCCACTCTTTAATAGTAGTGTCTGGAATTTTGAGATTAATCCATTTAAAAATACAAGATTGTCTCAGAGATTTTGCAGTGATCTCTATTTTTAATTTTTTTCGCCAGTCTTCAAATAATAACTCAGTCCCACGAGGAGAGAGGGCGCCTGAAATCATGCGGTAGGGGTTAGAATTAAAAAGGAGAGTATCAAATTCCACTGAGTCCGTTTTCATTTGCTCAAAATAGAGCTCTTTATAAACTTTAAAATCACGACTAAAAAGTTTTGGAAGAGGAATAGAATATGGGTCACGTTTTGGATGCTGAACTAAAACTCTATGGCCATCTTTCTCTTTAAGAATAGAGGGGAATGGAAGAGAGGCCAGATCCGAAACCTTGAGTCCTGCTCCATAGATCAAATGAAAGAGAATAATATTTCGGCTTGCCACGCATTTTGCCAGTGGAGTTTCAGCATGTTTTAAGTCTTTTTGAAGATGCTGATAAAATTTTGTGATCTGAATAAAAGGCGTGGGCCTTGGCACGTCAAGCACCTTTGGCGAGACCGCCATCTTCTTTAATGGGTTTTCAGGAAAAACACCTTTAAGAATTAAAAAATCAAAAAAGAGCCTTAGGGCCTGCACACGTCTGCGAATTGAATTAGGTGAGCCATATTTTTCATTGAGATAGTGAGAGTACTCATTAACCTGAGTGAGAGTGAAACTTTTAATTTTGAGATTTTTTTGTTTGTTAGCAAGAAACTCATTAAAGCAGTTGAGATCTGCCTTATAGTTTTTGACAGTATTAAAGCTCTTGCCTTGAGTCTCAAGGTTTTTAAGAAAAAGAGTCTGTTCTTCAATTAATTTTAGTTCCATGGGTTCGTATATTACTCCTCCTTTTACAGAGTGAAAATACGAAAAATAAGAAAAGCGCCCATTAAGGGCGCTTTGACTTTAATTATTGAACTACGCAGTAATAACCGCTAACGAATTGAACTTTTTCTCCGGCCACCACTTCAGTTTCACCTGAGTCTAAATCAAGGCCAGAATTCATCTCATAGATGACATAATTCATTATATGAGTGGCAGAATTATAGCTCACATCAATTGAGTATTTATCTGTCTTCATGTCATTGAAGCTGAGAGCAGTTTTAACACTCTTAGATTCAAGACTGCGCTTCATGACGAGGTTATTGCTACTGTCGTAACATGAGAGGGCACCGGCCCCTGCAAATGAATTAAAGGCGAATAAAGAGATTGCGGTTAAAAGTAGGTATTTCATTATTGTCTCCAGTTAATATAGATATTTGGAGTAGTTATCACGCAGTGAGCAAAGGGGTCTCACGTAATCACTGGGCTTAGTAATCTTTACAGGGGGGAATTGTAGAGGTATAAGGCGCAATGTTAAAAGCTTCCCTGAAGTTAAAGTTAGGGTTGCATATTATTTTGCTTAAAGTGCTTTCGAGGCCTTTAAGATAGACGACCTCCAAGGATTTTAGATGCCTGCTCCTCGACCGTTTTCTATTCTCAGTGATAGCTATGATGGTGATCAACCTTTGATCGCTTCTGCTATCGATCAGGCCTTAGGCCAATTTAATCATATTCATGATCTGAATCTAAGTGATGACCTTCTTCGCACCGTTTTCTCGCACCCAAGTTTTACTCATGAAAATGGTGGAAACCATCATGAGCAGTTTGAGTTCTTAGGGGATGCAGTTTTAAGTCTTTGGATAACAGATAAGCTTTGCACTCTTTATCCAGATGTACGTGAGGGCAAGCTCTCTAAGATGAGAAGCTCACTAGTGAATGAGAAAATTTTGGCGACCCTGTCTCGCGAACTTAAACTTTCTGAATTTATCCTCGTGGGGAAAGGTGAGTGGAAGCAGAAGACTCATGAGAAAGACTCAGTGCTGGCCAATACTTTTGAAGCAATCTTAGGTGCCCTTTACCGCCAAGGTGGAGTGGAGATGGCCTCAAGATTTTTAAACCGTGTTTTTGATAAGAATGAAAAATATTTTGATCTGAAAAATCTTGAACTCTTTGATGCCAAGTCAAAGCTTCAAGAGCTCTGTCTTGAACGTTACAAGTCGCTGCCACGCTATGAGAGTGTAGAACAAGTTCAAGATAAAAAAATCCTTTTTGAGACTTCTCTTTTTATTGAAGAAAAGTTCATCACCAAGGCCACTGCTCCTTCTAAAAAAGAAGGGGAGCTATTATGTGCACAAGAATGTTTAACAAATAATTTGACTACTCTTTAACCCAAACGGAGTCACCTATGCTTTTAGAAAATCAACATCCGCACAACAAGGCCATCAGTATTGCTGTTCTTGGAAAACCCAATGCAGGAAAAAGTACACTGATCAATCATCTGATCGGTTTTGATCTCTCGATTGTGTCTCAAAAGCCACAAACGACTCGTAATCAATTTCACTGTACTTTTTTGATTGATAGAACTGAGGTTATCCTTGTCGACACTCCGGGAATCCATGCTTCAAACCAAGAGTTAAATAAGCGTATGAATCACCAAGCTCAAATGGGAGCTGAAGGTGTAGATCTGAACTTTGTTCTTTTAGATCTAGGGGCATTCTTAGTGGATGACTTCAAAGATATCTTAAAAACATTTGAAGGTGAATTATCTAAAACGTGGGTTATTTTTACGAAAGCAGATCTTGCTCGTATTAACGAAGATAAAATTAAAGAAATTTATTTAAAATTAGTTGAGTTATGCCCAGCGATTGAGCGCTATTTTATTATTAGCTCAAAAGAAGGAACAAATATCCATACTCTGACAGGAGCGATTCAAGATGCTTCAGTTTATGGACCGCACCTTTACCCAGCTGGGGATGTCTCAAATATGAATGAGAGATTTTTTGTGACTGAGTATATTCGTGAGCAGGCCTTCCGTATTTTAAATGAAGAGCTTCCTTATGAAGTGGCGGTGGTTATTGATGAATATAAAGATATGAAGACAAGAGATATTCAAAGTCCAATCGAGGCCCATATCTCTGCGAGTATTCTTGTGAACCGTCCTTCGCAAAGAGCGATTGTGGTAGGAAGCAAAGGATCAGTGATTAAAGAAATCGGAACTGAAGCTAGAAAGAAGATTGAGGCGATGGTTGGTGGAAAAGTTCACTTAAACCTTCACGTAAAAGTTTCGCCAAAATGGTTTAATAATAATTTTGTGCTTGATGAAATAGGTCTTCCTCGCTCGCAGACTCAGGCCCGCGTATGGAGAAAAAAATAATGAAAACTAGATCAATGGTTGTCTCTCTCATTGGGCGCCCCAATGTAGGGAAGAGCACCGTCTTTAATCGTTTAATGAGACAAGCAAAGCTTGCGATGACTCATGACCAGCCAGGAGTGACAAGAGATCGCCACTACGGCATCTTGACTCTTGATGAATCAGATAACTCTGAGAGAAAGACACTCGAGGAATCACCGAATGAAGACATCATTCTTGTGGATACTGGTGGATTCTATCCAGAGAAAATTGAAATCGATACTCATAAGAAAAAGAATAATGTTGATCCATTTTTTAATCTTATGGCCGATCATGCAAAAATCGCTATTGATGAGTCAGATTTAGTTCTCTTTGTGGTTGATGTTCGTGAAGGACTTCTCCCATATGATAAACAAATTTCAAATTATATCCGTTCAACAAAAAAGCCTGTTTGGATTTTGATCAATAAATTTGATTCAGAAAAACAAGAGGGTGATCAAATTGATTTTTATGAACTAGGAATTGATGATGAAGAAATGTTCAGGCTTTCAGCTGAACATAACCGTGGCTTTATCACTTTACGTGAGCGCCTTAAGGTTCAAGCTGCAGATTTTAGAAAACAACTTACAATTGATGAAGAAGAACATATTCAAAAAGGTGTAAAACCTCGTCACGAAGTGGTTTCATCGGTGGCAATCGTGGGAGCACCAAACGCTGGAAAATCGACACTCTTAAATTGTTTAGTAGGAGCTCAGCGTGCTCTGGTTTCTGATATTGCAGGAACAACGGTGGATCCTATTGAAGGTTATATTGATCTTTTCTTTGGTCCTGATGTGGAAGTTCTTAAAGAACAAGAAAACCAATTTAGAAGATCAAACGAAGAAATTTTTACTGAGATGAAGTTCTACGGCGAGCGTGGAGATATTGTGGATGAAGATCCACTACTTCTTGAAGCAGAAGAGAGAATCTTTATTGAGTACGGACAAACAAGTCCAGAGATTGGATTTGATGAAGAGTATAACTCTGACTCGGCACAATTCTCGTATAACGAAGAAGTGACTGAAGAGGATTATTTCTCTAATCGTGATATCGAATCAACAATTAGTGCAGATCTCTCTGGATCTTCTGATGCGCAAGAAGAAGAGATTCCTTACGAATACGTCAATCGTTTCCGTTCAATCAGATTGGTTGATACAGCTGGGATCAGACGGGCAAAATCGGTTGAAGGATTTATTGAAACTCAGTCGGTTTACCGCTCACTGAGATCAATTACTGAATCTGATGTTGTTGTCTTTATGATCGATGCCACTCTCGGAATTACTCACCAAGACAGAAGACTCTTGGATATCGCTCTTGAAAAAGGTAAGTCTTTAGTTATTTGTTTAAATAAAATAGATCTATTAAAAGATACTTTTACTGATGCTAAAAAGAAAAAAGAGTGGATGAGTGATCTTGAAGAGCAAGTTCCTTGGCTTTCATTTTGTCAGCTAGTCACTATCTCAGCTCAGAAGAACCGTAATATTAATTATCTTAAAGAAGCTCTGAGACGCACGATTATCACTCGTCACCGTAAGGTGCCGACTGGTGCTCTTAACCGCTCTTTGACAAGTCTTATTGATAAAAACCCAGTGACTCTTGCTGGTGGTGGTACTGCTCGCTTTAAGGTGAAGTATGCTTCGATGATCAAGTCTGATCCTCCGACATTCTTATTATTTTCTAATAAGTCACAAGGCATTCCTGTGAATTATAGAAAGTATTTAGTGAATGGACTTCGTCGTGAGTTTAAACTTGTGAATACACCTGTTCACTTAATCTTTAGAACATCGACAGATATTGAACGTCGTATGAAAAGAGTTGAGAAGCAGACGGGAAAAAGTTTTACCAAGTAAAGTTATAGCTGATAACGGCCGAGATTACGCTACCTGTGAGGTCTTCGTACCCATAGGTAGACGTATTGGCCTGTGCATGATCGGCCGGTAATTGACGATAATCTTGCGTGTACTTATCAAAAAAGTTTACGACATGATAAAGAAACTGCACGCCGATATAAGATTTTTTTAGCTCCACCGGAAATTCAAGCCCAAAACCTGCCGCAGTTCCAACACCGCCACCTTTTTGATTAGGCAGAGAATCTTGATCGATAAATTTATTGGTCTGATACCAATACTCAAACCGCCCAATAAAGTGAGGGTTTGAATAAGTGAAGGCCGTGCCTAAGTCAGTCGTATCAACATAATATTTGTAATGAAAAAAAGCGCGAAGAAAACTTGTCTCAACCGCCCCAACATTGGCCCCTGGAAGAATAATTGTTGAGGTATCTAAAATCATCGTATGTTTAGAATACTCAATCCCTGTTCCCACTACATTTTGGAAATCGAGAAAATAATTTACTGATAAGTGGTATGTTGGAGGATTATCATCATAGGCCTGTCCTCTGTTTCCAGTAAATGTGGTCGTACCTACACCAAGATTTACTGAAAAGAAGCGCCCATAACGGTAATAGCGCTCATCTTCTAGAACTGTTGAGGCTTCAAGGTCTTCATTAAAATCCGAAAAAATATCTCCACCCAGAGTTGAATCGTCCTCAAGCTCATTTAGAATTTGGTCATTTGACTGGGCCAAACAAAGTGTAGGGAAGAGAAGAATGAATAAGAGTAAGCCGTATTTCATGGAGTCCTATAAATAAAAGTGTACTGCTGCTTTAAGGAAATTATTCCCTAAAGTCTGGAATGTTGTTCCTTTGCCAGTATCGTTAACTGAAACCCCAAATTCACAACTGAAACCAAGACTCTCAAGACCTGTGAAATGGAATTCCGTCCCCAGAGTCCCATCAATTTGATAGCCCGTTTTCTCTTTATCTTTGTCATCTAGGTAGGAAATTGAGGCAAAAGTTCCGGCCATATAAAAGTTAAGTTGCGGCTCATCAAAAATGAGCCTGAAAACACGAACTCCTGCTCCATATTGGGTATGATCATCATCAGATTTGAACCCAAGGAGAGCACCTAGAGCAAAAACCTTGTTTTGCTGCATTTTTATAGAAATGGCAGGTAAATCATTGGCGAGCTGGTTACTCATTCCAACGCCTAGCCTCCCGCGCATGTCAGTGGCCCAAACTGAGCTGGTTGAACAGATAATTGCTATAAATAAAATGATTCGCGTCATGATTTAAGTCTAAGGAATGATTTGATCTTTGACAACCTTTGTCTCTGGGCCCTAAACTTCTATGTGAATTTAACAAATATAAGGTGATTAACTATGTCAGAAGTTGTCGGTCAAACTCAAACTCTAGAACAAAGTCTTAATAAAACAGATCTGGGCCATAATATTTATGAGTACAGAAAACTTCTTATCGCTGCAGTGATTGCATTGGTTGTAGGGACAATTGGTTTTGTTATCTGGAAGCAATCTGTTCAATCTTCTCATAATGCTGCTGCCGTTGAGATTTTTGATTTCCAAACTAAGGTTTGGACTGAAGCGAAGGCCCAAAAAATTCCAGTGGACGAGCTTATGAGCTTATTCCGTGCCCTTCCAGACCAAGCTAAGTCTGCTCCTCTTATGCTTTCACTTTCTCTTGAAATGAGTAAATTTCTTTTTGATCAAGGTAAATTTGCTGAAGCTGATGAAGTTCTTAAATCATTTGAAGTAGGAAAGGGATCAGCGATCACAGGAACATTTGTTGCTTTCCAGCGCTCTGTTATTCTTGAGTCACTTGGGAAAAACGATGAAGCTGTGGCCCTTCTTGAAGTGGTTGCTCAAAATAAAGATTCACTCTTTAAGCCAAAACTTTATCTTGAAATTGGCCGCCTCTCTCTTGCAATGGGAAATAAAGACAAAGCTAAAACTAGTTTTGAGTATGTTCTTAATAATTACCCAAATGATGAGTACGCAAAACTTGCTAAGCTTTATCTTTCTGAAGTTAAGTAATTTTTGATGAAATCATTTGTACTCATTGCTCTTCTTATTATTGTTTCGGCTTGCTCTCACTTAAAAAAGTTAGACAAGCCTGAGCAGAATTCAAATTTCTTTAAGATGGCATGGGCCAAAAATTTAGACCCTGAATACGTCTCTGGAAATCTACCTATTGGTTTAGGGGCTCCTCGTATTTATGATGAGATTGTTTATCAAGGAACACTTTCAGGTCAGATGATGGCCATGGATCTTGAGACGGGAAGACTTCTTTGGACCTCAGATGAAAAAGTTGCTCTTGGCGCCCCTGTGGCACGCTTTGGTGAGTCTGTGGCCTACGGATCTGAGACAGGACGACTTTTTGTTCGTCACTATCTGACAGGCGAGATGAAATACGCCATTGATCTCTCTTCTCCCATTGAGAGTGCGCCAGTTTTTGTTCAAGGCAGACTAATTATCTATCTTCGTGGACATCAAATCGTAAATCTTGATGCTGAAACAGGGAAGGTTCTCTGGTCATATAAAAGAGCAGTACCAGTTACTACAACTCTACAAAGAACAACTAAACCACTTATCCTAGATCAAAAAGTAATTGTGGGATTTGCTGATGGTTTTATTGGGGCCCTTTCTCTTCAAGAGGGAAGTCTTCTTTGGGAAACTAAAATTATTGATCACGCTAAATTTGTAGATATCGACTTAAATCCTCTTCTTGCTGGATCAATGATTGTTTCGGGTTCTCCTTCTGGAACTCTGATGGGAGTGAATCCACAAACTGGTGCAGTTGCGATTAATTTTGGTATCAGTGTGATGAGCCATCCTTATTTAAAAGGTCAGCAGCTTTTAGTGGGAACGAATGATGGAGAAGTCATTCTTCTTAGTCTCTCAGGTGAAAAACTTAAAACGATTACCATTTCTAAGCAGCCAGTGAGTGCTGTCACATGGTGGAAAGATCATATTGTGGCCGCTTCTTTTGATGGAAAAATTCGTGCTATTGATCCACTGACAATGGAAGTGGTGGACTCATTTGCCATGGGGTATAGCTACTCATCAGTCTTTTCTGACTTAGTCACAACTGATGATTATCTGACGCTTTATACGTCGCGAAATCACCTTTACGTCTTTCGCTAAATCTAAAAAAATATCACATTAAGAACTTGTAACTTCACGCTATGTATTACAAAAAGGTAGTATCCGAGAGTTACCGTTTAAGTTTAAGAATAAGGATTTCAAAATGAACTTTAAGTCTGTTGCTATTGCACTCATGTTGATGAGTTCAGCTGCTTTTGCTGGAATTAAAATTGAAGAAGAAGTTTATGTTCTAGGGAGCCCAGATTCAATCAAAGATATGGTGAGCGCTGGATCGGTTGAGATTGACCATGTTAGCTCTGAAGGTTTTGAAGCCTATGGTTCTAAGGGATTACTCAAATATTTAGGATCTCGCGGTCTTGTTGCCATTGATATGCCTAAGATGAATAAATCGATGTTCGCAAATTATCCTAGTTTTGCAGAGATGACTTCAACTCTTAAGTCTATTGTCGCGAAATATCCATCAATCATGAAAATGGAATCAATTGGAAAATCAGTTAAAGGCAAAGAACTTTGGGTGATTAAGATTTCTGATAATGTTGAAAAAGATGAAGTTGAGCCTGAGTTCAAATATATCTCTTCAATGCATGGAGATGAAATTACTGGGCGCGAGCTCATGGTGAGTCTTATTGCCGAGATTGGTGAAAAGTATTCGGCCGGTGATGCTGCTGTTAAAAAATTAGTAAACAGTACTGAGATTTTTATTATGCCTTCTATGAATCCAGATGGATCAGAGAAGCGTACCCGTGCCAATGCTAACGGGTCTGACTTAAATAGAAATTTCCCCGATATCATTTCTGATTCACAAAGTTCTAGCATAGGCCGAGAAATTGAAGTTCAGCATGTGATGAAATTTCAAGCGGGACGTAAATTTTCACTTTCTGCAAATTTTCATGGTGGAGCAGTAGTTGTGAATTATCCATGGGATTCAAAAAAAGCACGTCATCCTCTTGATGCTTTTGTTCAAGACCTCTCTAATGGATATGCAACAACAAATAAGCCTATGGTCAATTCAAGAGAATTTACTGGTGGGATTACGAATGGTGCTGACTGGTATATCGTTCGTGGTGGTATGCAAGACTGGAGTTATACTTGGTTTAATGATCTGCAATTAACAGTTGAACTCTCAGATGCTAAGTGGCCAAACGATAGTCAGATTCCGCAGTTCTATAAAGATAATCACGATTCACTTTTTTATTTAATGAATCAAGTTCACCGTGGTGCAGGTTTCACACTTTCTAAGAAAAATATCAGTGGATCAGTAAAAGTTGTTCAGACAAGTCCAGACTCAATTGATCTAGGGAGCTATGCCTTCAGTGATAGTGAGTTTTATAAAGTTTTACCTGCTGGAACTTATGAGTTCACAGTTAATCCTAATGGTGGAGAAACTGAAGTGATCACAACAGATGTAAGTGCTAAATCATTAGTGAAAAACAAATATCAAAAAATTACTTTCCAACCGAAACGATAAATTCAAATTCTTCTTGGGTGACAGGCATAACAGAGAGCCTGTTGCCCTTTTGAAGAAGTCTCATCTCTTTTAATTCTTTATATTTTTTCATTTCATCTAGAGTGACGACACGAGAAAAGTTTTCGTAGAAAGTGACGTTGACCATGAACCAGCGTGGAGCTTCTGGTGTGCTTTTTGGGTCATAATAGTCTGACTTAGGATCAAACTGAGTGTGATCGGGGTAGGCTTCTTTGGTGACCTTCGCCACTCCTGCAGCACCTATGACTTCGGCGTTTGAGTGATAGAAGAGTACGAGGTCTCCTGTCTTCATCTCATCACGCATGAAGTTTCTGGCCTGATAATTACGGACTCCGTCCCAGTGTTCCGTCTGTTTAGGACGTTTTTTGAGGTCAGAGAAAGAAAAGACATCAGGTTCTGATTTCATGATCCAATATTTCATAACTTATATACTGAACTAAAAGGAGCAGGTAATCAAGATTTCTGGGCATTATTCCGAAAAAGAATGTATCGCCAGGGAGGCCTTATGAAATGGATATCACCCTTATTAATTTCTTTTCTTGCTGTAGGCTGCAGTTCTTTAACAGAACATTTTGCGTCTTCAGACACATATACATTTACGGTAGATAAAGATCTTGTGGCCCAGGCCCAGGATAAGCATTTTAAGCAGAAAACAAACCGTGCTCCGGCCAGTGTTCAGACTGAAGATGAGGAGGTGGAGAGTTTACTGAGTGAGAGTTCAAAGAGTGAGGGACGTGGTCTTCGTCGTGTTTATTTCTCACTTCTTTATCAGCAGTATCATCAGCTTTCATTTTTGATGAACAAAGGGGCCACACTTAGTTTTTGCCCTCAGTTTCATCATGACAAAACGACAATGGATGAACAGTTAAAGGTGTCATCGTATAAAGGCGAGCTTTTTAGAACGATGCAGTCGTATGCCATGTATTTTCCTGAATCAAATCTTAATTACAAAAAACAAGGTTCAACACTTCTTGCCAATGTGAAGACGGAGCTTGATCTTCTTTGTGATGAGGGAGTGAGTGATGATTATTATAAGCTTGAAAATGTTGTGACATACTTTTCTACCAAAGAGAGTTTTCACCGTTCACCAGAGGCCATGGAATCACTTTTAAAAATGCCCGTTTTTGCTCATCTCTATTATTTAAAAACGGTTGAGGCTCCATTCTCTGTGGCCCATACGAGTTTTAATTTACTTGAAAATGAGCTTCTTGAAAGAACAGGAGCAAAATGGGTTCAGCAGTACGTAGTTGAAGTAAGAAAAAAACGACTTTCAATTGTACAAAGTGCCATGCTCACTCATTAGAATGAGCAGCCTCTTCTTAAAACGATAGGGCGATTCTTTTTCAAAGAGTCGTCCCAAACTTCTTTACATATAATTGTCTCAAATGGTGCTGAAGCTGTTGGCCTTGTTTTGTACTTATTGCAATCAAGAAGATTCTTTTTCGATTCATAAAATGAAAGATTAGTAAAATTGAGTGTGATAATTTTCCAATCTCCAGAGTTTTGAATCTGTAGTCCATAAAACAGTCCATCATCCTCTCTTAAGAATACTGGCCCATCTTTTGTGACAAAGATTGGTTCCTCCTCAAGTGGAACTAAGTATGAAAGAGAAGAGTCATCGTTAATTATATCGAGTTTTGCCAATCGAATTTCATCACTCACAGGTATCTCAATCGTTGCTTGGTCACGCCAAATCGTAACGGAGGTGGCCGTTGTTTTTTTGATGAAGCTTGTCCCTCGAAGAATACGTTCAAGAGGCTTTCCTTTTGGATTGTGATCTCTACAAGGCGAGTTGTAGTACATGGGTTTAAATGATTTTGTTGTCCTGAGGTTTGTGTAAAACTCGGCCGGAACTCCATAGAGATCAAGAAAGCCTTGAAGGAATTGAGTTTGTTTTTTTGGGTCTTTTTCTTTGGCCTGCAGGTTTCTCAGGAGGTTTTGCCATCTTTGGAACTGAAGCCCCATGATTTGGTCACACTCAGAGTTTTCGGGGCATCCTGTAAAGATGTGGTCACCGTCCAGCCCCTTGGTTTCCTGTGGGAGAAGGTGGATCTCGAGGTCCGAATTTTCTTTTTTATTAGTGTTTGCCCAGATGATCGTTGTCGACAACATAAATAAAACAAGATATCTTCCCATGACTATTTCCTTAAAATGGATCTGTAGAGTATAAGTATTATAAACTAATTTTGAATAATCGTGTTGGGGGGATCTACAATGAAAAAACTTAAAAAATCAAAGCCGGCCAAAAAAGCTAAAACAAACAAAAAAAGCGGTCTTAAGCTTAAGAGACTTGCTCGTAAGAAAAAATTAACGAAAAGTCACAATAACTAATATTTAAACGCATTGTTTGATTTAAGGCCTTCTTACGAGGGCCTTTTTTTTTGTGCGAAAGTCAGATTTTTGACAAAGAAAAACACTAGATATAGTAGGAAAATTTTGACAGGTTGCTAGTTTGACGGTTTAATTAAATAAATACGACGTATCTTAAATGGTCTAAAAATATGAGAAACGTTAATTCCTGCACACACACATAAAAGCCTCCGAATGGAGGCTTTTTTTTTGGTCTATTTTTTGTAAGTGAGCTGATCTTTTAAATTTTTTCTCGATTCGGCCCTCTTCTTAGAGTTCTCATATCTTCTGATTTCATCCTCTGATTCTGGGCGAATCCCAGGCACTTCAACAGGTTTGCCAAGATCATCAAGGGCCACGAATGTTAGGTAGGCCTTAGTTGTCACTCGGCATTCTCCAGTAGAAGGATTCTCAGAAGTCACCTTTACTCCAATCGTCATTGATGTGCGTCCGACATAATTGAGTGAAGCCTGAATAAGAACGTGATAACCCATTTTAATGGGAGCGATAAAATTGATTTCATCAATATGAACAGTCACTACCGGGCGGTTGCAGTGTCTGGCACCAACCATGGCAGCTGCAATATCAATCCAAGACATCACAGTTCCACCAAAGACAGTGTTCTGTGGATTAGTGTGATGAGGCATAACCATTTCACGCATTTCTACAGATGACTCGCTAGGGGTTTTTGGTATTTTCGGCATAAAAATTTCCTTATGAATTATTTATTCTGAACAGTAGAGGTGGTGATTCCAACGGTAGCCCGTAGTAAATGCAGTATAACCTGTCTTCACTGTCTGTCCTGCGTTTGATCCGTTACCACTATCGTTGCTTGAATCTACGATACTATAAATTGTTTGTCCTGCCACTGAGTGAGGTCCGAGTGGTTCAGGTTTAAATCCTCCGAAGGCCCCACCTTGGCGAGTTTTTCCTCCGGCACAGTAAGCAGCTCCCAGTGAGCTTAGTTTTTGGTTTACTGCATTTGTGATAAGTGGCTCACCAGTTTTAGTATTGAAGTCTGCTTCAACTAATCCACCACCAGGTTGATCAGCTCCACGTCCTTCATTCGAGACGAGACGATTAAAATAAACTGAGATATCAGCACCTACTGGAAGCATACATGTGAATTTTCCGGCCGCACCTGCAGCGACTCCATATCCTGAACAACAAGTACTGGCACTCTTCGTATTTTTTCCTAGTGGAGTACAGCACTTAAAGTCTTTATCAGAGAAAACAGGATCTACAGCGAGGGCCTTGTAGTTTGCATATTGATTTTTTTGAGCGGCATAAAATGGAGAGTAACTAGGAGTCACAGGATCCAAGTTTGAATAGAAAGAATTTGCTCCTAATTCAAAATCACCTCTGAAATTTTTAATCGTAGATTTGAAAAGTCCTGGAACTAATTGGTTGGCATTATTATTACACATGATTGGTTCATAAGTAATTTGAGGGATCCCACTTAATTCAAATTTTCCAAGACGATTTAAGTAAAATAAATCATTTCCTGGTTTTGTGATTCTTAAAGTGTTTGTACGGCTAGGAAATGAAGGATCACTGCTAAATCCTGAGTCTCCAGTGACACTTAGAATTTTAAGTTTGAGACCAAGGGCCTCGTTGCCAAATGTTCCTGAATAATCTTGATTAAGAACAACTCTAAGTCTTCTGTCTGTTGAATTGTACTTCCAGCAGCAAGCAACTGGATTGAAATCAGAATTACACTGCCCAGCAAGAGTAGTCGTTTCATTGGCGGTATAATCAGTGAAGTCAGGAAGTGAAGGTGTATATTTACAGTCATTGATTGGTAAAGAGGCACCGTCTTTGTTAACGACTCTAATATTGTTTGGAGGATTATATCCAGGATTTGCAGGATTCGTTCCCCATGGAGATTCACTCATCCATCTTGCAATGGCCTTATCATTTATATAAATAGGAACAAAAATATTAAAATTACGACGATTGGTTGGAGCTCCGTCATTGTAATTAGTCATATTAATTTCAGTTTTTCCATCTGCACTTAGAGGCATGTAATAGAAAAATGGATTAGTAGAAAAATTTGGTTTTCTTGTATTTAATTCAAAACCTGCTTCCCAAGTTGGGTAAGTATCTGCTGGCGCCACATTCGGAAAAGTTACAAGTATAGGACCTGTCTCTGTTGTACTACTTAAAATTGTCACTTGCGAACAACCACCAGAAACACCTAGTGGATCAATACAAAATTCACTATATTCTTTTTGAACTCCACTAGTAAGTGCAGCTTGAGAATTATAATAACCACTATTAAAAGAATCAGAAAGATCCTCATTCATCAGAGGAGTATTATAATTAAGACATCTAAAATTTTGAACATCGAGATTAAGTCGATCAGTTTGAGTCCAGTCTGTACTTCCATCAGAGAATTTTCTGATCCATCCACCACCACAACATGTATCAGAGTTGGCCTCACTAATACTCTTCCACTGATTTGAAGCCCCAGTGATAATATTGCTAGCACTTGTAAGAAGTCCGCGTCCATTCACTCCACTGATTGATCTATCATCATTGGCCGTCACTGCTGGACTATTAATAGTTCCATAACCAGTGACTGTGGCAAAACGAGTGTATCGAGAGACATCTTTTGGATTATTTCCCATACCTGGAGTGAGTGGGGTAAGTCCTCTGGTCTCAGGGGTATCAGTCGTGCTGAGTGTAGCAGAGGCATTGTTTCCATCAGCTGAATTTGGTGAATAAGGAGTAAATGTAGTGATGTCTTTTCCTACTTCACGGCAACAACGATTTTTCTGCATATCATAAGCCTTGAAATCAGCTGTTTCAGATTGCAGAGGTTTTGGATCACCTTGCCCACACACTAAATACTCTTGATAAAATTGTTGTTCAGCAGAGTTACCAAAATAATGAAGAGGGTAGAGATCCACTTCTGAGGCATGAAGTTTATTTGGTGAACAATCAAGATCTGTATTACAAACTTCACCCACTCGGCGAAGACAGGCATCTCTTGCAAATGAAGGTGAGACAACTGTTTGTTCGGCCAGTGGTTTAGATTCAATATTTTTAAATGGCGAATAAGTCTGGATCGTATTCACAGCACTTGTAAGTGTTGCTGGAGAATCCAGAGACTCTAACCCACATGAGTTTTGTGCAGTGGATTTTGTTGAGTATGAAGTCTGCGACTCACTGGCAAATAAGGGAGTGAATTGAAGATAGTCACCATTTGTATGAATGACTGGACAGCTAGAATGGCGTGCAAGCGCAAACAGTCCAGAGTTACAACTTCCGATTTGATTAATAAAGTCTGTTCTCTTAGAAGAATCAGGAGCTTTTTGTTGCTCGTATGGATTCCATAAAGTCGAAGAAGTAGCTGTTGTAGGAAGGACTTTACCCGGAAGACAAAGACCAAGTTTAGTTGCAGTAGAAGCGTCAAAGCTGGCTTTAATATTATCTGTAATAGGTGAGCCGAGTGCCCCAACTGTTTCAGATGACATATAATCTCTAGGGCGACCTAGAATATTTGCTTCACGTCCAAAGAGATGATTTCTTGCTACAGGAATTTCTTCCCAAGCTGAAGCCCAACGAGCAATTTTAGTATTAAAGTTTGAACTATTAAGTGGTGAACAGTAAAAGTTAGGAGCACAACTTAAAAGTTTTCTTTTATTATAATCATTAACTGGGGTTAGAGTATTGGCATCTGTGTGACAGATAGAACCCATTCCTCTATAGACACATCTCTTAGAGTTACTTCCACCAAATCTTTTTTGAAGAAGAATTTGTTCAATTGAAACAGTTTGTGCTTCACCAGTTTCATTTCCGTAAGCATCGAACTTAGGCCATGTTGTTTGCTGACCATTGACATCAGCACACATATATTCCCAACCAAGTTTAGTAATACAATCTGAATCCACAGAACATTGGTGATGATACTGACAATTTCCAGCTTCATTTTGAAGAGTATGACTTTGGTGATAGCTAGGATCATAATCTAATTGAGTGGCCTGAGTGAGACCATCATAAGTCTGAACATTCACCACACTGGTTGTAGGGGATGCAAGATCTGCAAAGGGAGCATTGATAGCAATAAATAATTTTTTACTCGTCGATCGAACAATTCTTCCCTTACCAATAGCAAACCAGCTCACACCATCAAAAGATCCAATGATGGCACCCTTATTAAATCCATACCAGTCGCGCTGGTAGCCGTTAGCAAAAAGGGCAGCTTGAGTTTTTAAGCGATTTAAACGTTGAGTTTGAATTGCTGTAGGGTCAATTGTTGTAGAGTTAATTGCCTTCTGAGAAAAAGGTAGCATTGTTGGTGGTACCCAGCATGCTCTTCCGAAAATGGTATCTTCATAATTACCACCTGTCGTATTTGTACTCCACATGTCACGTGTCGTTGTATGTCCAGTTGCTTGAAGTCCAGTTCCATAACTTGAACTTGGGAAAGCAGTAAAGTTGTTAAACCAACTGTCTTTTCCACATGAAGGGCAAGGAGTGTAGTAACCAGAAATTGTACTCAAAAGATAAACTTGATCCACTTCAACATCTACAGTTTGAGCAGGTTGGGCCTGATCAAGTGTTCTGCTGAAATTTCCAAGAATGGCTTTCATACTAAAGGGCTTGTCAGTGTAGAGAAGTTTATTTTCATCTACATATTCAAAAACTTCAGCAGGATTTCCTTCTTGGTCTGAAGTAGCCGATCCAATTTTCTCTTCAACACCACTAGCATTAAAATAACGGTGTGGGGCAGATCTGGCCGGAACAGAAACATTTTTATAAGTCACAGGATTCACTGCTGTTGATTCTTGAACGTAACATTCTACAATATTGTTTGCATCTTTACGGTAGTCATAGGCGGGGCAATTATTCACCATGGCCACGATGCCTGTCTGAAGACATCCACAAGTTGTATAAAGTCTTTGCATCACAGTGATGAAATAATTTGAATCAGTAGCAGAAGTCGTATTACAAGCAGAACCAGTGAACGTAAAACCAGTATTCAAAAATTCATTATTGTAAGGAACGTTTGAAGTATGAGTTTTAATTTCCTGAACACAGGCGTAGTCAGCATTAATTTGCGCTAAAGGATCAGGTGTTGATCCACCTGTTGTAGAGCCTGAAGTTGTCGTTGGATTAGTTGGAACTGCAGATCCACAAACATAATAGAGCTGAGGATAGTTTTTATAAATCAGAGGATTTGACATCATCTGTTGTTGTGCAATTTGTAACTCAAGCGGGTAGAGCGAATAAGCCGCAGGTCTAATAGAGCCTTCGTTTACACATTGATTATCTAAACAACAGCTATAACCCGTGCCCTGACAGCTAGCATTGGTACAACTTGGATTATTGGTATTTGAATTATTACTTGGGTCAATTGAAAGAGAGAGTCCAGACACATCGATTGATGTCGTAAGAACTTGAGAAAGTTGTAAGCTCTGTGATTCAAAAAGGCGTACTTTTTTAGAAGAAAAAATGGAAGCACAACTTGTACAAACTGTACTGACATCAAAAACCACACCAGAAGAATTAATGGCACTAGGTGCAGGAGAGGCTTCACTTGACAGAACTCCTGAAGGGTTTAAGGCAAAGAGTGGTTTGTTACAGGCGGAACTAGAGCTAGTGACTTCATTAAAATCAACACGAAGAATACGGACCGTTTTTTGAGCAGAAAAATCGTAATATGAAACTGGTACGGCCACTGCACGAAGTTGAACGTCATAGCCACTAATAGTAAAGTCAACAACTGCGCAATAAGACTTATTTGTAAAATTAGTCAGAGCTCCAGAAGAGTTGGTGACTCCAAGAAAACTTTCAACAGGGATACCAATGATATAGCTGTTAGTTAAGTTACTTCCATTTAAAGAAACTGATTTTGAAACTACAGAAAGATAGTTCCATGAGGTCTCAGAAGGAGAGACTGTTGTCCCTGTTCCGCCGTTAGTTCCTGCAGTTGTTGTTCCAGTTGATGATAAATTGGTACGCTTAGCTGTCTCAGACGGCATACAGGCAGAGAGCAAAAATAATAAGACGAGTAAGTACCTCAAATCCATGGTCATTATTTTCCAGATTACATCTATCGTTTCGGAAGCTTTTGACTCCCGATTTAGATATTATACCTATAGATGTCGTCACTCTTAAAGATAAAGAATTCAACCACCTAAAATAAGTGGTTTTTAGGTCATTTTAAGGGGCAATGTAAGGAAAATATTGCCTTGAAATCTGGTCAAAAACCGAATGTAGGGATGAAGCTTGAGACACCATAACTAGAGGTGCTTCCACCAGCGGCAGAATATGAGTAGTTTGACCCAGTCCCAGTGCCCTTATTTGTGTAGCCCAAAAGTTGGCTGTTGTAGACAAAAGGAGAGCTATTGGCCATTGGGTAGTAACCACTATAGCCGCCATAGTAGACAGAGCTATAAGTTAAGCTATCTGAAATGGTCATCGGTGAATACGTTGAATATGGATTGTTATAATTGTAAGGGTTGTAGGCTTGTGTGCGGTTAGCGTTACCAAGGGCCCCAAAGATATTATTCATGGCCCCAGAAAGTGCATTCATTTTTGCATCATGGCCAGCACGATCATCCTCAATATCAGTCGGTGCAGTCGTATTATCGGCATTAGCAATAAAGACTGGTTCTTTAGCGTCTTCCTCTTCGAATTCACAAATACGAGACTCTGAATCTGTTTTTTTGTCTTCACTATCACAATAACCAGAGATATCGACTTCAGGTTCTGCTTGATAGATAACGGCAACTTTTAAAATATCACCAGTTAAAACATTAAGTGCAGGATTAATATTAGTTAGATTAATTCCGCCACAATTACTGATCTCTGAGATAGCATTGTCGACCTTACAGGTATTTTTATTAAGACGTTCAATGGCATAGTTTCTAAAATCTTGATTTCTTTTTTTCTCAGAGAGTAATTTACTACGAACGAGATTGTAGGCCGAGAGTTTTTTGGCGAGATCTGCTTCTTTCTCAATGAAAGTAATATCACAATCTTTTAAAGTATTGGGTCCAGATGAGAGCTGAGTATTATTGATAAGAATTTGTTCATTCATACACTGGGCAGCACGCTCATTAAGTTTTTTATTGCTGTCAGAAAGACTACGAAGGCTAAGAAGAGTTTCTTTTTCATTTTCGTAACTATTTCCGGGGTCAAAAGACTCTAAGGCCTTGAGACATTCATCAGATGAAACAGCGGGATCAAACAACTTTTCACATTTTGTGACGGCCTCTGCTGGCATCTGTTTCCCATTAGAATAACTGTTGATCACAGCAGAGAGTTTACTTTTTATTGTCAACTCATTACGAGTGCTCACATCTTTATTAAGGTATTTAAAAGTATCAATAATTGATTTTGTTTCGAGTGCATTTTTAGAATCAGAGAGTTCTTTTAAGAATGAAAGATTTCCATTTGGAGTAAAAGAGGGAACAGATTTGAGCGCTTTGATAAGATTTTTATCAAGATCATTAGTGGCAGTGACTTTGCTTAAATCGACTTTATTCTCGTCTAAAGTATCCATGATCTTTTCGTAACTCGTAGGAGTTTGCTTGCCATCATTTTCCACAATCGTGATGGCCGTTTTCATGGCCTCTATTGATTTAGGATCTAGAGGAGAGTCTTTTAATACTGTTCCGATATCTTTCAAGACAGCTTCATCACTTAAATAACCAACGACATCATTGAGTGCTTCACAGTAGTCTTTCCCCGGACATGACTTTGAGAGAACTTCAGTTAAGTCTCTTTTCGTCAGGTCACCTGTAGCTGTTCTTTCTTTTAATTGCATCAGGAAGTCATTAGTCTTGAAGGCCAATAATTTTTCCATCACAAAGGCAGTCTTAAGACCTTTTTGAAAGTTTTTAGCTTGAACGACAATATTTTTTTTCAGAGCTTCTGAGGTAACTACATTTTTGAGTAGATCATTTTTTTTACTAAGATCTTTACTGAATTCTTGAAGTCCGCGAATTGTGGCGAGCTGCCCTTCCATTTTTGAAATTTCACTCTCTAGTGTCCCTAGAGCAAAGCATCTGGCATTTTCGAATTCAATAGTAATATTTGGGTCTACTATTTCACCCTCTTTAACTGCGTCTTTAATATTAACTTTTTTGCAATTTGGAAGCGAAGATCTTTGAAGATCCGTTTCCATGTCAGATATAATATTTGAAAGTGCCGTACAGTCGGGAGCACCGGCCTGTGCAGCTAAAGACAATAGTGTAAGTGGAATAATTAATCTTCTCATCACTCCACCTATCGGCGAATAGGTGGAAAAAGTTTAGACATCTTTTTTAGTCAGGTTATCCGTGGCCTGAACTCATGAAAACCTCATCATAATTGATAAATTTCTGTGAGTTAGAGATTGATAAGAAATAATCTTCAGCAATTTTCATACAGTCTTCTAGGTTCTGATTGGCAAACTGAAGCCCTCTAAATTGGGCCGCATGAGGGAACCCTGCGGAGAACCAAACCACAAGTTTTCTGATTTGAACCAGAATAGTGCGCTCATCTTCAAAAGTTTGTTCAGTATATTCGCGAAGTCTTTGGACTACTTCCCAATGGTCAGGACCTGTGAAGATTGATCGTTTTGAGCTGGCGTATGTTGGATCAAGAGATTCTAAAAAGATAAATGGATTTCTGAGGGCCCCGCGAGCAATCATGAGAGCATCACAACCAGTTTTCTGAAGTCGCTCACTTGTGGCATAAGGATGATGAAGGTCACCATTACCGATAAGAGGAAGCTTGCGCTCATCATGCAAGTTTTCAATAAACTCCCAGTCGGCACTTCCAGTGTATTGTTGTGTGCGTGTTCGACCATGAATGGCCACCCATTCAATTCCGCTTTCACGAGCAATCTTTAAAATTTCTTGAGCGTTGCGCGTATTAGAGTCCCAGCCTGTACGTATTTTTATTGAAAGTGGAACTTTCATTTTCTTTTTCATCGTCTCAAACATAGGAGCGAGATTTTGGACTTCTTTCATGAGGGCAGATCCGCCACCCTTACTCACTACCTTGCTGACCGGACATCCCATATTGATATCAATAAATTTGGGCCCAAAGCTTTCAGTGATTTCTGCCGCATTACTCATGGCCTCTGCGTCTTCACCAAAAAGCTGAATCCCTACATTTCGCTCGAGAGGATGAATCTTGAGCATGTCCAGTGTGCGGCGATTTTTGTAATTGATTCCATGACATGAAATAAGTTCTGAAACTGTTCCACCGGCCCCTAGGTCTTCCATTAAAAGGCGGTAAGGAATATTACAGATTCCGGCCATTGGAGCGAGAATGAGTTTTGAATCAAAATGAATCTGGCCCAATTTAATTGGAGTCGCAAAAGAGCGAAAACGCTCGATCTTGGCGGTCAGTTCAGGACTAAAAGGGCGAGGTGTTGTCATAGAATGATGTTTTAGTGGAATTCCATGATTATGTAAAAAAAATCCTTAAGAAAACTACTAATAATGACTAAAAAATACAGGGGAGCCTAGTCATTGAAGGGTATCAAGCCTATTTAAATGAGAATATTTTAATCGGGGACCTATTTCATGAAATTTCTTATTTTAGCATTTGTTTTAAGTCCCAACTACCATTTCCTAGTGCAACTTTTCTTCATCATAACTTCATA
>DZBG01000031.1 GCA_022729855.1 Bdellovibrio sp.
ACGCTGGGCCGTAAGTGGCCGAAAACTAATTCAAATTAGATGCGTAGCCCCTGCTGAGTCAGGAAATCAGCGACCCAACACTCTAAAATTACAATTGTAAATTATGTTATTGACCCCGTACTATGGTACGGGGTGTATGATTTATTTCAGGAGCTTAATATGGAAGCATTAACGATCGGCAAATTAGCAGAGAAAGCACAGGTGGGGGTTGAGACGATACGTTTTTATGAGCGTAAAGGCCTCATCAAGAAGCCTACTTCAAAGCAAGGTGCTTTTCGAGTGTACCCGAATGAATTGATCTCAAAAATCAACTTCATCAAAAAAGCTCAGGACTTAGGTTTCACTCTCAGTGAGGTAAAAGAACTTCTTGAACTGAATACAAAGCCTAGAGTCACTTGCGGAACTGTTAAAACAAAAACACTCGCAAAAGTTGAAGAAATCAAAACCAAGATCGCTGATCTTGAACGAATGAAATCGAGTCTTGAAAAATTAGCCTGTGCCTGTGATGCAAGCCAAGACTCAATCAAACAGTATAAAGTTCAAGAGTGCTTCGATATTGGACTTAACTGTAAATGTTAAAAGGAGAAAACTATGAAACGCTTTCACATTCACGTTGGAGTAAAAGACCTAAACAACTCGGTACAATTCTATTCTACGTTGTTTGGCCAACAGCCAACTAAACTCAAAGAAGACTATGCCAAATGGATGCTTGAAGACCCTAAAATCAATTTTGCTATCTCTACCCGTGTGAGTTCTGAAGGTGTCGATCATCTTGGAATCCAAGTTGAAGAAGGCACTGAACTTACAGAAATCACCGAGCGTTTGAAAAAAGCTGATCTTGGCGTATATGGCGAAGGTGAAACAACTTGCTGTTACGCTGAATCCAACAAGGCATGGGTGAAAGACCCATCGGGTATTGCATGGGAAGCCTATCAAACGATGGCAGATGCTCAAGTTTTTAGTGAAAAGCCAAAGGCCAATGCTTGCTGTGCCCCTAAAATAGGTACGCCAAAAAGCAGTTGTTGCTAATGAAGAAGATTTTATTTCTTTGCACTGGAAACTCATGTCGCTCACAAATGGCAGAAGGGTTTGCCCGTAAGCACTGGGGGCATGAGTTTGAAGTATATTCAGCAGGAACAAAAAAGCATGGCATGAATGAAAGGGCCATCAAAGTCATGCAGGAGTCAGGTGTGGATATTTCCAAACACTATTCCAAAACTACAGATGAACTTCCAAACGTGACTTTTGATTTTGTGGTGACTGTTTGCGATTCAGCGAAGGAGAATTGCCCTTATTTTTCTGCGAGTAATGTTGTCCATGTGGGGTTTCAAGACCCACCAACTCTCACGAAGGACATGACCAATGAAGAAGACATCTTAAAAGTCTATCGTCGCGTGAGAGATGAAATCGAAACCTTTATTAAAAACATGAAAGATCGTTTGAAATGAGAAAATTATCCTTCTTAGATCGCTATTTAACACTCTGGATATTTCTAGCAATGGGACTTGGGGTTCTCCTTGGTTACGCTGTCCCGTCGTTTTCAGTTTCTTTAAATTCGATGAGTGTAGGAACGACCTCTATTCCCATTGCCATCGGTCTGATACTCATGATGTACCCACCACTTGCAAAAGTGAAGTATGAGGAAATCGGATTGGTTTTTAAAGATAAGAAGGTTCTGGCCTTATCGCTCATTCAAAACTGGATTATTGGGCCTCTTCTGATGTTCGGCCTTGCCGCTTTATTCTTGAAAGATTCACCCGATTATATGATGGGTCTTGTTCTGATTGGTCTTGCACGTTGTATTGCGATGGTCTTGGTGTGGAACCAATTAGCCGAAGGCAGTTCAGAATACTGTGCAGGACTTGTGGCATTCAATTCGATTTTTCAGATTCTCTTTTTTCCAATCTACGCTTACTTTTTTATGACCTACCTTCCGCAGATTTTTGGTCTAAAAAGTTTAGAGGTAAATTTTACGATGGGTGAAATCGCTCAGTCGGTTGCGGTCTATTTAGGGATTCCATTCCTTGCAGGATTTTTAACAAGGCTTACCCTGATTAAAGCTAAGGGCAATGAGTGGTACGAAAAATCATTCCTCCCTCGAATTAGCCCAGTGACTCTGATTTCTCTTCTTTTCACTATCGTGGTGATGTTCTCACTTAAGGGAGAAAAAATCGTAGAACTTCCCATGGACGTTATAAGAGTGGCAATCCCACTCACAGCATATTTTTTTATTATGTTCTTTGTTTCGTTCTATATGAGTAAGAAAGTTGGCGCAGACTATACACGCTCAGTAACTTTATCTTTTACGGCCGCTTCAAATAACTTTGAACTGGCGATAGCTGTCGCCATAGCCACGTTTGGGATTCATCACGGAGCTGCATTCGCAGCAGTTATAGGGCCATTAGTGGAAGTACCTGTCTTGATCTTGTTAGTAAGAGTATCACTATGGATCAAACGTTCTTACTTCTCAACAGTCGCTCGCTAGGGAGCCCTCAATAGATGGGCTCGCATCAGCTTCCATCACGATTGGTGTGATCTCAAAGCGAGTAATAAACGCATACATAAACCTTGGATTTTGGACGCACGAATCCCTTCCCATTTTGAGAAGGCCTGATGGGCATTGCCTTCAATTTGTTCTTTTTTGATTTTTTCCGTATTCGTGCTTCATAAAATCCTTCTGATTAGTGGCTAGGTAACGTCATGCCCTTGGGCCACTTCGATGCTTGCGAGTCAATGATCAGGTGAATTTGGGCCTTACGAACTTGAAAAAGAATCCAAGGGAGTTTTCCAGATGCCACAGCCAGTACGGCCAGAGTGGCTGCGATTGCAGTTAGTGATTTCATAAGATGCGTCCTTTCGGTTTTAGGTTTTCTAAAATGGCCCTTTAGGAAAAAATAGCGTTTTCCCTAAAGGGGCCGACAAAGCCGCCCTCGAAATTTTGATTTTGGAGTGTATGTGCTACCGGAATTTTTGGTAGCACAAGAAAGAGAGAATCCTACAGTCTGGTAGCCAGAAGTAGCACATTTGGTAGCCACGCAGGTGTCTTTAGCGTGACTTCCAGTTACCTTCGAGAAGTGAGAAAACTCGACCGAATAATCACATTTGCCCTGTGTTTTCGTTGTTTTACTAATGTTTTTGATGATTTATTTTTGAATGCTGAAAAGAGTTTTTGATTCTCTTTTTTTATACCGAAAATTGGTTGCGGGAGCAGGATTTGAACCTACGACCTTCGGGTTATGAGCCCGACGAGCTACCAGACTGCTCCATCCCGCGACTGAATTGAGAAACTGTTTGAAATTAAAGACTTTATACATCTTTGCGACTCGGTCTGTAAAGCCGAAATTCCCGAAATAAATTACTCCAGCATAAATACCTAAAATTTCTCGCAATTACCCCGATACAGGGTCTAGTGAGTCACTAATAAAGGACATGACATGCATAACTTAGGTACTGGAAAAACGGATAAAGAACTGGTTATTAAACTTTCAACTGAGGAACTATCTGCCAACCAAGTCCGCCTAATTAAAAGCATTAACTCAGTCCTTGCCCATGTCTTGGCCGCTGATGAAGAAGGTGAATACTTCGACGCCAGTGCTGAACTGATGAAACAAGTGGCCACGGCCATCAATCAATCTAACTTCTCTGTGCAAAATAAGAACATGGATTACGGGACTCAAGCCGTAGAATATTCGGTGGATTCACTTAGTGAAACCCTGGATGGAAAAAATCTAATCAATATTGATAATTAATGAACTAGTCCGTACACCAGCGGCACTACTTCCACAGCAATCAGAAGGATGATGATAATCTCCATCAGCTGATTTCGGGATTCGTTCACCTCAGAGTGAAGGAGCTTTGAAACTTCGGCAAGATTGCTGAGCTTCTCGTTAATACTTTTCTGCCAGTCATCAAAGCGAAAACGTTTTGAGGCCATACGGAAAATCGTCGCGAGATAAAAATCCCCTACTACCTTTAGTGAATTCTCAACTGTCTCTACGATCTCGGCAGTCTCAAGATAAATTTGCCCTGCCTCTTCGGCCAGACGCGAGTATTTGTTTGAGAGAAGCCCCTTCTTTTTTCCGGCGACTTCGTTATAAAGCGTATTTAATTTTTGATCGAGTACATCATCGTAGTAGCGCATCTCGAGAAGCTGTCCCAAGGCAAATTCAATCACCAGAGGTACATCCATTGATCCACTTGGCTCCACCACAAGAGCGGAGTTCCAGTCGATGATAGCGAGATCTTCTTGTGAGTACTGAAGAGTGTTCTCGAGAATATTTTTTTTGATTTGATCAGAGAGCTTTTCTCGTGCCTCAGCAATAATCAGGGCCGGAACATCCACCACTTCTGGAAGCTCGATAATCTTTCCTGTGAAGCCCTCAAGCTCTTGGATAAAATAGGTCACGTAGTCTTCGTACTGATCCCAATCATTGGCCAGAGTCACTGAGCTCAGAATGGTTGAAGCAAACTCTCGCGCTCTTGTTCGTGCCTGTAGATCAATTTGATCATCACTCTCCAGCCACGCCGCTACTCCTACGAGATCACTCCATGAAGTGCCCTCAATGATAGGAATTTGAAACATGAGTGAGAGAGTCCCGAAGTGCCAAACCTTGGCACTAATATCAACTGGTAATACTTTATTTTGAATAGTCATTTCAATCTGCCCCAACTGAATTCTCAGTGGAGCATTTGAAATGATAAGTGAGAGATTTTTACGATCGAGTTTGAATCTGTCTTGAATATTTTTTTGCTCGAAGATCTTCTCTACTTTGACGAGATCGATCTCCGAGGCAATATCAAAAACGCGGTATACGAGAATTTTCCCTTTCTTAACCTGAACGCCTTCCATGATCTTCCTACAATTTTAATTAGACCTTAGGTCCGTATTTAGCGGCTTCTTCAGCAATTCTGGCTTGCTCTTGAAGCTCGTTCATACTCTTAATTGTAGTATAATACTGATCTTTTCTAAAGTTCTGGTATTTCTTGTCATCAGCAGGACGTGCCTTAGGTGAAACAATACGAGCAACTTTCTCAGTATTCTGTGACTTCTTCGCAGAGATGAAGACACTTGATTTTTCTTTCTTCGATCCGTCTTCTTTCATCCCTAGGGCCTTGAACAATTCTTTACGAGTTGTGTACACATAGTGACCGACTGGAAGACTCTGGATATTTAAACCTTCGATCGCTACACGACGAAGTTTATCAACTGTTAATTCTACGGCATCACAAATTTTACGAATCTCACGATTCTTCCCTTCTGTGAGACGGAACTCAAGCCAAGTTTTACTTGGAAGCTGCTCAATCACGCGAACTGATCTTGGTTTAAGAAGTCCATCTTCAGTCATTACTCCGCGCTTAATTTTTGAAAGGATACCTTCATGTACGTGACCGAATACTTTTACTTCGTAAACTTTTGTCACTTCGTATTTCGGGTGCATCACTTTATTCGCCAGATCCCCATCATTGGTCATGATGAGAAGACCTTCAGATAAATAATCTAGACGTCCAACTGGATAAACGCGCTCAGAACAGTCATAGATAATATCTTTAACTGTCTCACGTCCTTCTGGATCGAATAATGTTGTCATTACTCCACGTGGCTTATTTAAAACGATATAGATTTTGTCTTCTGCTGCTTTTACTTCAACAGTTTTGTCTTTCACTTGAACCACATCCACTAATGGATTCACTTTTGTTCCAAGTGTACGGCAAACATCACCATTAACAGTGACATGGCCATTGAGGATTAATTGCTCAGCAGCGCGACGCGAGGCCACTCCACCATCAGCAATAACTTTTTGTAAACGTACTTGTGTTTTGTCTTCAGACATAGATACTCCAATCTGCCATCCCGGCGGTTTTTTGTTATGAATTTAAGAATGACGAGCTCTTAATTGAGCTCGTCTCCGTTTAAATCTACTTTTTCAATATTGTTATCATCATTAAGGAAGCTCAGATCAAGTCCGAAGTCTTTTCCTTTTACAACTGCTTCATCAATTGAGAAGTCTAGGCTTTCTAGCTCAGCATCAACATCAAAGGCAAGTGGTTCGTCAGATAATTTTTCACCTGTGAGGTTTTCAAAGGCAAGATCCAGAGCTTTTGAGAGCTCTTCGGCCTCATCACTCAGGCTCATCTCGTTCCACTCTTCAGTCATTTCATCTTTCAGGGCCGTATGCTCTTCAGTCTCAACTTGTTCAGCATCAAGCTCGGCTAGCTCAGCTGCACGTTGCTGCTCAAACTCAAAGTCCACTTCAGGTGCATTGAAGACCACACCATCAAGGGCAAGGTCAGCAATCTTAGCTTCAACCACATTCATGATTGTCACTGATTCAGCGGCTTCTTTATTTTGGCGAAGTGAAGCTTCCTTCACGACGAACTCTTCTAAGATATCAAAAGCTGATCTCTTCACTGTTGCTTGTCCATCAATGCGCTTTTTCTCTTCAGACTTAAGAAGCATTGTGAAGTTTGTGTCAGAAGCAATCTCACCGATTGATTGTGAAAGAATATCTAACTCTTCCATTTCATCAGCAGAGAATTTCGTGCGGTTCTCTCCACGGAAAACAACAGACTTAATATCAGCAATTGTTCCGATCGTATTTTTCATCGCCATTTCTTCCAACTCGTATTCAGGAGGAAGCTGACCGATATCTGCCAGATTGAAAACTTCAAGGAACTCTTCAGTTGTTCCAAAAAGTGTCGGACGACCTAGCTCCTCAGAGCGGCCAACCATTTTTACTAAACGCTTATCCATAAGAGCACGGATAATATGTGAACTATCCACACCACGAATTTTATCTACTTCAACACGAGAAACTGGTTGCTTGTAAGAGATGATGGCCAGAACTTCAAGAGCTGTTGGAGTTAACACAAGAGCGTTGAACTTAAAGAGGTTTTGAACAAACTTAGAGTAAGTTGCTTTTGTTCTAAACTGGAATCCTTCGGCCACTTCAACTAGACGAAGACCGTGGTGTTTGGCTTCATATTCAGATTGAAGACGAGCGATAGACTCGTGAACAACTCGAAGGGGAAGTTCCACATCAATCTGTGCTTTGATTTTTTGAATTGAGATCGGACGATCACACATAAAAATAATAGTCTCAATCGTTCCACAAAGAGTGTCTTGATTTAGACCAGTGCGGGCCATCCAGAATTGATCTTCCTGCTCTTTTTCATCATAGGCATTCAGCTCGAGTGCAAACTCGTCGCTTACAGCAACTTCATTCGCTTCAGTTGAAAGATCCCACTCAAAAAAGATGTCGTTGTTCATCTCCATTATACTTCCTTGATTACTGCACAGGAGCAGCCGCTTCAGCAGCAGCTACGTCTTTAGTTTCTGTCTTAGTATTCTCTTCACCTTCAGGCTCAAAGCCATCGGCGGTATTCACATCAAAATTATCTAGACTCTCTTTAACCTCAACATAGATGGTTCCTCTATCCTCGTTTTGGAATACCTGTAATTTTTTCAGGCGGGCAAGCTCCAAAAGCGAGATAAAGGTAATTACTTTATCAACAATTCCTGTTTCTGCCTTATCAAGAAGGTTATCAAAAATCGCTGTTTCACCAACTACCAGCATTGATTTCAGTCTGATCAGCTTCTCTTTAATTGAGAGGCGGTCACGCTTAATCACTGTATATTTACGTTTCTCACGACGGATAAGATCCATCATCGTTTCCGTTAACTGATCTAATTCAATAGGAGTGAGGATTGAATTCTCAATCGCCTTACGGTCAATCTTTGGCTTCACGAAAATCTCGTGCCCTTTTTTAGGGAGGGCCCAAAGACGCTGTCCGAGACGTTGAAATCTCTCCAGCTCCTCTAAACGCTTAATGAGGTCACCTTTTGAAGTGATCTCAATGCCTAGCTCATCAGCAGCTGTGACAAGAGCGTTTTCGTTTTGCGATTCATCGGCCACAGTTTGTGACTTTAAGAAAAGCAGAGTCGCGGCCATATAGAGATACTCTCCGGCCACATCAAAGTTCAGGTCTTGCATCCTTTGAAGATAATCAAGATACTGCTGAGTAATTGTCGTCAGTTCTAGTTCCTGAATACGAACTTCTTCTTTTTGAATAAGATGAAGTAGAAGGGCAAGTGGCCCATCGAAGCGATCTATTTTGACTAAAATTTCAGTTTCGGCCATGAACGATCTCCCTTAAAAATTCGCAAACATTGAGATAAACGTATAAACAAAAAAATTCCCTAAAAATCTAGCTGGCATCAGTAAGTATCCTAGAGTGTGGATTCCCATCATCCCGAGGACCATGACTCCGATAAAAATCATCGGAGCGTAACGAATAAGCCCTTCGTATTTATAAAGGGTCGGGCCTTTTAAAAAAGCTGAAACCATCTTCGATCCATCGAGGGGCGGAAGGGGAATCAAATTAAAAAACGCCAAGATAAAATTGATATAAACAGAGAAGCTAAGCATCCCTAAAAAAATCTTATAATATTCAAACTCGCTCGAAACTTTTGTCGCCACGATGGCATAAAAGAAAGCCGAAGCAGTTCCCAAAATCAAATTTGAAAGTGGCCCTGCAAAGCTCACCCAAAAAAGACCGTGGTTATATTTTTTAAAATTTCTCGCATCTACAGGAACCGGACGGGCCCAACCAATAATGGCAAAACCTGTAATCGCTCCAAGTAGTGGAAAAAAAATTGTTCCCCACGGATCATAATGAGCCGCTGGATTCAAAGTTAATCTTCCTGCGTTCTTCGCCGTCTGATCTCCACACCAAGTTGCCACTTGAGCATGGGCCCACTCATGAATAACGATGGCCAAGAGAAATCCTGGCGCACTTTGAGCGATATTAAAAACAATACTATTAAGATCAGACATAGACTCCTTTCATATCAAATTGACCTTTATGACGCAATTTATAAGTGCTGTTTTTGGCCATTAATCCTTGGAAGACGCAGCGCAAACCCCTTATAATATAATCACACGCTTTGGAGAAAATTTTATGAGTGAACGTCATCGCAAAGTTCAGGTGGTTATTGCTGCCATTAGTCAGAAAAACCAGTTTGATATCCTCCTTCTTGAAACTAACAAGAAAAGAGGCGAATTTTGGCAAAACGTCACAGGATCTGTTGAGAAAAAAGAAACTTTTGAAGAAGCGGCCCTGCGCGAGGCGATTGAAGAGACTTCGCTGAATATTGAATCTATCGTCGAGATGATGGATCTTAATATGGGATTTATTTTTAAAGATCAGTGGGACAGAAAAGTTCAAGAAGAATGCTTTCTTTTTGTTTTAGATGAGCTTTGGGATGTTAAGATAGATCCTAAGGAACATCAGAACTATAAATGGGTCCCCTATGAGGCCCTGACTAATGAGTCTGTAAAATTTCCTTCTAATTTTGAGGCGATTAAAAAGTCCCTTAACCTTCTTCGCCATCGTGGAGTGTAATTGAAGAAAAAAATTCTTCTTTATCTATTTATTCTTCCTCTCGCTCTTCATGCCCAAGATGAGATTGATCTCTCTACGATCGAAGAGCTTGAACAGAATCTTCCAAGTTATCAGTCTGCTGAGGTCGATGATCTTTCAACTAATATTCGTTCAGCTCAAGAAAGAAGATACCGTCCTCCTCGCCAAGTCATTCATATGTCCGAGATTGAAAATAGTGGAACAGAGTTCGGTTCAATCAGTGCCGGTATTCCTATCACGAATGTTAAAACCAATACGACCCAAGTGGTGAGCCGTCCGATTTTTGTTAAAGCTTATCGAGTCTCTGATGAGAATGGGTTTCGTTACTTGATTAATAAAAATGGAAATGTGGATTATAAAGTGGCGGTTGAATATTTTAATCCCACCAAACAAGAGACGGCGATGTTTGTGCCGCCCACTCGCTATAAGGCCATCACTGAGAGAAAATCATTTCTTGATTACGATGGAAAGCTTGTGATTCGTCCTGAAGTGGGGGCTGGAGCTGATATGGTCTCCTCATCATTCGTGGCCGATATTTTAAACGATACCAGTGCCAACCAAGGTTATAGTTCAAGATTTTTTGTGAATGCCATGACTCAGTGGAAGCTTCCTGTGAAGATCGGTGCCACCGTTCATTTTGAGCGAAGCTTTTATAAAGTTGATACAGGAAATGCTCAGACCTCTACTCTTTCATTTGGGCCCATGATTCGCAGTCGTGATTTTTCTATTGGAAACACTCCTATCCGCATGATGGGACAACTTCGTTTGAGTCCTTTCTCGAGCATGAATTATGAAACAGCGAATGGTTCAGGAAGTTTTAAATTTAATACTTATGCGGCACTGGCCGGAGTTGAATTTCCCACGAAAAACTTTTTAGGTGAATTTACTTTTAGTGTCTATTATCAGCAGCAGTGGTTTAATTTAAAAAACCAAGTGGAAGAAGTGAAACTCAAAAGTAATACCTCAAGCAATAAAAGCCTTGGTCTCATGATCTCTCAGGTCTTTTAATCATGAAAAATATTATTCTTTTCATTCTTCTGAGTTTTGTTTCATCGGCCTATGCCCTTGAAGCGGTGATTACTGTGCTCGAAGCTCCGATGCTTGAAGAGAAATCAGAAAATTCAAAAGTGGTTCAGCAACTTCGTAAGGGTGATGTGATTCGCATTCACCCTGGATACAATCCCAATCTTGATTATGAACATCTCGCTCCCACGGCCGAAAAACAAGCTGAGCTTTTAAAAAAATGGAAAGAGTCTCCTGAAGCCAAGGAAGATCCGATCTTTCAAGGCACAAGCTATGATATCGATCCCGAGGATCGTTTTGTTCCCACACTGGATCGCCGTGGAAAGACTGCTTATGTCCTACGTGAGCATATTTTTATTTATTACGAGAATGAAAAAGAACTAGAACAAGCTCCTAAATATGTTGATGAGACAGACTACCGTTTAGATGAGCCCCTTCCTCGCAAATACCCACTCTACTCTCCGACTGGATATAGAGGTCAGGTGACTCTAGGAATCGCTCAGACTTATCTTCAAAACTATAGTTATATCGAAAACATCAGAAGCAAAGGTTATCAGAGTCCTTTAGATGTCTCGATCACACTCTTAAAACGTGCTCATGATGATAAATTTGATCGCCTCTACTTAGGGGTGCTCTTCAGTCTGAGAAGTTTTAAAAATGATTATATTCTCTTCAATGGAAGAAACACTTCAGAGTCCTATTTCAAATTAGGTTTGGGCCCAAGCATTACCTATGATGCTTACAAAGAAGTTAAAAATCGTTTGAGTTTAAATATTTCGATGAACGTTTGGGCTTGGGATTCAGTGAATATTAAACAAAGTGATCGTCAGCAAAGCCTGAGTGATGAACGCCACTATAAATCATTTACCCTCGCTCCCCGCATCGGAGCTCAATATCACCGTAAACAAATCCTCAAAGATATCGATTTTGTCATTGGATTCTTCGCTGAAGCTGAGTGGCAACATACCTATAGGACCAGCACTAAGGCCCAGCAAAACGCCTGGTGGAACGCTCCTAAGACCGATAAATTCACGGCCTCTACTCTCTTCAATCTCGTCGGAATCATTGGATTTCAATCCGCTTACTAAAATTTATTTATCAGGCAAACTTGGGCCTTCTAGACTGTAGGGGCAGTGCAGATAAACTTAAAAGAATCCCTTTGGGTTTGTCCCAATTCACCAGAGTCGAATGCTCGGTTAATATGACAAATTTTTTTTCAAATAATTTTGAGAAATGTCTAAAGTTTGGACGAAAGAGTACGAAAAGTTAAATGTGAGACACACAGGAAGTGAGTTTTACAGAATGAAAAAAAATTAGTCAGAAACACCATGGAGGGTATCAATGACAACTTCAACAAACAATTCAAACAAAATTCAATCTCAAGTAAAAGATGTTCTTTTCCAAAAAATTGGAAACACTTGGTTTATCTTTTCAGAGGTAAATAATGAAGTTGTTTATTCAGTGATGCCAAATGGGATGGATCCAAAATCTACTAAGCTAGAGCTATTCGAAATTATCGAAGAACATATGACTAAAGTTGCTTCTCAGAAGCGTCGTGCTCCTGAAGCCTCTGTTGCTTAAGGAATTGCACCTATGGCCGCTCCAAAACTAACTCCACAGGACTTAGCAAAACTCTATTCTAAGAGTGAAAACAAAGCGGTTAATGAATCAAACCTCCAGGATAAAAAATATATCGAGACGATCAAAAATCGTCTCGATACTCTTCTTCAAAATCCTGTCATGGCAAAAAAAGCAGCACTCATCATCGAAAATATGATCCATAATAAACAAAAAAAGTAACAGCGTCCGACTAAGCCGCTCAAGCGATCTTTTAAAATCTTCCACTTAACTCATTTTTCCAAACTAAAAAAATCTTCTAATGATGGAAGTTTTTTCCTCATGTTCTTTTTTTCCAAACCGAAACGGTAAGGCAAGAACGACAAAGTCATGGTGACGATGTCGAACAATAAAAACAAAAAGAGCATGTATGCTCGACGGTGGTTTGAACGGCCATCACTACAGGGAGGAAAATTATGCGTAAAGCAGGAGGATAGATTTATGGGTTTCAGAATTAACACAAACATTGCTTCACTACAGGCCCAAGGGTCACTTAAAAAAGTGAGTGCAGAAACAGAGAACACGTTTGCAAAACTCAGTTCAGGATCTCGTATTACGAAATCTGCTGACGATGCAGCTGGACTCGCGATTTCGGAAAAATTAAAAGCAGAAATTCGCTCAGCGAATCAAGCTAACCGAAATGCTAACGATGCAGTTTCTATGGTACAGGTTGCGGAAGGTGGATTAAACGAATCACAAAACATCTTAACAAGATTGCGTGAGCTTGCTGTCCAATCAGCTTCAGATACTGTAGGAGATGTTGAAAGAGGAATGACGAACTTAGAATATCAGCAATTGAAAGAAGAACTTAATCGTATCTCACAAGTAACTGAATTTAACGGAACAAAACTGTTAAACGGAACTGGAGAAAAGAAAGAGTTCCAAATCGGGACAAAAGCTGATGAGTTCCAAAATAGAATTAGTTTCGAACTTGGTCAGATGGATGCAACTCTCGGTTCACTTGGAATTGACTCACTGGAAGTAGGATCTAAAGAAGGGGCTCAAGAAAGTTTATCAGCGGTAGATTCGGCAATCGAGAAGCTCTCAGGACAACGTGCGACTCTCGGTGCTCTTCAAAACCGACTTGTATCGACATCGAATAACTTAGGCGTGTACACAGAAAATCTTTCATCTGCTAATAGTCGTATTAGAGATGTGGATTACGCCGAAGAAACTGCGAAGAATGCTCGTAACCAGATTATCTCTAGTGCGGGTTCTTCAGTACTTGCCCAGGCCAACATGAACGGCCAAGGCGCTTTAAAACTAATCGGTTAATTAAGTTTCAACTACTTAGGGCCTTCTCGATAACGAGAGGGCCCTTCTAGTTCTTTACGTAAAACGTCTTTTTTGCTACTCCTCCCTCTCTATGAATAATCACAAAAATGAAATGGAAGGCAACTTCTGTTACGATCCAGAGTTTAAATACACTCACGACAATCCCTATCATGATAAATTAGGAGTCTTTGACTCCTTTGTTCTGCGTGATGAAGAAGCAGAAAAAAATGTGGGAAAGTGGAAAACTGATATTTTCAAAAACGATTATCCCATCGAAGTTGAAATCGGCACTGGTTATGGTGATTTCATGCATGAGTATTGTCAGAACAATCCTCATGTTAACTTCATTGGCCTTGATCACCGTTTTAAAAGAAGTTTTGCTCTCGCTAAAAAACTAGATAAACTTGAAAACAAAAACTTCAAGTATATGCGTGCACGTGGAGAGCGTTTAGAGTTTATGTTTGCTGATTCTGAGATTCAGAGTTTGTATTATTTTTTTCCTGATCCATGGCCCAAGAATCGTCATAATAAAAAACGTCTTTTTCAACAGCCCTTTTTAAATGCGGCTTATAAAGTTCTCGCTCCAGGTGGGATTCTTTATGTGAAAACAGATCATGATGGTTATTACGAGTGGATGAAAGATCATTTAAAGAATGAAACTCGTTTTGAGGTTCTGGTTGATTCAAGAAATCTTCGAGAAGAACACCCAGAACATTTCCTTTCACAATTTACAACGAAGTTTGAAAAAATATTTTTATCACAGGGTACAAAGATTAAATCTATTGTTCTTAAGAGTAAAAAATAATGGCCTACGAGCAGTTAAAAGATCAGATTAAACAAGCCTCGATTGTCGATATTATCGCTCGTTATATTCCCCTTTCTAAAAAAGGGGCCAATCACGAGGGAGTCTGCCCTTTTCACGCTGATACTAAACCCTCTTTAAAAGTAAATGACGTCAAAGGTCTCTATAAGTGTTTTGCTTGTGGTGCCGGAGGCGATGCTATTACTTTTGTCAAAGAGTTTAAGCATCTTGAGTATGTGGACACTCTGCGAGAGCTGGCCAATGTTTTAGGACTTCCTTTTGAAGAATACCAAAAAGATAAAAAAGTAGATCCCAAACTTGAGATGAGTTTTCGTGTGTTAAATGCAGCGACAAAACTTTATCAAAAAGTGGCCAGTGAAACTCCTTTTCGTTTTTCTGAATTCATCGAGAAACGAAATCTTGATCCAGAGTTTGTTGAAAAATTTAATGTGGGTTATGCTCCTCATAACTCTTCCCTCTTTGAATATTTAAAAACTGTTCCCGGAAAAGATCGTGATTTTGCCATGAATGTGGCCTTAGAACTGGGTCTTGTTCGAGAGGGAAAATACGAGGGAAACCTCTATGATTTTTACCGCGAGCGAGTGATGTTTCCTATTCATGATCATCAAGGGCAAGTGCGAGGATTTAGTTCACGCGCCGTTCTTCCCGATCAAATGCCAAAATATTTAAACTCTGGTGAGTCTTTTGTTTTTAAAAAAGCTCAGGTTTTATTTGGATTTTATTTTGCTAAAAATCAGATCCGCCAAAAACAATCCGTGATCATCGTTGAAGGAAATATGGATGTGATCATGATGCATCAACATGGATTTTCTGAGACTGTGGGAACCATGGGAACGGCCATGAGTGATCAGATGTGCCGCCTCCTTGGAAATATGACCAAGACAGTTTATCTCGCCATGGATTCAGATCCAGCGGGGATAAAGGCCATGAATAAAATCAATGATGAGTTTTTAAATATCGGTGTGATTCCAAAATTTATCAGCTTTGCTCCTCATAAAGATCCCGATGATTTCCTTCAGGCCGAAGGAAGAATTGTTTTGATGGAGCGAATGGAGAAGGCCCCTTTCTATGTGGATTGGGTCATTCAAGAGGCCATTCCTCACCCACTTCCAGACAATCCGAATCTTAAAATTGAGATCCTGAATCAAATTTTTGAAGTGCTCGCTCCCCTTAAAGAGAACCTTTTGGCGACTGAGAGGGTGATCAGTTTAGCAAAATCTCTCGAAATCAGAACTGACGCCGACACAGTTGTAGCGATGTACAAAGATTATCTCAAAACACGTCGTGAAACTCCTGCAAGAGCTGTGCCTAATCCTAGAGTGCAACAAATTCAGCAAGAAGCTGAGTCGCATCAGCCTGAAATTGAAGAAACAAAACCAGAACTCGAAGTGTTTCGTCCTATTGGTAAATCTGAAAAGGTCTTCTTGAAAGAAATTCTCAGTCATCCCGAGAGCTTAACGCGCTCTGAGATGGAGGAAATCCTTGCCATAATTGAGCATCCTGAGGTAAAAAGATTTGTTTACTGGCTCGTGAATATCTATCAAGAGATTGACGAAGCTGAATACGTCACCATAGTTCAAGATGAGTTGAATAGCGGCAAGTACAGTAAAGAGTTAATTGATGTTGGTACTGCAGCACTTTTTCAGCACAGCGGTTTAAAGTTAAATGAAAAAGTACTCAGTCGAATGTTAAAAGATTATCGCCTCATGCTTAAGGTTGATTATCTCAAACATAAACGTCGTGAATTTGTAGAAAATCAGGGACAGGCCCATTCGCAAGAAGAGATTCAATTTTATCTAGGTGAAATTAGTAAAATTGATAAAGAACTTCTGGCCCTAAAAAATACTCCCTAAAAAAAATCGAGGAGACAAATATGTCGATAGTGAACGCATTCCTAAACTCAAGGGAGTTCTCACGCTTGGTTATGAAGGGTAAGGATCAACAATACCTTACTGCTGAAGAAATCAACGACGCCATTCCAGCGAACATTGTGGATACATCTTCAATCGATCTCGTCATGGACAAGATCGAAGAGTTCCGCATTCTGGTAAAAATACCAGAGCTCGAGGAAGAGGATGCAGAATCTTCAAATTCTGAAGTTGCCGAGGACCCTGTCACTGCAGATGAAGAGCAAGAACTACGTGCCTCATCTTCAGATCCAGTAAAACTTTATTTAAAGAAAATGGGCTCTGTTGCCCTTCTTACTCGTGAAGGCGAAGTTAAAATCGCTAAAGAGATTGAAGAAGGTGAAAAAGAGATCGTTCTTTCATGTTTAAGCTCACGTCACGCTCTAGAAGAAATTGCGAAACTTAAAAACCGCATTGTTCAAGCTGAAGAGCAAAACGAATTTGTAAAAGATCTCGTTCGTGGTCTTGATGATGAATCATCTGAAAAAGATATTCATGCAACTCGCGATCGTATCTATGCAGTTGTTGAACATGTGAAAGACCTTTTAACTAAAATCGTTAACGAAGATGGAACTCTTAATAAGCTTGGTGCTGAAGAAGAGAAAATCATGGTTAAAGTTGGTGATGAACTAGTTGACCTTACCTTCAACCGTAAGATCATTAACTCATTTACTGAACCAGTTAAGAGTTACTTCCTTCAGTTTAAAGAACTTTTTGAACAACAAGATCGTATCTTCAAATTTTTAGAAGTTGTGAACGAAGATGATTACAAAGTTCTTTATGACAAGATTATGGAAGATGATGCGTTTAAGCGTGATCTTGCTCGTAACCTTTTCACAACTGATGCAAAAATTGAGCAAATGGTTAGAACTCAAGAAGATGTTATCCGTAAGCTACGCCGCCTCACTATTGATGCTGGTATGGCCCACGAAGATCTTGAAAGAGTTTATAATATTATCATCACTGGAGAAGAGAAAGCCGATAAAGCGAAGTCTCAACTTGTTGAGGCCAACCTTCGTCTCGTCGTTTCTATATCTAAGAAGTACACGAACCGTGGACTTCAGTTCCTTGACCTTATTCAAGAAGGAAACATCGGTCTAATGAAGGCCGTTGATAAATTCGAGTATCGTCGTGGATATAAATTCTCAACTTATGCTACTTGGTGGATTCGTCAGGCCATTACTCGTGCTATCGCCGATCAAGGTCGCACTATCCGTATTCCTGTGCATATGATTGAGACAATCAACAAGCTTGCTCGTACTTCTCGTCAGCTTATCCAAGAACTTGGCCGTGAGCCAACTCCTGAAGAAATTGCTGAGCGTATGGAGCTTTCAGTTGATAAAGTGAAGAAAGTCTTCAAAATTTCTAAAGAGCCAATCTCTCTTGAAACTCCAATTGGAGAAGAAGAAGATTCATCTCTTGGAGACTTTATTGAAGATAAGAAGATCATCTCTCCAGCTGATGCTGTGATGAGTGTGACTCTTTCTGAACAAACTCGCTCGGTTCTTTCAACTCTTACGCCAAGAGAAGAGAAAGTTCTTCGTATGCGTTTTGGTATCGGTGAAAAATCAGACCATACTTTAGAAGAAGTGGGTCAGGATTTCTTCGTTACTCGTGAACGTATTCGTCAGATTGAGGCGAAAGCACTAAGAAAGCTTCGTCATCCATCTCGTGCAAAATTATTAAAATCTTATTTAGATAATTAATACAAAGGGGCCGCTGCAAAGCGGCCCTTTTGTATTGAGACTAAGCTTGGGTAACAGCGAAAATTAAATTATACTAAACTTTTAATTTATTGACTCATGAGGCATATGGAATATCCGCAGGACAGTATAGGGATAATAGATAAGTTGCTAGTGAATCATTTCAACGAGCAATTTACTTTCAGTGGGCAAAGACTTATTGATCTTGGCCGTGTCTCGCTTTCTTTTGTGAAAGGAACGCCAGAAACATATTTCATTGTTTCTGGAATCATCGGTGACAATAATACTAATTACGAATCTAAAATTAGTTTCCGCCAAGGTGCTCTTGTTACTCAATGTAATTGTCTACTCTGGACGGCCGAAGGTGGATGTCCTCATACGGCTTCACTTCTTTTAAAATACAAAACACTTCAGAATAATAATGCAGAGGTTGAGAAGGCCAATGCTCCCCTGACCCATTCATGGGTAGGTGTTGAGGGTGTGTATGTTGATCGTTATGGAACCGTTGTAAAATCTGCTCCATCACTCAATGGCGCTAAGATGAGTTCATCATTCAGCTCTCTTCAATACACACTGACTAATCGCAAGGTCGTAAACTTTCCAGGTGCAAAATCTTGGCGAGGACAGATTCGAATTAATCTAGTGCCTGCGACAATTCTAGATGAATACAAAGATGTTCTTTATATCGATGAGAAATTTACCTTTCAAGTAAGTTATCTCTCGCCTGAAGGTGAAGAAGTGAAAGAGGTCTCTCTCTTTGATGTTCTTTATCTTTTCAATTGGAAAACTGGTGAGGCCCTTGATCTTCCAGGTGAGATCCGTGACCTCTGTAATAAATTAAAATCAATGGATGTGGTTCAAGATGTTCAGGAATGGGTTCGCCTTATTTCTCCACTTCATAACCGCACTTATGTTCAGTTCTATGTAGAAGATAAAAACTGGAGTGAATATCCAACTGAGGATATGAACTACCGCTTCTCGATTGCTGAATCATCTCGAAAGAGTTTTCTTAATCTTGATCTGGAACTTTTCACACAAGATGAAAAACTTCTTCCGATGCCGTCTCCTTTCTTACTTTTTGTAGGAGAGCAAGGTTGGGCCGGAAGCTTTAGAACAAGAAACGATGCCCTTCTCTTCTTTAAAACTCTTATTGAAGATTTTAATACTGAAACAACTCTTCACCGTAAGTATCTCCACTCTGCAGGTCGCAAAGCGATTATGATGGAATGGATTGATCTCATTATGAGCGAGCATGAGTTGAGCTTTTTTGATCCGACTTTTAAGAAAATTTTTATTCTTAATACGAAGACCTTCAAAAAAGTGTTCACTGCTTTCTTGGATTGCTTCCAAGAGATCGGGCTTAAAAGTTCTTTCTATCACAAAGATGATAGAAAAATTGTCTTCCAAGTGCCAAAGACCAACCTTCTTGAAGGTGTCTCTAATTTTTATCAAATCTGTACTGCACTCAATATCCCTATCTTCTATGACAAAGTTCAAGTGAAGACATGGAAGAGTGCGATTCGTTTTGAACGAAATAAAATGAATCTAGACTGGTTTGAACTTGATCTAATTGTGAACGATGAAGATCTTGAAGTGATTCGTCGGGCAGAGATCAGTGATAATTTTATTCTCTCAAATAAGGGACTCCTCCTTTTATCTGATGAGCAAAAAGATCTTTTACGCTTCATGAAGCGCTATACGAAGCTTGAGGGTGAGAAAAAAGACATGGGCATGAAAGGCCTGTCTCGTTTTGGTCTTTTCCTTCAGCGTGCGCGTATCTTTGAATTATTTGAACTCAAGCGTCTTGGTATTGAAGGCGCTCTGACAGAAAGCGAAGAAGAGTTCTGTGATAAAATTCTCAATATGAGAGATATGCCGACCTACGATATTGATGATCGTTATAAAGGCCTGGCCCGTCCTTATCAGATGGAAGGCTATCAGTGGCTCAGATTTTTATATGAGCATAAATTCGGAGCTTGTCTCGCCGACGATATGGGTCTCGGTAAGACGCTTCAGACAATCATGCTTCTTCAGACTCTCCGTCATAGCTTAAAAAAAGTTCTTATTATTTGTCCGGTTTCAATTCTTTATAACTGGAGAAATGAGCTCGAGAAATTCTCTGATCTAAAATACGATATCTATTATGGTGATGAGCGTGATTTTAAAACTGACGCTACTGTGGTTCTGACTTCATACGGACTCATGAAAAAAGAATCATTCACTACTTTTGGTGAAGAAGTTTTTGATATGGTTATCTTTGATGAAGTTCAACATTTAAAAAATGTTCGCTCACTCGGTGCCAATGCTGCCAGACAAATTAAAGCGAAATTCAGAATCTGTTTAACGGGTACGCCAGTTGAGAATGATCTCTCTGAGTTTTATAATATTATGGATCTTTGTGTTCCAGGTGTTTGGGGTGACTTAGGGGTGATTCGTTCAACTTCTAAAAATAAAAACCGCCTTCTCGCTCGCCGTACAGTGAAGCCCTTTATTCTTCGCCGTACTAAGGAGCAGGTTCTCAAAGATCTTCCTGAGAAAATTGAGAACCATGTGTTCCTTGATTTTGCAGATGAAGAGAGAGAATTTTACAAAAATAAACTCGATTCAGTTCGCCAAGTCATGGTGACTCCGGGAGCGAAGAGATACGGGGATGTTCTTAAGTCCCTTCTTGAACTTCGCCAGCTTTGCCTTTGGCAGAAACAACCAGCTCTTAAATCGACTAAGATTGATTTTCTTATGGAGAATCTTGAAACATTAGTGGTTGAGGGACATAAGACACTGGTGTTCTCTCAGTTCACAACTTATCTTGATCTCATCGAGAATAAAATCCGTGAGCAAGGTTGGAAGTTTGCACGTATTGATGGATCACAAACGATTAAAAAACGTGGTGAGATGGTTGAGTATTTCCAGAATGGCGATGCCAAGGTTTTCCTTATTTCACTTAAGGCCGGGGGATTTGGACTTAACCTTACCGCCGCTTCATATATTTTCTTAATGGATCCATGGTGGAACCCAGCGGTTGAGAGACAGGCGATTGACCGTGCTCACCGTATTGGACAGGAAAATAAACTTACTGTTTATCGCCCTATTATTAAAGAATCGATTGAAGAGAAAGTACTCGTGCTTCAGCAATCAAAACGTGAGCTTTTCAAAGACCTCATGGCCGAAGATGATGATGAATACTTTAATGGAAGACTTAATATGGACGATTTCAAACATCTTCTTAGTTAATACTATTAACCACTGTCGCAATTTGAATTTTTTCAGAACAATTAAAATGCATTTGTGGGCACGCCTTGTGCCCATGAAGACCGCAAGGCCGGCAATCTAGCTTCTCTGGAGTTTCAATAACCACAGAGTCATCGGCCAGAGTAAAATAACCAAAATCTTTTACTGTTGAACAAAAAATCGCTGTGGTCTTAGCATTCACCGCCGAGGCCAAATGAAGGGGAGCCGAATCATTCACAAAAACTCTTGAAGCCGTTTTCATCAACGCCGCAGAATCTAATAAATTGAGTTTTCCACAGAGATTCACCGTATGAGGAATATTTTTTCTGATACGCTCACACAGATCAAAATCAGTCGGAGCACCAATCAGATAAACAACTCCCATAGTAGCGAGACGTTCAGTGAGTTCATGATATTTATGCTCACTCCATGCTTTAGTAAACCACACAGAAGCTGGGGCCATCACAAAATAATTTTCGACATTTGTGTACTCAGAAACTTTATCAAAATTTTTCTGCTGAATCGGAAGCTCAGGTTTATATTTTTTAGGATCATTTGAAATTTCAAGATCAGGTTTTAAGATTTTTAAAAGCTGTAAATTTCTTTGAACTTCATGCCACAGATGAGCGCCATTGTGGTGAGGAATCTGGTGCTTAATTTTTTTAGTATAAAAAAGGCTTAAAGGATTCTGAGTAAATCCAATTTTATGAGGTGACTTCATCATCATAGTCACAAGACCTGAGTTAAAATGGCGATGAAGATTGAAGACCGCATGATAATCGTACTTTCTCATCTCACCGATGAGATTCATCAGATTGCGTGTTTTCCCGCCCTGCTTCTCCCAGACCCATACCTTATCCACTGAAGTGAGTCCTTGAATCACAGACTCATTGCCCTTTCTGAGGAAGAAATGGATGGAGCTATTAGGATATTGCTCTTTAACAGCTCGTGCAAAATGACTTGCTAAAATTGTATCTCCAATGAAGGCCGTCTGAATGATAAGTATATTCATAAATTGTAAATCTCTTGTATAGCATAGTGAGGAATATTAGTTAGCTTAACCTCTATGCTTTCATTTTGTATTTTATGTGAAGCCGTTATTTTTTTATAATCAGAAAGTGATACTTTGTAAGCATCTGTTATTCTCTTCTCTTTTAAATAGTAAAAGAGAGATTTTAAATGGCCCGTAGAAGTGGACTTCACTTCCACAGGAATGACTTTTCCTGCTTTCTGAATAAGAAAATCAACTTCTGCCTTCTGGGTCCCTTTATCCTTCAACCAATAATAAAGTTCCGGTCCTCGCTTCTCATTATTTAAATAGGCAAGATGCTGGGCCACAAATTGCTCTGCGAGAAATCCTTTCGTATTAAAATTCTGTCCCATTTCTTCATCTAATTGTGAAAAATCAAGCCTCATGACTGCATTTAATAAACCTATATCCAAAAAATAAAGTTTAAAAATTGTTTCATCCATTTCACCTTTTAAGGGGGAGCTATTGCCTTCTGTATGATGACACTGAGTAAGAACTCTTGCATCGATAAGAAGCTCCAGAGCTTTTTTTATATCACGAGACTTAGAGTCTGAATCGAGTCTTTGATAAATAATTTTTCTTCCTAATTGGGTAGCAACTGAATAAAAAATCTTTTCCACACGATCAAAATTTATTCTTGCATTATATTTAGGAAAATCTGCAATATACGTCTGAATGATTTGTTCTTGCACATCTCTAACCGTCGTAATGCTTCCTGTTTTTATATATGTATCAATGGCCTTGGGCATTCCACCAATATAATAATAATAGACAAGTAATTTACGGGCCTCATTAACAACAGCATCAGAAAAGTCATGAGTTTTAATTTTCTCTAAAAGAAAATCATTTTGGGTTGCGAGAAGAAACTCAAAATAAGTCATCGGACCTAAGTGGTAAAAATCGACTCGCCCCACTGGGAAACTAAAGTTTTCTTTTTTAAGTGCTATTTCCAGTAATGACCCTGCAGCAACAACTGCAATCTCAGGCTTCTCTTCATAAAAATATCTTAGAAATTTCAAAAGCTGAGGAGACTCTTGAATCTCATCAAAAAAGATAAGAGTTTGTTTGGTTATTTTTTTCTTCGTTCTTAATTGAATTTCATCTAAAAGCTCTGACATTTCAAAAGAGTCTTTTGTGACTGACTGAAGTTTCATTTTTTCGAGATTGATCTCTAATAGATCGAGCTTCTCTTCTTCAGAAAAAAGTTTAATGAGGGTTGATTTTCCGACCTGCCTTGCCCCACGAATAATCAGCGGACGGCGATCGGCAGAGGCGAACCAAGTTTTAAGATCATTTTGAGCACTTCTTCTCATATTACTCACTTTAACATACTAATATTATGTTTAGAAGGTCCAAATAAGGGGTAATATAGTCCTTCTAATGGTCAATATTAAGGGTATTTCACACCTGTACGATAAGTTAAAACTGCGCTAATCTACTGAAATTATGGAAAAGATCACGGCAATTATCCCTACTTTTAATGAAGAAGTGCATATCAAAGCGGCCATCGAGTCAGTGCTCTGGTGTGACGAAATCATCGTTGTTGATTCATTCTCAACTGATAAGACTATTGAGATCGTTAAAACCTTTCCGCAGGTGCGTCTCCTTCAGCGTGAATACGGTTATTCGGCTTCACAGAAGAACTGGACGATTCCTCAGGCGAGTAATAATTGGATCTTCCTTTTGGATGCCGATGAGCGCCCGACGCCAGAATTAATTGAAGAGATCAAGCAAACCATCAATTCAAAAACTAAATACTCTGGCTTCTGGATTTATCGCCGTAATAATTTTATGGGCAAAAGAATTGATTATTCTGGCTGGCAGTCAGATAAGGTTGTTCGTCTTTTCAAGAAAGACGAATGCAAATACCAAGATAAAAAAGTTCATGCTGAAATTGAATCTACTGGTGAGATTAGCATTCTTAAAGAAAAGCTTATTCACTATACCTATAAAGACCTTCCCTCATACTTAAAGAAAGCCGATCGCTATACCACTTGGGGTGCGATGGACCGTTTCCAAAAGTTTGAAAAACAAGGTCGCAAGATTGGCATTCTTTATTTATTCTTCCGTCCCTTTGGAAGATTTCTACGTCATTATTTTTGGCGCTTAGGAATTTTAGATGGAACACATGGATTTGTAGTATCGGCGATGGCGGCTTTTAATGTCTTTATTCGTGCGGTAAAAATCTGGAGACTTCAAAACGGTGAAAAACTAGAAGATCCTTTTAAGAAATAAAGGCCGTAATCCAGTCTTGGAAGAAGTAGTAAACCAGCCCAATTTTGGCCGTAATATACAATAGATTAAAGACTGAAACTGCGTTTTTCATGGGCCATTTATACCATGCGAGCTCCTCCTTTGCTCTTAAGGCTGTAAAAATAACAGTCCTCCTCTATACATATCCTTCAGAAGTGCTACAACTCCCTTAATTTACAATCCCCACATAAGGACTAATTTTATGGATACTCAATTTATTAAGGCCTTCTTTCTTGGTGCACTGACTGCTGAAAAACCGATGCCATTTGCTAAGGCCATTGATGAAGTATTCGTAAATACTCCAGAAGATAAAACAAAATTTGAAGCTCCTCTAAAAGCGGAGTGGGATGGACTTTCAAAAAACCTTAGACAAGAAATGGCTGCTCTCATGAATGATGAGGGAAAAGATGATCTTGAATTTTTAAAACTTGCTCAAGAAAATCTTGATTATTACTTAACAGGACTCTCACTCTCTGGAACAAGTCTAGATTCTTGCAGTAACGAAGATTTCTCAGATCTAATTGATGAAATGGAAGATGTTGTTCTAGATCTTGAAGAGTATATCCAAGAAGAAAATTTCCAAGCTGATGAGACAAAAGAGTTTAAAGAAATCGTTCTTGGACTTTGGACTGAAGTTGTTGAGACTCAATCTCTTTAAGCAATAAGATTTAAAATTTTCGCTTTATACGAATAATTAAAGTCAGGGTTCTCAAGAGTAAATAACTTGAGGCCCTGATTACGAAGTTTACAGGCCGGACACTTCAAGCACCCTTCCTTTTCAATTCCTTCATAACAAGTCACCGTTGTCTCAAGTAAAAACTCAAGAACACCAAGCTTCTTTCCTAGTTCCATTGTTTCTTTTTTATTCATACTAACAAGAGGTGTGCGAATTTCAAAACCGGTATTATCAAAATCAAGGCGAAGGGCCGACTGAATAATATCCATGTATGGGCGTGAACAATCTCTATATCCTGAGTTCGCGGCCTCAAGCTCCATCACTCCCATATAAACGCAATTCGCTCCCAAAGAATGAGCATGAATACTAGCGAGTCTGGCCATCAAACCATTGCGACCTACGACTAAAGTATTAGGGGCCCCTCCTTCTTTATGTTCAATTTTTATCGTTGAATTTGTAAGAGCATTATCTGTGATTTGAGAGAGGCAATTTATTTCAAGAACAATATTATCCACATTGAAATGTGCTGCGATTTTCTGAGCACGTTCTAGCTCAATAGAATGGCGTTGAGAGTACAAAAAGGAAAGTGAGAGAACATTCTCAGCTCCAAACTCTTTGACGGCTAAAGCAAGGCAAAGGCTAGAGTCCATACCACCAGAATGAATAACGACAGCTTTTTTTTTCATAGATCCATTCTATAAAGTCTTGAGGTATTCAATCAATGAATATCTCTCAGCTTCAGTGAGAGTTTTAAACTTATCAAAATAATGACCTTCATTTGACTGGCCAGGTCGCTTGATATCATAAGTTCGTCTTGAATTTTTCTCAAGGATAGAAATCTTCTCAGAAGTAAGCCCTAATTTGGTTTCATCAAATCGTTCACGCTCTCCTGCATTTTTCAATGAGAAAGACTTGGGACGAAGACTCGGCTCAAGAAGTAAATCATAGATCGTCGGAACAGAAGCGTTATGAAGGTAAGGAAATCTTGACCAGACTCCCCAAAGTTTAGGGGCCACATAACCGACCTCCGGCTTTCTCACGGCCTGAATAACATTATTCAGAGGATTGATTTCAATCAATTGATAGAGCTCTTCAGTTAAAGCATTAAGTCGATCCTTATCCGTTTGAACAATTCTCCAAGGGATATGCTTAGGAGAATTAAAAATCGGATCATCATTTTCATCACGTTTGTGCTCACCATGACAGCCCATACAAGTTTGTTCAAAAACAACCTGTCCTCGCTTGGCCTTCATGCGATCAATTTTAAATGGATATTTTGGTGGAAGAAGATCTCCTAGATAATTTTCAGCAGTATGAACTTTCTCAAAATATTCATTCACGTTTTGGACTGTTTGTCCGGCGTATAATTCGACAGCAATTCCCCATCCACCAAGTTCTCCATTTCCTTCACCATCCCAGAATGATCCTGTCTTTCTTTTTTCACCGTAGCCCCACATATGAGGAACTTTGACTTGGCCACGTGGAAAATTCGGAGGCAATGTCTTTCCTTGTTGTTCATAAAACCAAGAACGGATAAGTGAAGTCGGAACTAAGCCTTGAGTGAGATTGGAGAATTCTTTAGTAGCAAGACCTTTTGTAAATTTCATTGATCTTGCATGGAGTTCTTTAAATTTTGGATTTTTGTGTGGAAGAGCTCCCCAGACTTTCATTCCAAGACTTGCATCTTTTCCAATTTGTCCTACATCAATATTTTTATTTCCAAGTCCAATAATATATTCACCAGCTGCTTTTCCTGAGTGGCAGGCAATACAACCAAGCACACCCACTTCCATTCCTTCATAAGGCTCGTTAAAAATACCAACTGCTTTATTTTCTTTAAAAAGAAGTCCCCAGCGCTGATAAATAGTTCCATTCTCTCCCATTCCAATTCCACGGTTACTCATAAAATCGTAGAGCTTAATCATATCTGGTGAAATCGCCATTCCACGCCCTTTATAAAAGAAATTAAGCTTTTGAAATGCAGCTGCTGCATTTTCGTGTGTCTGAACCCGTGTAGATTGTGCCAAGGCGTTAAAGCCCACTAGAGAGAAAAAAAGGATAATTATTTTCATAGAGAGATTGTAGCCAAAACTCAAAGCAGAAGGCAAAGGAGGTTAGAGAATGAAAGATTAGTTGATAAAACTAATCCACGTCTATAAACCCCAACTACCATTTCCTAGTGCAACTTTTCTTCATCATAACTTCATAAGG
>DZBG01000122.1 GCA_022729855.1 Bdellovibrio sp.
ACGCTGGGCCGTAAGTGGCCGAAAACTAATTCAAATTAGATGCGTAGCCCCTGAGGGCAAGTGGAGAACTTCTCTCTTGTTCCACTCTATGAAAATATCCACGATAAAGTTGCAGCGGGGGAGAAGCTCACTTTCCTTTTACCGGCCTTCCCAGCGAAAAGTCCAAGTCCTGAGAAAACCATTGGCCACTTACCAGATCTAGGAGAGGTACTGGCCCTGAGTGAGCTCAATTCGATTTGTGAGAAAATCTCTGCATTCTATCCTGCGGGGGCTGAAGTCATTATTTGTTCAGATGGGAGAGTCTTTAGTGATGTTGTAAGTGTGAGTGATGAAAATATTGATCAGTACTCAGAGGGTATTAAAGATATTATTTCTGAGTTTAAATTAAACTATCTTTCAACTTTTGCTCTTGATGATTTATTTCCTGATCTTTCAAATGATGAACTAAGAGAAACATTACTTAAAAATTATGCCAAATCAGAAAGTGAAATAAAATTTTATATAAAAAATGACGTGAATTGGAAAAATCTCTTTAACGGTATCCACCGCTTTATGATGGAAGATCAAGCTGTCTTTCATCCAGAGAAATCACGTAATCAATTACAAAAAGAAACAAAAAAACTGACTTATGAACTAGTCAGAAGATCGGATGCTTGGTCAGAGCTATTATCTGCTCATTTTAAAGGAGAGCTGAGACTCTCAATTCATCCTTATCCTCTTTATCATAATAAGTTCGGGATTAAGATGCTTCAAAGTTCAAATAAATGGGCCACTCCCTGGCACAATGTCACTGTGAAAAAGGGAAATACCTACCAGCTTATGCATCTTGCTGAAGCTCAAAAGATGAATCCAACTCAAAGAATGTTTAAGGAGAAGTATGTTTATTTCGAAGTATAAATATATTGATGATGAAAACCTCATTGAGTATGCCGCTAGTTTAAGCCAAAAAGAGGGAGATCTAAGAGACAAATTACTTCATTGGGATTTTGGTCCACTCATGAATATGAGTTATTTAACAAATGCCGCAAATTATTTATTCTCTGCTGAAAAGGTTCCTTTCCACTGGGATGGAGCCTTCTATAAAGAACCAGCTTCTCTTTTATTCTATTGTACAGAATCAAATGGAGAGGGTGGAGAGACGATTTTTAGTAATACTGAAAAAATTTGGGACTCACTGACCACTGAGCAGAAAGTGAAAGCAGAAAAAATAACGATGATTTATAGAACAGAGAAGAAGGCCCATTATGGAGGAGAAATCCGAGTTCCTTTGGTGCAAAAGCACCCAGTCTCTGGAAAAACTATTCTTAGAATAGCCGAACGAGTTGAAACGTCTCTGAATCCAGTGGAGCTTATTATCGAGGGTGTGAGTGATGGGGAAGAGTTTTATGAACTCTTAAGAGAGAAGCTTTACTCACCTGAGTTTATGATTGCTCACAAATGGGAGAGAGGGGATTTACTTATTTGTGATAATTTTACTTATCTTCATGGAAGAAACCCACTCCAGTCAAATTTAAAACGGTCTTTTAAAAGATTACAAATACTATAGGATACATTTATGCGCTTAACAAAATCGGGAACAAGTTTTTTTGATATTAAAAAGAATAGCTCAAGCAGTGAATTCCCAAATTTATTTACGAACTATCTTTTAAGTCATGGAGAGACTTATTTTTGGGAGAAAGGAAACTTTCATGTGGTCACTAAGGCCCATCATGCTAAAGAGGTTCTTACTAGTTCTGCTTATTCTGCTGACAGGGGATCTTTTTTTGTTTCAAGAATGCCTAATCTTGATTTGCGACTCATAGGAGATTTTTTTAGTGTCGTAAAAAAAATGATGGTGATGAGTGATGACGGTGATCATGCAAAAAAAAGAAAACTCGCCAGCCTTGGTTTTGAAGACCATATCTTAGAAAAGTTTACGACAAAGATGAAGACCACAGTAAAAAAACTTGTTCAAGATCTCAACCTGAAGAAGAGTGTGGATTTCTCCGAACTCCTTGCTAAAAAACTTCCCTCTACTGTTCTAGCTGATCTTTTTTCTATTCCTGAAAAAGATCGTGGTCAATTCCTAAACTGGTCAATGACAATGACGGGATTTTTCGGAGGAGCTTCAGAATATCGGAATGAAGACGGGATTGAAGTGAATGCAGCTGCCCTTTCTCTTAAAAATTATTTTGCAGGTCTAATTGAGATCAGACGAAATGATCCGGGTGAAGATTATGTTTCAATCCTTGTGAAGGTACAGAAAGTATCGGGCCTGAGTGATGATGAGCTTATCTCTCAACTTATTATGATGCTTGTGGCAGGAATGGCCACAACCACAGACCAGATGAATAATATAATGTTTCTGATGGCGGAAAATATTCATCTTCAAAAAGAGTTGAAAGAGAATCCAACTCTCATCCCTCAAGCGATTGAAGAGCTCAAGCGATTTGATCCTGCAGTGACTTTTATATTTCGAGTGGCACGGGAGAAAACTTTTATTGGTGATCAACCTATAGAAGTTGGAGATGTCATTTTTATTTCTACCCATGCCATTAATCGTGATTTACCCATGGAGAATAAACCTTTTGAAATTGATATCCATCGTAAAGCTCAGCATTTTGCTTATGGCCATGGACCTCATTATTGTATTGGGGCAAAACTTGGAAGAATGGAGATGTTATCTTTATTTGAAGAAATTTTAATAAATCTTCCTTTATTTGAGCTTGATTCTGAAAATGAAGCCATTAGGGATCATTATTCTCTCTCTTTTTCGGGATTTAAGACACTTCCCATACGGTTTTTGACTGGCCACGTAGACTCAGAGAGGACTAAAATTTAGTGGTCATCTTTAAAATTTTGCGAGGTCAGTATGAACACTACTAATAAAGATATGTATGGGAATCCAACGGCGGCCCTTGAAACTAGTAATTATATGTCTAAGGTTTATCTCTGGATGAGTCTTGGTATTTTTATCACAGCACTTACGGCCTATGCTGTGGCAACAAATGATGAATTGCTCTACACAGTAGTCACAAATAAAATTTTATTCTACGGGCTCATTTTTGCTGAATTTGGTCTTGTGATCTGGCTTTCTGCTGGAATCAATAAAATGAATAGTATGATGGCCACTGGAATGTTTATTCTTTATGCTGCCATCAACGGTATTACTCTTTCAATCTTCTCAATGATCTATACAAGTGAGAGTATCCAAAGTGCATTCTTCACGACAACTATTTCATTTGCAGGTTTAAGTGCTTTTGGTTTTATTACTAAAAGAGACTTAGGTCCTGTTGGATCATTTTGTACGATGGGATTATTCGGACTTTTTGGATTTAGTATCCTTTCAATTTTCTTCCCATCTTTAATGGGAACTATGACGAGTCAGATTTTTGGTTTGGTTGGGATTATCGTTTTTGCAGGACTTACTGCCTACGATACTCAGATTATCAAAAAAATGGCGCCATCAAGCAGAAACTCTGAGGCCTACCAAAAAGGGGCCATTATTGGTGCCTTGAAACTTTATCTCGATTTTGTGAACCTTTTTCTTTTTATCCTTCGTTTCGGCGGGAATAGAAAATAAAATTTTTAGTCTTTCTTTTTCTTATCATTAATACTTCCCTGGCCCAGACTACCGATGGGCCAGTCAGTATTATCTCAAAAAATAACCAAACAATTATTCAAAATCATGCCTGCTATCCTGTGGTCGTTTCTGTAAATGGCAAGATCCTCGAGGTCGCTAAACAATCTCATATTATCCTTAAGGATAATTCTTGGTCTGAATGGCACTGGATGCCAGGGCGATTAAATAATGTTCAAAATAAACTAGTCATCTTTCCTTTAAAGGAAATGAGAAAAGTTGATTTTGGGCCAGGTATCGGAACTCATACTAAGAGTAATTTTTATGCTTATGATTTCTCTGTGACAGAGGGAACTGAGGTCTATCCTATGGAAGCAGGGGTGGTGACTAAAGTTGTCGATCTTTATGAGACGGCCCACCAAGACGAAAAAAGAATGAATGAAAATAATATGGTGGAGATCCTCCACCTTGATGGAACAATTTCAAGATACTCACATCTCAAAAAGAATTCATTAAACGTAAAAGAGTGTGAAGTGATTGAGATTAATCGCCTGATCGGCCTGAGTGGGAATACCGGCTTCTCCTCTGGGCCACACTTACATGTAGATATGTTTAAGCCGATTAGTGGGGCAGAGTACAAGACTCTACCCCTCGTGTTTTCTAAAAGAGATTAGTGTTTCTTTTTCTTTTTACTACCTGTAGGAATTTTTATCTGAATACCAACATCGTATCTATTTGTTTGGCCAATGGCAGCTCTTGCATACCAGTTCACATTCCCGGCCTTATCTAGTTTTCCACCAATTTGAGCTGTCACACGAGTACCGTAAGTATAAAAAGCACTTACCATTGATGATCTATCAGTCATACCAGCATCAAGATGCGAAACATAGACTTTAAGATCTAAGCGGTGGTCATATTTATTAACGATAGTTTTAAGTAAATCCATTTCTGCTCCAACTTCATAGTTGTAAGCATTTTTTTCAACATCCACTAAAGCATCAGCAAATAAATGGATAACTCTGTCTCCCACAATTTTTAGATCGTATTTAACATCACCACGGGCATAATTATCACCGTTGAAATTTTCATAAGCACCAGTAAGAGTTAAATTATCAAAAACCTTTTTACTCATTTCAATTTCAATGAAGTTACCTTGAAATTTTCGAGAAAAGGCATCAGGGGTATTAAAATCACCTAAGCTTCCTGCCACCACTTTGAAATCACCAATCTTTGTTGATGTCTTCACACGCACACCATCAACCCATCCTGCCGCTCCAAGACCTGCAGAACCGACTGTGGCCTCTGGACTCATGGCCCCGCCTTCAACAGTGGTATTACCCATTACTTTTCTTAAATAGAGATTTCTAAAGGCAAGATTTTGAGTTCCATTTGAATTATTATTTGAAGCTACACTGACCCAGTCATTACTAAAGCTAGGCCCGGTCCCGATTAATCCGACAATTTCAACCACACCAGCAGCATCAATGGTGAATCCCATGCGGATTCGGTCTTGAACTCTTTGTGTTGTGCCTGTTTGATCTCCGCGTCCATCAACTGTGATATCAGTTTTGATGATCTGCTGAGCATACGAGTGGACTGATAAAAGTGAAAGAAGAGCGATCACTGCGAATTTCATATAAATGCCTCTCAAATTGTTTGTTACTTTAAAAATGGTAACAGAGCGCTGAGAGGCAAATGGCGTTTTTAATGTGCAGTTGTAAACAGTACACAGTTATTAATAGGTCTTAATTCGGAGATTAAAAATTGCCTAAAACCGTTAATATCGCTGCCAATAAAGCGGGGACGGCCTGAATATAGATGATCTTTTTTGAGGATGTCATGCCTCCAAAAATACCCAGAACAATAATTGAGACTAAAAGGAAAAGCTGCATATGGAGATTATTTAAAACTAAGGCAGCAAAAAGACCTGCCGCCAGCACACCATTATAAAGGCCCTGATTGGCGGCCAGAACCTTCGTCATTTGAGCTTGCTCAGGGCTTAATCTGAAAGCTTTGCGGCCAAAGGGTTTGTCCCAGAGATACATCTCAAGCACCATGATCCAAACATGAATAATGGCGACCACGATAGTAATGATAGCAGCAAGAGTTGAAAACATAGGCCTGTCCTCATAAAAAAGTTTTTGATTTCGAATACTTATAGTCTCTATTTTGACATGAGTTTTTACAGGAATAATACTAATTTTTATGCTATGTTCGGCAAAAAAGACATGACCAAGGACTTATTATGATCGCAGCACACGATATTCGCCTTCAATTTGGCGGAAGAACGCTTTTTGATGACGTAAACCTGAAATTCTCTAAAGGGAATTGTTATGGAGTTATCGGGGCCAATGGAGCTGGTAAATCAACATTTATGAGAATTTTAAGTGGTGAGATCTCTCCATCTTCTGGTCGTATTGAAATCACACCAGGTGAGCGTCTTGCGGTTTTAAAGCAGAACCACTTTGCTTTTGAAGAAGAAGAAGTTTTAACAACTGTTATTCTTGGTCATAGTGTTCTTGTAAGCATCATGAAAGAAAAAGAAGCTCTTTATGCTAAAGAAAACTTTTCTGATGCAGACGGTGAGCGTACTGCTGAGCTTGAAGGGTTATTTGCTGAGATGAATGGTTGGGAAGCAGAGGCGAATGCAGCTTCACTTCTTGCAGGTCTTGGAATCAAAGAAAATTTACATCAGAAAAAAATGAAAGAGTTAACTGGGGGAGAAAAAGTTAAAGTTCTTCTTGCTCAAGCTCTTTTCGGAAAACCAGAAATTCTTCTTCTGGATGAGCCTACCAACGATTTAGATCTTAAGGCGATTCAGTGGCTAGAGAAATTTATCATGGACCAAGAAGAAACAACTGTCTTAGTTGTTTCCCATGATCGACATTTTTTAAATAAAGTTTGTACTCATATTTGTGATATCGATTTTACAAAAATTAAGCTCTACGCTGGTAACTATGACTTCTGGTACAAATCAAGTCAGCTTGCTCAACGTATGATGAATGATCAGAACAAAAAAACTGAAGATAAAATGAAAGAGCTCAAAGAGTTTATTCAAAGATTCTCGGCCAATGCTTCGAAATCTTCTCAAGCAACTTCTCGTAAAAAACTTCTAGATAAATTAACTCTTGATGATATTCAACCATCAACAAGAAAATATCCATACGTTGGATTTAAAGCAGATCGTGAAGCAGGAGATAATCTTCTTCGTGTAGAAGATCTTGTTGTGACACTTGAAGGGAAGAGAATTTTAAATAAAGTTTCTTTCACTATTAAGAAAGGCCAGAAAGTTGTCTTCCTAGCTAATTCAGAAGTGGCGACTACCGCTCTCTTTAAGGTTCTCATGGGTGAAGCTGAGCCTGATTCTGGAAAGTTTGAATGGGGTGTGACAACAACTCAAGGTTATCTTCCCAATGATAACTCAAGCTATTTCAAGGATGCCTCACTGGATCTTATTAACTGGCTTCGTCAGTATTCAAAAGATCAGTCTGAATCTTTCTTACGTGGATTTTTAGGACGTATGTTGTTCTCAGGGGAAGAAGCATTGAAAAAATGTAATGTCCTCTCAGGGGGAGAGAAAGTTCGTTGTATGCTTTCTAAAATCATGCTCTCGGGCTCAAACGTTCTTGTTCTTGATAACCCAACTAACCACCTTGACCTTGAAACAATCACGGCGCTGAATGAGGGAATGGTTGATTTTAAAGGGACACTTCTTTTTACTTCTCATGACCATGAGTTCATTCAAACTGTGGCAGATCGAGTGATCCAGATTGAAGAGGTAGGAACAAGAGATGAAGAATGTACTTACGATGAATTTTTAGGTTTAGATTAAGGAATAAAATGAAACCCAACTACCATTTCCTAGTGCAACTTTTCTTCATCATAACTTCATAAG
>DZBG01000032.1 GCA_022729855.1 Bdellovibrio sp.
CACCTTATGAAGTTATGATGAAGAAAAGTTGCACTAGGAAATGGTAGTTGGGATGAATATTATGAAAGATTAATTAAAAAAGCGGCTAGGAATAATCCTGTGATTATTCCTCATTTTTCAAATCTCACAGAGTTTTTCTCTGAGCCTTATTTTCAAGTGATTGCAAAAAAAGAAATTCTTAGAATGTGGGCCAAGAACAATGCTTCAATTCAAGGAATAGAGCAATTTGCCAATGCTAATGGGCAGTTTCCAAAGAAAAAATGGAAGAAACTTTATGATGGCCTAAAACAGAGGCTAGACGCGGGCTACAATCCGATTGTCTACTCAAGTTTTAATCCCACAGATCATATCAAATATAATATTCACGTGATTCAAGTCATGGGTGTGAGTGATTATAGAAAAGATGGAAGTTTTGAAATCAAGATTTGGGATGATGGAGTACTAAGCGAGTCCTTCGGTGAATTTGCACCAGAGAAATTAGTTAAGGTGATGACCTTTAGAGCTGATGGCTCGATTTGGTGGTTAGAATCTGATAAATATTTAAATCTTCCTTTTGAAACACCTGATACAGCTGAGATGAAAGATCTAAGAGAAAAAGAACTTATAGATGAAACTCTTTGGATTAATTTGTTACCGAATGACGACAAGATCATGACAAGCGTAATTAAGAAAAAAATGAGATGGTGTAAATCAAAGAAAGAGTTCAATAAATACTCTATGTAGTTAATGAACCTTTTTGTCAGCTTCTTCATCTTTAAAACAGCATGAACCATCATGATCTTCAAGTTCATGATCCATGCTTTCTTTATAGTCTGCTGCTTGCTTAGAACTGAGTCCTAAACTTTGAGAAAGGGTATCGGCAAGTGTTGGGTTTTCAATTTTTAAATCAAGACCCATCTCCTCCATTTCAGCAATAAAGGCGTAAGCCTTCTCGGCTTCCTCGATTGGCACTTCCATGAGTACTTGGTCGGTTCCGATATCAATGACACGAATGGTGGGTAATTTACAGCTCATAGCCATCATGTTAATTGTCTGTGTGTTTAATTGTCAAAGGTGACGCATCAAATGGATTTAGTTCTTTGGATTGATAAAAATGAATTTGCCACCATGGCCTTAGAAAAGATCTTTAATAAGCTCTCACTTTCTCTTTATACAATTAATTCTCCTCAGGATATTCAGTATCTTATCGAAGATTTAAAGCCTGAGGTGATTGTGATGGATGTGGCCACTTATCTCGCTAACGAGGATCGAGTGAATATGTTTATGGCCGCGTCTGAGTTAATGCAAACCATTCCTTGGATCTCTGTTGGAACACGAGAAATTAGCTTTCCAGGGGCCAAGATGATTGGCCATATCAAAAAACCGCTAAATATTATGACAGTGCCTGAAGAAATTCGAAAAATTCTGGGCCTGATTAATTGATCCATTTCAAACATCGTATTATGATAATCTCAATGAATTCTTTTTGAAGGGGTCTGGTTTGAAGCGCGATGTAGTAATGCTAATTGTAGGACTCGGAATAACTTTAATCGTTTTTGGTGTGACCATCTATTTCAGAAGTGGTGCCTTTGCTCGCTAGTCTTGGTGATACTTTAAGTCCTAAATAAGGAACTGGGCCAATATCCAGATCTTGTCTCGACATAAAATAAGCAGAAAGATTTTTATCTAAAACACTAATGAGTACATCAATCAGTTCTTGATAATGAGCATGAATCCATTGAGCAGCAAAATGATTGGGCACTTCCATGATGAGCATTTGATCAGCGATCACGATTGGTTTAGCATTCTTAAACCATTGACGATGAATTTCTTCACCAAAAACATCTAATAATTGATCCGAAATAATTGACCAAATATAAGAAGCCTTAACCATTGGGTTAGAGGGGGTTGTTAAATTAAGCTGAAGTGGGCGCACACGTCTCTGCCATGAAACTTTTAGGCTTTTTGGTTTTTGACGTTTAATGACACGAGCTTTTTTCATTTACAACTTTTTCATAAGTAAGGAGAGGGGAAGAGTAAGGGCAATATCACTGTTTCTCAAGGAAAAAAGATGATTTCCTTGAGAAATTTATCGCCACGGATTCTCAATTTCAGAATTGGGCGCCAGAATATAGGGATTCAGTCCAAGCTGATTAAATATGAAGTCTGGAATTCTAATACGATAAAAAATTCCTTGCTCATGGTGAACTGTGTTCATGATATTGGCATTTCCTCTCACTCTAGAATGGGCCTCACCAGCGTCATAAGGAATGAAAAGATCGTAATGGTCCTGTTTACTTAAGAAGTAATCAATGACATGTGTGCGAAGATTCTTCATATCTTCTTCATCGTAAGATGAAACAAGAAACGAATCTGGATAATTACGCATGATAATACGAGCGCGAACAGGATCATTCAGAAGATCTTTTTTATTAAAGACAACAATTTGTTTTTTATCTTCAATCTTAAGCTCGGTAAGAACTTCTTGCGTTACCTTAAGATGCTTTTGATAACTTGGATCAGAAATATCACAAACGATAAGTAGAACATCTGCTTCCATGGCCGATTCAAGAGTTGTTTTAAATCCTTGAATAAGTGTATTGGGAAGATTTGAAATAAATCCCACTGTATCAATCATAATCATCGGAGGCTTAGAATCAGGATTGAGAGTTCTAAAAGTTGAATCAAGTGTGGCAAAGAGTTTATTTTCTTCAAGGACGTTCACACGGCAAAGACGATTCATTAAAGAACTTTTTCCGGCATTGGTATAACCCACTAGGGCCGCAGTGACCGCTTGGTTCTGTCTTTTTTTACGTTGTTGTTCACGAGTACGTTGAACTTCTTCTAGTTGTTTCTTGTGAAACTCAATGCGCTCACGAACCATACGGCGATCGAGCTCGAGCTGCTGCTCTCCCTCTCCACCAATGGCCGCACCTGAACTTCTCTGTTTTGAAAAGTGACCCCACATCGCTGTTAGGCGAGGGAGAAGATATTGAAGACGTGAAATTTCAATTTGGATTTTTGCTTCTTTGGTTCTTGCATGATGAGCAAAAATTTCAAGAATCACAGTATTGCGATCCACAACTTCTAGTTTTGTTATTTCTTTAATATTTCGTGATTGAGAGGCCGTGAGTTCAAAATCAAAAACTAAAAGAGATGAGCCTTCTTCTCGGGCCATCTCTGCAATCTCTTCAAGTTTTCCAGCACCAAGCATGGTGGCCGGATCAATTTGTTTTCTGTTTTGGACGTATTCTTCACCACCAACAAGTCCCAGTGTCCTGAGAAGTTCACGTAACTCACGAAGTGAGGCATTTGTTTCAATAATTGTTTTGTGACTTTCAAAACGATCACAGACCATTGATACAAGTGAAGCCTTCTGGCCTACGGGGAGTTTATATTCTTCTTGGTTCATTTCACTTCCAGTTGCATATTATCGAGCAGTCTTGTCTTCTCTTGTCTGTATACGGCAAGAATGACTAAAGAGGATTGGTTTTCAATTTTCTCAGTTAGGGTATTGGTCTCACGGATGGTGAGATAATCCCAGTTAGGATCTTTGATCATAGTACGAATATAGTCTTGGGCCAGAGCTAGATTTTCTTTTTTCCCATTAATCAGTTCTTTGAGATGATTCAATGTTTTTGAGAGAATAAGTGCCGTTTCTTTTTGGACTGGGTTTAAATATTGGTTACGGCTTGAAAGGGCCAATCCCGTTGTTTCACGGATGATGGGCATTCCAACAATTTCTACCGGAAGAAGCATATCAGCGACCATTTTTTTGATCACAATATATTGTTGAAAATCTTTTAACCCAAAATATGATTTTGTAGGGTTAATAAGAGCAAATAATCGGTACACCACAGTCGTCACACCATCAAAATGTGTAGGGCGATGCTCTCCTTCAAGGATTTTATTCATTTCTTGAATTGAGATTTGAAGTTTGAAATCTTTTGGATAAATTTCATAAACATCTTTTGGATTAAAAACAGTCACCGATTTATGGGGATACTTTTTTAAACATGCCTCAATGAGCGCTAAATCTTTTTCAATGGTCCGAGGATATTTATCAAAATCTTCAGTGGGTCCAAACTGAGTGGGGTTCACAAAGATTGAAAAGTACATATGGTCAAAGTCTTTGAATCCAGCTTCAAGAAGAGAGACATGTCCTTCATGGAGATTACCCATGGTGGCGACAAATCCAACCTTGTCTTGATTTTTTCGATGCTTTAAAAGCTCTTCGCTCGTTTGAATTAATTTGATCATGAGAGCTTTCCAGTCTCATACCAAGAGACAAGCTTGTCTCCAATATCTTTTTTAGTCAGCTCATGAGGTCCAGTGAGAGAATTCATGGTCACAAAATAATAACTTCCTTCATCTTTTTGGAAACCTTTAAGCGAGTGCCCAAAGAGGCCATTACCTACAGGGTTTCCAATCATCAAATCCACAGGCTTTCTTTTCATCTTTTCCATAAAAACATCTTTAGTTGTTTCAGTCTCTGCAGCAAACCCCACAACTTTTTGGCCAGCTTTTTTGAGCCCGAGAATTTCTTTTAAAATATCTGGAGCTTGATGAAAGTGGATGGATTCGCCCATCTCTTCTTTTTTTATTTTTTTTGATGAAGTATCAAATTCGATATCAGCGATGGCCGCACTCGAAATATAAAGAGCCGCATTTGGAAAATGCTCCAAAGCTTCAGTTCTCATATTGGCAGTCGTGGGAGTTTTTAAAATAGTTAATTGAGGATGAGGTCTGAGGTATTCAAGTTCGTCAGTACAATTATGTCCTGCAAGAACGACCACTTCATAACCCGCTTGTAAAAACGAGCGAGCAATACTCACACCCATCTTTCCACTTGATGGGTTAGTAATATAGCGAACAGGATCAACCGCAGCGGCAGTGGCACCCGCCGTAATAATAACTTTTTTCTTCTTCAGAGTTTGTGCATGAGTTTCAATCATCTGAACCATGGCTTCAACTTCTAAAAGTTTTCCGTCTCCAATATCACCGCAAGCAAGAGTTCCAGCGACAGGATTGTAAAACTCGTTAGTCGAAATTTTAGATAGCGCCATCACATGCTCTTGTGTGCGAGGCTGCTGCCACATAAAACTATTCATAGCAGGGAAGAGAAGAACTGGTTTCCCTCGCCAAGCAAGATAAGTACTGACGAGAAGATCATCGCAAAGACCCAATGACATGCGTCCCATAGTATTGGCCGAAAGGGGAGCGATAACTAATTGATCGGCCCATTTCGCAAGCTCTATATGAAGAACAGTTTCTGATTTATTGAGATTATTTAAATTAAAATCATCAACTGATGAATAAACTTCCTCACAACCTAAGTAGCGGAAAGTTTCAAGCTTCACAAATTGTTCGGCCCCACGAGTTGTGATCACTCGAACTTGATGATTTTTTTTAATAAGTGCGCGACAAAGATCATAGGCCTTATAAGCAGCTATGGATCCCGTTACACCGATAAGAATTTTCATAATACTTGTATCTGTGTTGAGTACCAATAATAGAGAGCGTAGTGTATCAGATTTGGGTCATTCTGTAAGTCACAGTCCATAAAAGCAGGAAGAGATTTTTCCCAATAAGAAGCACTCCCGCCAGTGAGGATAAAGCTTCGAATTTTAAGCTTTTGTGCCCAAAATGACGCAAGTGAAGCATAGGCCCCATAGGTATCACTCATGGCAAGTTCTGTTTGATGCGGAAGCTCATTATTAAAAGAAGATAAATCGAGCTCTCTTGTTTTAAGGTTTTCACCCCGAGAATACACTGAAGGATAGGCCGCAATTCCAGGAGCAATATAACCACCAACAAATCCATTCTCAGTGATGAAATCAATAGTGGTATAAGTTCCAGCGTCGATTAAACAAAGTGGTTTATTAAATTTTTTATTTTTAAAAAGATAGAATGCTTGGATTAGACGATCCTCACCAAGTGAGTGAGCATAGTCCACTGGCATCCCAGCAAAACGAGATCCACGCCAGTAATCTCTAAGTCGAGTCACAACAAAGCCTTCATCGACAAAGACATTGAGCTCATCATCATAGGCCTTAACCTGAGAGAGAACAAACTGAGTGTCGTGGCAGGTCCAACTAAGTTCGGCCAATTTATTTTTTAATTTAGACAGAGGAATTGTTTCTAGAAACTCAAGAGTAGAGTTCTTGTATTCAAAAAGTCCTGCATGCGGATGTGAGTTTCCGAAATCAAGAGTGACTAAATTCATAACTTATGCTTTTTGTTTCTTTAAATATTCAGTCACAAGATCTTTTTTGATTTGATAAAGATCACCCACTGGTGGACAAAACTTTGGTGGCATCTTCGGGCCATTCTTGAGAAGGTCATTAATCACTAAGACTTGTCCATCAACATTTTTTCCTGACCCAATACCAATTGTCGGAATTGAAATCGCCTTCGAAATTTCTTCAGCAAGACCTGCTTCAACAAATTCTAGAACAATTGAAAAACATCCAGCCGCTTCAAGGGCCTTGGCTTCTCTCATGAGTCTGGCCGCTTCAGATTCAGATTTTCCATGAGTAAAATATCCACCTTGTTGATGAACTGACTGAGGAGTGAGCCCGATATGGCCCATGACCGCCACTCCAATTTGAGTGAGACGTTCAATGAGTTTTAATTGATAAGGAAAGGCTCCTTCAAGTTTGAGGGCCTCTGCATTTGTTTCTTGAAAAAGAGTGGCCCCAAATTTAAGCCCTTGAGTAATTGTTGAATAAGCGCCAAAAGGAAGATCTACAACTAAAAACTTATTAGGTGTTCCACGACGAACGGCTTTACCAAAAGTGATCATATCACCAATAGTTACTTGGACTGTTGTATCTAAACCTAAAACGACATTTCCAACACTATCACCCACAAGAACAATATCAAGTTGCTCCATCTCGTTAAAAAGTTGCGCCATTTGAAAATCATAACAAGTCAGCATTTGTAGATTTTGTTTTTTTGATTTTCTGATATCACGAACATTTAACTTTTTCATTATGAGTCCCTACCTAGAATTTTTTTCTGTGTTATTTCTAGTGCACTTGTATGCCAGCGTTCCTTGATTAATTGTCTTAATTTTGGAACATCTGTTTTTTCTGCGTTCTCTAAAAATAACCCCGATTGAATATCATCAAATAAGCTCTCAAGTCTAGTTTGGAAGTCCTCTGTCATCAGTCTTTCGCGACCTATTTCAGAGCCAATAAGGGCATTAGGAGAGATGAGGTCATAAAAGGCTTCTGGGCCCACCTGGATCATGGCATTGATGATGAGCTTAAGCTCAAACCAGCACTCAAAAAAGGCTAATTCTGGTTCGATTCCACGTTTTACCATAAGGTCGAACATGGCTTTCGCAGTGTAGGGGATCAGTGAGCAAAGCACACCTTGTTCAGAGAGTAAGTCTGCTTCCATTTCTGTTTTAAAACTTGCTTTGTAAGGCCCAAGATTAATACCAAGTCCGTACGAGAGGGCCAAACACCATTGATCAATTTCCAAAAGATTTTTTTGAGTAATATATTCCAGAGAATAAATCGCCCCAAGTTTTCCCTTATGAAGAAATTGTGATCTGAGTTCAGAGCCAATGGCCTTAGGTGCAAAAAGGATAAATTGAAACTGAGGATATTTTTGAGCGAGATCATGGCGAACCATAGAATAACCGTGGGCCAGAATAATTTTTGTGTCAGCTTTTATAAACTGAGCGTTCTCTTCTAAAAAAAGATGTTGTCCATCATCAGGAGTAAGAATGGCGATAGATTGAGTTTCCTCGAAAGCCTGAGAAGAAATCTCAACTGATTTAAGACCAAGTTCTTTGACCTTAAGCGCAGAGGGACTATTTTTACGGAGTGCAATAGTGATTTCCCACCCTGAGTCCGTAAGGTTTTGGGCCCATGCTTTAGTTTGATTACCGAATCCAATAATGGTGAGTTCTTTCATTGTAAAAACCTGTTTAGGTAAAGGTAAATCAAAGCTATCATGGTGATACGATACCGCCAATCTTTTAAGGGGCCCTAAACTTATGTCTGAGACACACAATCGTGCATTTATGTACGGAGAATCTATTTTTACGACAATGCTTATGATCAATGGGCGAGTGACAAATTGGGAGCATCATTTTGAACGCTTTAAAAAGGGTGTGGAATACGTTTATGGGCCCTTCACTGATGATGAATGGAGTGCATCCCTTAAAAATCGTCTTGAGTATAAAATTGGGCAAGAAAACGGAGATAAGGTTTTAAGACTGTGCGCTTATCGTGAGCTAGAAAAAAGATCTCTACGTGGTTCAATGATTTCAATCATGGATTTAAAACTTCAAATGAATGTTGAACCTTATGAACCAAGATCTGTCATTAAACCTCTTAATATGAGAACTGTAGTAGGGATCTCTAAACCTCATTGGTGGCCAGATTATATTAAGGCCGGAAATTATCTTGAAACAATTTTGGCCCAGAAAATTAATTTGCGCCCTGAAGATGATGACCTTATTTTTACATCACAAGATGGTTGGGTTTGGGAGTCTTCAGTCGCCAATATTTTTTGTGTTAGACATAATAAACTTTATACCGCTCCTTCAGGGCCAAATGTTTTAGATGGCGTGATGAGAGCTAAAGTTTTGGAACTGGCAGGAGATTTTTTTGAAGATACGATTGAGACTTTCTCAACTGTAGAACAATTAAAAAAAGCAGATGCCATTTTTGGAACAAATTCAATTAAAGGACCATTTCTCATTGGTTCAGTTGATGATCATAAAATTACTTATACAAATGATTTTCTAGAGAAGTTTGAAAGATTGCAAGCGAGAATTTTTTCATGACAAAAGTGTTAAGTGTTAGTTGCCCCCAATGTAAAAAGAAATTTGAGTACTATAGTTCTGAGTATCGTCCTTTTTGCTCTGAGAGATGTAAGTTGATTGACCTAGGGTCATGGCTTAACGAATCTTATGGTGTTCCTGTACCCGAGAGTCATCTCACACCAGAAGAGCAAATCAATTTATTGCAAATAAAGAGTTTAACCGATGAAGACAGTGAAGAATAAACTTGTTCTTAAACAAATGAGAGAGATGAGTTTGGGAGCAGGAGAGATTCTTGTTTCACAACTTAGAAGTTCGTATAAAAAGCCACTTAAGATTTTAGATAAGGGTCCTCAGGGACTGGCGACAGAAGCAGATCTCTTATCTGAAAAATATATTATTAAAAAAATAAAAAAACTTTATCCCGATCATCTGATTTTATCTGAAGAAGATGCCTATGTGAAAAAACTTAAAAACATGGGACCAGTTGATGATGAGTATATGTGGTTGATTGATCCTTTAGATGGAACAAATAATTTCTATAATAGACTCCCATTTTTTTGCATCAGTCTTGCTCTGGTGAAAGGTTCTACTCCTTTAGTAGGATTAGTTTTTAATCCTGTTACTGAAGAGTGCTTCTACGCTATTAAAGGCAAAGGGGCATTTTATGAACGAAAACTTGGTGGGAAAATTTTAAAAACGAAATTAAAAGTCGGTACTCAGAAAAAAGAATTCATCGAAAGTTTACTCTCGGCAAACCTGACAAGTAAGAGAGTAGAAAAAGATTTATTAAAGCGATTTCCTCAAGTAAGGGCCATGAGACGCCTTGGAAGTGCAGCCTTGGAATTAAGTTATGTGGCCGCGGGAATCCTTGATGCTTATTGGGAATATAGACTCCAACCATGGGATATTGCTGCCGCTGGACTGATTTGTCAGGAGGCCGGGGCCAAGATTTCTACTGTGGAAGGGAAGGAATTTTCTCCTTTTTGTGGGTCTGTTTTAGCAGCGAGAAGTTCACTCTATAAAGAATTAAAAAACATTCTACTCAAGTAACAAAGTGCATTTGCCTTTTGACAAGAATTCCGATGGGTTAGATAATATGAAATGAAGCACAACACGTGCTCTTGTATTAGTCTTATCTCCATGGAGGGCGGTAAGTGGAATCGTTGATAAATATTGTAGATAAATTCGGGCCTGAACTTTTGGTTATCCAGTTTGGTGTTCTCGTTATTCTTATTACTCTGCTGATGTGGTTATGGTTTGCTAATCGAAGAAAGTATCACAATCTTCAACATGCAATCCCGGCCAATATCATTAAAAGCTATTTGGATTCTATTATTCAGAATTCGACTGCTTTAAAATCCAATTTATTTCGTGGTGGTGGAATTGACGTCGGTCAAATTCCTTCAGTCATGTCACTCGGTAACTTAGGTTCTGGTGGTGATGGACTTACTGTAAGTGGCTCTGGCCAAGCAGCACTCATGGATGAGCTTAATCAGAAAAAAGCTTATATTGCTCAACTTGAATCTCAAGTGAATGCCCTTAAAAATGGTCAAAAAGAAATTGAAGCAAAGTTAACAACAACTGCTTCTCAATTATCTACTGCTGAAGCACGCATCCGTGAATTAGAAGCCTTACTTGCAAAATCAAAATCAGGTGGAGCGAGTGCTGGTGGCGGAGCTGTTGATGCTGCTCTTCAAGCAGAACTTCAAAATATTACTAAAGAGCGTGATGAAATTCGTGATCGTTTAAAAGAATACGAAATTATTGCTGATGACTTAGCTAATTTGAAGCGTCTTCAACAAGAGAACGAACAGTTAAAACGCTCTCTGGCCGAAGCTGGTGGATCAGTTCCTCAATCTGCTCCGGTTGAAGCAAAAACAGAAGCTAAGATCGCTGAGGTTTCAGATCTCTTTGAAGATATGGCGAGTGAAACAACTGGTGGAAGTACGGAAGATCTCGCTGCTGAACTTGATAACTTATTAAGTGGTGGAGACTCTTCATCTGAAGAAACACCTGTAGAAGATGTGGCCATGGCCGCAGAAAGTGAAGAAACAACAGAGTCAAAAGATAAAAACGAAAAAACTCCAGATGACTTATTATCAGAGTTTGAAAAAATGCTGAGTTAAAAAACATGAAAAAAACCATTGGTCTTCTTCTCTTAGGAACTCTTATTTCTCAAACTCTTCTGGCCGCTGGGCCCGCAGAAAAAATAAGACTGCTTAAGGATCCGAATTCCAATCGCGTAGGTTCAGTGACTAAGCAAGACGCCATGTCTATTGAGCGTTTAGAAAATATGTTTATGATGGATACAAAAGCTCCTGGCTTTTATGTCATGCTCAAGAAGGTGACATTTCATCACAAACAAAAAGCAGTTCCTCTTCTTATAAAAGTGATGAAAGAATCAAAATATCCTGAAAGAAACAGATGGCATGCTACTTTCTTTTTGGGTGAGATCATGGGAAAAAAATCAGCCCCCTTTATTGCGAAATTTGCGAACCATCCTCATTGGATGATGAGAGTTGCTTCACTCAAAGCACTTATGGCCCTCAAGCAAGATCAATATCATGGTGTTTATTCTAAGGCACTTCGTGATCCTTCACTTATTGTAAGAGTTCAGGCCTTGGATAATATTTCTCAGCTTAATATTAAGCCACTTGCTCCGAATGTGTGGGCCATGCTTTACGATAAAACTAATTATGTTGGGGATGCCGGTAAGTTAAAAAGAACTTCAATTGTAAAATCTATTATTAGAACGGTAGGGGATCTTGAATTTGAAAAAGCCGAGAAACCGATGGTTAAGCTCATTCAAAAACCTAAATACCAAGATCTTCTAAAAGACCTCGATTACTCTCTAGAAAAGATCACTGGACGTCATTCACCGAAGTCTTCTGATAATGCTCGTAGAAATTTTTGGGTGGCCCATTCAAATGTAAAAACTAAAATTTAGAAAGCAGCATCTGGAATTTGTTGTTGCTGTTGAAGTTGCTCTTTCTCACGAGCTTTGTCGATTTCACGTAGCTTGTTGTCAATGGCAATAAGTCTTTCAATTCGGTAAAGCAGAGTTCTCTCCATGATTCCATCAGTAGGGACTTCTTTCCATCCCTGAAGAAAATCTTGCTCCACTAGCTGGCGTCTATAGATAGTGATTTTACTTACTTCTTTGCCATTTCTATACCCTTTCACCACGTTAATAACCATTTTGAATTTAGCGGCTTTGACAGCATCACTTGATCCAAAGGCGTCGGCGAAATTCACTTCAAGGGTATTATCGATCCAGCGAGTTTTAATAAATCCCGCCTCTTGGTTTTGTTGCGCAATATCGTATTTTCTCATCACTTGGATGACGGCCTGCCAAGACTGGTTAAAGTCTGATTTGTAAATTCGAGAGGGTATGTCATTTTCTTCAGTTACCTGGCGAAATTTCTCGTATGAGCATCCAGATAAAAGAAATAAAATTAAAACCAATATACTAATTTTCATTAGTTTTATGTTATCAATGAACTGTAGAAAAAGAAATAAAGGACTCACTATATGGCCACTTATCATGAAATGATGACTCAAGTTCTTAAATTAGAGGCCCAGGCCCTGAATGAGATGAGTACACGTTTAACCCATGAACAAGCTGATGCCCTCGTAAAAGTCTATGAATTGATCTCTCACTCTGGGGCCAATCTCATTATCTCTGGAGTAGGAAAATCAGGAATTATTGCTCAGAAGATTGCTGCAACTTTTTCCTCATTAGGGCTTCCTTCTTTTTTTCTTCATCCAACAGAGGCCATGCATGGTGATTTAGGACGTGTGACTAAGTCAGATGCCATCGTTTTAATTAGTAAATCAGGTACTACTGAAGAACTACTTTTACTTCTTCCTTATGTGAAAATTCCCAAAGAAAGAATTATTGCTTTAGTTGGTAATCCAAAATCACCAATAGCTGAGCAGTCAGGAATCGTTCTTGATTGTGGAGTGACTAAAGAGGCCTGTATTAACGATCTTGCACCGACAACGAGTACAACGACGGCACTGGCCATGGGGGACGCAATGGCCGTTCTTTATGAGACAGTGATGGGTGTCACAAAAGATAAGTTCGCCATTAATCACCCTGCCGGTTTATTAGGAAAGAGTTTGCTTTTAACTGTGGATAAACTTTTAGTCCCCGCCGCTCAGTGTGCTGTGGTTGATGCTAGTGCTACTCTTCAAGATACAATTCTTGCCATGACGAGGCTTCCAGTTGGAATGTGTGCAGTTATTGATAATGATAAGATGATTGGAATTTTAGTAGAAGGTGATATTCGTCGTGCTTTTGCTAAATCAGAAAATGCGATCAAGACTTCTGTGAAAGAATTGATGACGGCAAAGCCCATTTCTGTTGGCCCAACTGATCTTGCCCTTGAGGCTTTAAAGCTTATGGAAACTGGAACTCGTTTAATTACAGTTGTTCCAGTCTTAGACAATGGAAAATTTTTGGGAGTCCTTAGACTACATGACCTTTTGAAGGCAGGATTCGTTTCTTCCAAAAAACTATAGCTATAAGAGTGGCCATAAATAGTAAAACCACAGTGAATCCAAATCTCTGATAGATTGTAGGTTCAATATGTTTTGGAAGCTTCAGTTCAATATCTAAAACTTTTTCTTCACCGTTATTAAGTCTTGGAGATTCTGCTCCATCGGGATAAATCACTGAACTGATTCCAGTATTTGTTGAACGAATAATAGGTCGTCCAAATTCAATGGCTCTCCACTTCGCGAGGAACAGATGCTGGAATGGTTCAGCTGTCTCTCCATACCAAGAATCATTGGTCAAATTCACAATTAAATCACTATTCGGATGTTCATTTAAAAGTGAACGAGTAAATCCTGTTTCAAGAATTTCATAACAAATAGGAGTGATTAATCCATGACCTGATTTGAGTTTCATTTCAGGTGTCCCACTTCCTCTGGCAAATAAACTCACTGTGGGAACAAATCCCACAATCATTTTATTGAGAGGTCCAAAAGGAAGAGTTTCCCCAAAGGGAATAAGAATATTTTTATGATAAATATTTTTTACTTTCTGATCACTCATCAGTACTGCTGAATTGTATTCAGATTCTATAAAGTCAAAAGCCGCTTTATCTGGATGATGATCATAACCACCAATAAGAAGTTCTGATTTCGTTTTTTTCATGATGTCGGTAAAGACTCTCGGAATCCAAGAATCTTTGCCGTTAAAAGAATTTGGATAAGCTGTCTCAGGCCAAATAATAAGATCAAGCTTCTTCTCAGGGGCCAGGAGAGAGAGACGCCAGTAGCGATCAATGACTTCTTGAAGGGCCGTGGTTTGATTATTCTCAGAATCCATTTTGAGAAAATTTCCAATATTGGCCTGAACGATACGAATATTGACGGATTCACTCCCCGTTAGTGGCGGAAGTTTTAGAAAATAATTAAACATCATAAACATCGAGAGCACTGACCAGACAAGTCGAGTGGGGCGGCGACGACGGTAGAGTCTTCCGAGCTCATAACTGATGAGATAGTTCACAAAACTAAATAGAAAAATTCCACCAATGGGAGCGAGCCCTACGAATGGAGCGACATGCATCCAAACTGAACCAGCATAAGAGGGGAACTGCTGAGGAGTAATCATCTCGCAGATGGTAAGTGCCGTGGCAAAAGCGAACATTTGCTGCACAGGAGTGATCTCTGTTTTTCTATACTTTCTCCATGCCCACCAGGCAGTGATAAACACGTAGAGGTAGGGCTGTAGAATAAAACTAAAAAAGATAGCGAGAATATAGCTGATCCAAGCAGGAAGCTGACCGAACTCTTGAAGAGTATGAGGGATCCAATAATAGCCTACGAGATTGAGACCAATATTATGCATGGTCACCAGTCCCGCGAGCCTTCTCCAGTCAGAGTACTGATGAAGAAGTTGTAATAAGATGGCGGTACTTAGTATTCCAAAAAGGAAAACACCCTTAAACATTGTTGATGGATAGGCCAGGGCGTAAATCGCTCCGGAGAGTAAACTTATAATGAGGTGAGGAATATATTTATTCATTCACCTCATTATAGAGGGGGGGTTATAGAGAAACAATCAAGAGTTTTAAAAAATTAGTGATTTGCTACAGCGCGAGTCGCAGCTACTGTAGGAAGTTTTTTTGAAACAGCATCTGAAAGAGCAATTGCTTTAGCTGCGTCAAGTTTTCCCGCACCTAAGATTTTACCTTCAAAGCTTCCCACTTTAAGTGAAGAACTAAGAATAATATTTCTGATTTGATCAAACCCAAGCTCAGGGTGTTTTGATTTAATAAGTGCCGCTACACCAGAAACGAAAGCCGTTGCTTGTGAAGTTCCTGTCATATAACCAGCTCCAGATCCAGGGATGGCAGAACGGATTCTGTAACCAGGAGCCGCGATATCTACAGAGTTCTTACCATAATTAGATGATGGAATGATTTGAAGATTTTCATCATGAGCACCAACAGTAATGATATTTGATAGACCGTAGCTTGCTGGGTAGTAAGCATTTCTTTTGTCATCAATATTTGAATGCTCGTTACCAGCTGCTGCGATAACAAGGATTCCTTTCTTTTCAGCTTCTTTAAGAACACGAAGTTCCTCTACAGATGCTTCAGGACCACCACCAGAGTAGTTAATAACATCAACATTCATCTCTACAGCATAACGAAGAGCGCGAATTGTTGACTCAAGATTTTTTTGACCAGAAGCTTTTGGATTATAATATTTAAGAGCAAGAATTTTTACTTCAGGGAATACTGATTTTACGATTCCAGCAACATGTGTTCCGTGACCGTGAGAATCAGAGGGCGTATTTGTTGATTTATCAGATGAGAAATCAACACCGAAGTTCGAAGCTGAAGATTTTCCACGTGGAACGAAGATATTTCCAGAAAGAAATGGGTGATCTTGTTGAATACCAGTATCAACAACAGCAACTACAACTTCTTTCTTCTTATGAAAGTTTTTCCAAGAGTCTTTAAGATTGATTGAAGCAAGATTTTTTTCAGGATCAATTCCCCAGCTTACAAAGCGAGAAACTAAAAGATCAGCAGTAAAAGCAAGACCAGCATCAGCTTTAACTAATTGAACAGAAGTAGATGGAGACTGAGTTCCTGCTGCCCACGACGAAGTAGCAAGTAGCATACTTAGTGAGATCGTCGTTAATAGGGTTTTTAGTGGTCTCATCATACTCATAGTCCTTTTACCATGATTGCTTAACTGGCACCAAGCGAACTGGGTGACGTTGTAATACTTATATAAGCAAGGGCCGTACCAAATGATGGTCTGTGGATTCAAGAAGTTAGGTAAGCTTTTGAGGGGGAAAGTGATCAAAGACTAGGATTTTGTCGATTTTTTAGTCATTGAGGCAAAAAAAAGGGCCAGATAAACTGGCCCAATTAAAGTCTAAGTTCTTGTTTTTAATCTTTTAAGCGTGACGAGCTGTCTGCGATTCTTCACGTTCTTTTTCCTCAGCATGGACGATACAAAGCTCCGACCATGGTTGATTTTCAAGACGCTTCATCCCGATCTCTTCTTCGCAGTCTTCACAATGCCCGTACGAGCCATCATGAATTTTTTCTAGGGCCATATCAATTCGGCGAAGTTTCACCAGCTCACGATCTCTCATTGTACAAGAGAGTTGTTGCTGAATCATTGATGTCGCAAGATCTGATTCATCCGAGAGATCTTCCTCTGAGATATGGAGATCTTCCGAGCGAGTCACGATTCCACCGTTGAGAATCTGCTGACGATGCTTCAGTAGAATTGCTTTAAAGTGTTCCATTTTTTTAGTATCCATGAGGTCCTCCTCGTTATCAGCTCCTGATAACCTCAATGGCCCTCAGTGCGCTTTTATACTTAATTGATTGTAGTGGGGCTTTTACCCAGCCTCAAGTGAGTTAACTTATCGGCAAGTTTTGTCCTAAATTAAGCAGTTAACGCACTTCTTTGGTCAATCTTAAGGTCAAATTTGACAAATAATGCCAAACCTCGCTACCGTAATTCATGGTTCTTTTAATTTCGAGGATTTATGACGCAGCAAGGTAAGGCTCAGGCCGTTGGTCACATTCCTTCAGGACTTTTTATTGTGACTGTTCAAGACCAAGATAAGAATATTATCGATGGTTACTTGGCAAGTTGGGTCCAACAAATTTCGTTCTCACCACTATTGGTAAGTTTGGCGATTAAGCCAGGCCGTCCTGCTTATGATTTGATCAAGGCCGGAAAAGTCTTCTCTATTAATATAGTGGGAGATCACGATAAATCTTATTTGAAGCATTTCTGGAAGGGTTACGATCCGGCCAATAATCCATTTAAAGAAATTCCATTTACAACAGGTGATCATGGCGGAGTCCTTATATCATGGGCCAAGTCAGTGATCGAGTGTCAGATGCTGAGCTCAACTAAACCCGGAGATCATGAATTAGTGATCGCTGAGGTGAAGAATACTTACACGCTGAGTGATGAATCAAAGCCTATGGTTCATATTCGCAAAACAGGGCTAGATTATTGATGATAAGTCACAAGCGTGATCGTCAAATTTTCTGCCTCCTGTTTACATGCCTGATTGCTTTGATCGGGTGTGGAAAAAAAGAAACGACAAGCAGTAACGGTCAGCCTGATTCTGGAACTTATTCTCCAATCCCTCTTGAAGCTGACCTTAAAGATCTCTTAGATAAGCAAGTTGTGGCCTGTGGGGCCGAGGGCTGCCCCGACTATATTACTAAGATTGCAGTTGTTGATCGTGGAGAAGTGCGTTTTTGTACTGGTTTTTTAACTGACACAGGAACTGTTGCGACATCATCGAGTTGCCTGCCTGATTTAATGAGACTTCAGGGGCAGAACTGCGAGAATGAAATCTTCTTCTTTTTTCCTGGAACAAATAGCAAGCCATCAGTCCGTGCAGGATGTCGCCGAGTCCTTCAGGTTTCAAGAGTAGATGATTTTAGTAATCCTTATTTATGGCGTGAGAATATTGCTTTTCTAGAACTCGACAAAAATGTCTTCCGCCGTTCTTTAAAAATTTCGAAAGAAGGAATGAGCGACAAGAAGAAACTAGATATTTGGAAAATTGATCAACTTGATAAATACAATAGTATCGTTCGTCGTGAAGAGTGTGTCGTAGTTCATAATACATATTTAAATCCACTTGGAAGTCATAAGTTCTCACCAAGTATGTTGGTTGGAAATTGTTCTTTTGTGAAAGGGAATAGTGGGGCCCCACTTATTGACAGTCAGGGGAAACTTCGTGCTGTTGCCTCTGCTGATATTAACAGAGAAATGATTAAGAGTTTAGCTGACCAAGGCTATCTTGATGGCACAACAATTAGCTCAATGATGCATACAAATAATATGGCCTGCGCTCCAAATATTGATGATAACGAAGGCTATCCTGATCGCGAGTGTATCAAAGAACTTAGCATGAGCTATGCGATTCGTCTCAGAGCGGAAATGATTGATGAGAATTTGTTATTTTCTGAATTTGTAAAAGAAACAGCGGCTGCTATTACTGAAAATAATAAGTATGTAAATTTTGAAGCCAGACTCGTTGAAAATGATAATGGGAAATTTAATGTTAAGTTTTTTCCTCGTTGTTTTATCAATGCAGATCAGTGGCGAAATAAGCCACCCAAATCAAAAACATTTTATGTGACGACTCCGTACTATGAACTCGCCCGTGGAATGGATTCTTATACTCGTCTTAAAGTGAATAAAATCAATTCAAGCAATACTCAATTCCGGATTGATTTTAATCCTAGAGAAGTTATCAGCGGTAATTCTCCAGTAAGTATTAAATCAAGTGTGTTCTCTTCATCATTCTCAAATATTCCGTCTAATTGCGTTTATTACCAATAAATTATTGTTGAAGCTGACGCCAGCTTTTGCCTTTTCTGCTTGAATTTTTCTTTTGGAATTCATTCACGGCATTTGAATGATCTTTGTATGATTGAGAGAAAACATGAGTTCCATCATTCTTACTTACAAAAAATAAATACTCATTTTTGTCTGGATTCAGTACCGCTTTAATAGCTTCAAGGCTTGGATTCGAAATTGGCCCATAAGGGAGAGCAGGGATTTTATAAGTATTATAAAGAGTCACTTCTTGGAGATCAGATTTTCTAATATTTCCTTTATATCTCTCCCAGATACCATAAATCGTCGTGGGGTCCGACTCAAGTCTCATTTTCTTTTTCAGGCGATTTGTAAAAACCCCTGCAATCGTCGGGCGTTCAACTTTCGCGCCAGTTTCTTTTTCTACCATCGAAGCAAGGATGACGACTTGGTGTTTTGTTAAAAAAGGATGATTAAAACTAATCTCTGCAGTTTTTTTATGAAAGAGATCAACCATCGTTTTAAGAACCTGACGGGCCGGAGTTCCAGAAGCAAAACTATATGTTTCAGGAAAGAGATAACCTTCTAATGTATTTCCATCAACTCCCAACTCTTGAACAAAACGAGGATCTTTTGCGAGTTCGAGAATTGAGGCTGCTGAAGTGATGCCATCTCGCTCAATAATGGCCGCCACTTCATACATATTTTTCCCCTCAGGAATTGTCACAACATTTAAGAGGGGGGTTCCGTGAACAAGAACTTCTAAAATTTCAGGAATAGAGGAACCAGTTGTGATTTTAAAACTTCCTGCTTTCAGCTTGTCCACATAGTTTTTATATTTTGCGTAGTAGTGAAAAAGTCTCATATTATGAACAATATCTTGGTCATAAAGTTTTTTATTCACTCTTCCAAATGTATCGCCCACTTCAACAGTGAAGATCACTTCAGGCCCTGTGTATGGTCTTTTGAGAAGAACAAAGACAGTGAGAGCAATCATCAGTCCTGAAATAAGAGGGGCAATAAACATCGACCAGAGCAATGCCTTTTTCATTCGGTATCCTTTTAAGCGATAAAATAGACTTTTATTATAACTAAGAATTCTTTTTGGTGGTGCGAATAAAATCTTCAAGAATGACACTAGCAGCTACGGCATCAATCTGCGAGTGATCTACTTGGAAATTATACTGAGGAGAGTTCTTCATCCGTGACTCCGCTTCATAAGTGGAGAGAGTCTCATCTTGATTTTGAACAGGCACTGAAACAAAACTGCTTAATCGCTGAGTGAATTCGACAAGTTTTAAAGTTTGCGGAGTTGATTTTCCATCTAACAAATAAGGAACTCCTACTACCATCAGATCCACACATTCATCATCAATGAGGCGCTTAATTTCTTTCATCACAAAATCCTCACCCTTATTGGCAATACGTCCATAAGGAGTGGGGTATGGGTCTCGGTTCACACAATAAGTGGCAACCCCAATATATTTCTCTCCGTAATCAAGACACATGACTACTTTTAAATGGAGAGAATGCTCTGTGGGTAAATGAAACTCGCTCATGTGGTTACTATACATTTAAGAGGAGCTGTCCGCAATCTTCTGTTTCGTTAGAGATGAACTTTACTCCCACTCCAACGAGTCTTATGGGACGTGGATCTTGGCTCCAGCGTTCGAGAAAAAGCTCCCAGAAATTTTCCTCATTGAGGTCAAGTTGTCTTTCAATTGTCGTCGACTGAAAATCAAAATATTTAATCTTTACGTGAAGGTTTTTTACAACACGGTCACTATAGTCTTCAAGTGATTCTATGACTTCGGCTACCATCTCTGAAAAAAATGGTTTAATTTCTTCCATGATCACGAGATCTCTATTAAAGGTACGTTCAGTACTTAAGCTTTTCCTTTCAAACTCTGTCTCGACTTCTCGCTCATCAATGCCTCTACAGAAATCAAATAAATGATCTCCCATTTTTCCAAAATATTGAATGAGTTGATGACGAGGAACTGCTTGTAGGTCTTCACACGTTTTAATATTCATTTGGAGAAGTCGCTCATTCATCACTTTTCCCACTCCCCAAATTTTCCCAACAGGGATGGACTTAATAAGCTCATCAGTTTTTTGTGGATCACAAGTGAATTGACCATTTGGTTTTTTGAAATCACTGACAAGCTTGGCGAGAAGTTTATTGGAAGCAATTCCGGCGGAAGCGGTGAGACCAGTTTTTTCAAAAATTATTTTTCTAATTTCTGCGGCAATTAAAGTCGCCGAATTATTGAAGTGAGGGCAGTCAGTCACATCAAGATAAGCCTCATCTAAAGAGAGGGGTTGAACCTTGTCAGTGAAGCTTCTGAATATTTCAAAAACTTGCTGGCTGGCCTCGGAGTATTTATGAAAATTTGGTTTCACGAGAACGAGTTTGGGACAAAGTTTGAGTGCGGTTTTTGTGGGCATCGCCGCTCTCACACCATATTTACGGGCCTCATAATTGGCGGTACACAAGACCCCACGGCGATCAGAGGAACCACCAACGGCCATAGGGACATTTCTGAGTTCAGGACGGTCTCTCATCTCAACAGAAGCATAAAAGGCGTCCATATCGACGTGGATTATTTTCCTCATTAGACTATGTTACGTAAAAAATACGTATAATCAAGTCCTAATGATTATTCCATGCACTTATTGCCTCAAAAACCCCTGAGCGGATCATGGCGACTGAGATGGCGGCCAGTAAAAGGGCGGCAATCTTAGAAATAGCAGTCGTTCCATCCTTACCAAAAATACGCTTCACTTTTTCAGAGTGTTTAAGCACAAACCAAGCGATGGCAAAATTGAGAACAAGGGCCAATCCTGTCACGAGGTAGCCATAGGCAGTAGAGTGAACGATAAGAGTAGTGAGAACTGCAGGTCCTGCAATTAAAGGGACGGCAAGAGGAACAATTCCGGTTGATCCAGAACTGTGGTGAGCTTCTGTATTTCCTAATAACTCAGCGAAGGCCATGAGTAAAAGAACTAGACCACCAGCGATTTTAAAATCAAAAATTCCTATGCCTAAATGATGAAAGACTGTTTGGCCTGCAAACATAAATATGATGGAGACGATAGTCGCAACAAGCATAGATTTATTTACGATTGCCGTTCTTTCTTCAGGATTCATTCGATGAGTAAGAGAAAAATAGATGGGAACAGCACCAATGATATCAAGGGCCACAAATTGGGCAGTGAAAGTAGTGAGAAATTCTTTAATCATTTAGGCCATGCTTGCAATGGGTTTAAGTTACTGAAATTGTATTGTAAAAAAGTCAGAAATTCAAAGTTAGAAATTGACTTCTACCCGTTTCGAGATAAGATAACCTAAATCTATAATTACTGGTTGAAATCCTTTCTTCATCCAAAACAATCCCCCTTAACAAAAAAGTTTATGGCAAAAAAAATCACTAAAGCACCGTCTGACAGTTCAACTCCTTCTGAAGTTGCAACACCCCAACAACCCTCTAACTCTACAATTCCTGGAGATCGCATGCATCTTAATGATTTAAGAGAAAAAGACATCGAAGAATTAACGCGTATGGCGACTGATGCAGAAATTGAAAATGCTGCCGGTTTAAAGAAGCATGAGCTCATCTTTGCTCTACTCACAAAGAGATCAAAAGATAATGAAGAAATTTTTGGAGAGGGTGTATTAGAAATTCTTCCTGATGGATTTGGATTTTTAAGATCACCTGCCTACAACTATTTACCAGGTGCAGATGATATTTATATTTCTCCTTCACAAATCCGTCGTTTCGGACTTCGTACAGGAGATACAATCTCAGGACAAATTCGTCCGCCAAAAGAAGGCGAGAGATACTTCGCTCTTCTTAAAGTTAATCATATTAACTTTCAAGATCCTGAAAAACATCGCCAAACAGTTCTCTTCGATAACTTAACTCCACTTTACCCTGAGAAAAAAATCAATCTTGAGTCTAAGCCAACTGGTTATTCTACTCGTGTGATTGATCTTTTTGTTCCTCAAGGGTTTGGTCAGCGTTGTTTGATCGTAGCACCACCTAAAGCTGGTAAGACTTATTTAATGCAAGATATCGCCAATGCGATTTCAGATAATCATCCTGATGCTAAACTGATCGTTCTTCTTATTGATGAGCGTCCGGAAGAAGTAACAGACATGAAACGTAACGTACGCGCAGAAGTGGTTTCATCTACATTTGATGAACCTGCTACTCGTCACGTTCAAGTGGCCGAGATGGTCATTGAGAAAGCAAAACGTCTCGTAGAAGCAAAACAAGATGTTGTTATTCTTCTCGATTCAATCACTCGTCTCGCTCGTGCTTACAACACTGTTGTTCCACCATCTGGAAAAATTCTCTCGGGTGGTGTGGATTCAAACGCACTTCACAAGCCGAAGAGATTCTTCGGAGCTGCTCGTAATATTGAAAATGGTGGATCGCTTACAATTATTGCGACTGCCCTTATCGATACTGGTTCAAGAATGGACGAAGTTATTTTTGAAGAATTCAAAGGTACTGGTAACTCTGAAATCCAACTTGATAGAAAACTTATGGAAAAACGTATTTTCCCATGTCTTGATATCAATAAATCATCAACTCGTAAGGAAGACCTTCTTATGGATGATAAAGATCTTCAGAGAGTGTACGTTCTCCGTCGAGTTCTCAATCCAATGAACACAATGGATTCAATGGATTTTATTCTTGATCGTATTAAAGATACAAAAACAAACTCAGCGTTCTTGGACAAATTGAATTCATAATGAATACGAAAATTTTTAGAAAAATCGCCATCCTTCTAGCTAAGCAGTACACCTCAATCGGTGGACAGGCAGTTATTGAAGGGGTGATGATGAGATCACCGAATGCTTTTGTTGTGGCCGTTAGAAAGCCTGATGGAAAAATTCGTCTTCGTCGTGACCAGTGGTATGGTCTTTCTCAAAAATTAAATTTCTTAAAAAAACCATTCCTTCGTGGAATTCTCATGCTGATTGAAACCATGGCCAACGGTATTGTTTCTCTTAATTACTCGGCTAATATTGCAATGAGTGAGGAAGAGAAGGCCCGCGCCATTAAAAATGGTAAGACAGAAGCTGAGTTTGAAGCTGATCAAAAGAAAAAAGAAAAAGTAGATATTGGAACATTTTTGACGATGGCCGTTTCCATGTTATTTGGAATTGGTTTATTTGTTTTTGTTCCCCATACATTAAGCTTCTGGATCGGAGACCTCTTAGGTCAGAACTGGACTCTTGATAGTTTTGCCTTTCATGCTGTTGATGGTGTGATTAAAGGTGGAATCTTTCTTCTTTATGTTTGGATCATTGGATTTATGCCTGATGTTTACCGTGTTTTCCAATATCACGGAGCTGAACATAAATCGATTGCCACATTTGAAGCGGGACTTGATCTGACAGTTGAAAATGCTCGTAAATTTACGACTCTTCACCCACGTTGCGGAACAAGTTTTGTGTTCTTCCTTATTTTTATTTCAATTGTTTTATTCTCAGGAGTTTTTGCCATTGTTCCCATTGGACAAGGATTACCAACTCTTCTTCGTCACGTTGTGGCCGTCTTATTTAAAGTTGTTCTGATGTTGCCAGTAGCTGGAATTAGCTACGAGCTTATTAAGACAGCAGGTAAATGTTCAGATGCATGGTGGGCGAAAGTGATGAGCTACCCTGGAATGATGCTTCAGAAGTTAACGACAAAAGAACCAGATGATGCACAACTTGAAGTTGCACTCACTTCTATTCGTGCCGTTTTATTTTTAGAAGATAAATATAATCTAAAAGAGAGTGATAAAAAAATTATTACTCTTGATGAAGTTGATATTGCTTCGATCAGTGAAATTGAAATCACTAACTCTACACTTAAAGATTTTTTAGAATAACAAGGACAGCTTTGTGTTTAATAAACTAGACGCCGTTGTAAGGCGCTATGAAATTCTCACGGAAAGACTAGGCGATCCAACTCTTTACGATCGTGCCCAAGAGTTGCGCGAAACAAATACCGAACGTTCAAATATTGAGCCTATCGTTTTCAAATATCGTGAATATAAAAAAATGATTGCTGATATCGAAGGCAATAAAGACATCATTCATAATGAAAAAGATGAAGAGATGCGTGAGATGGCCAAAGAAGAGCTCTCAGACCTTGAAAAGCAGCTTCCTACAATTGAGCATGATCTTAAAATTCTTCTTATTCCGAAAGATCCGAATGATGACAGAAACGTTATGCTCGAGATTCGTGCGGGAGCAGGTGGAGATGAGGCCAGTATTTTCGTAGGAGATATTTGGCGAATGTACCGCAACTATTTTGGAACTAAAGGATGGAGAGCAGATATTGTTTCATCATCTGAAGGTGAGCGCGGGATTAAAGAAATTATTGTGAACGTTTCTGGGGATAAAGTTTATTCTCGTATGAAATATGAATCAGGGGCCCACCGTGTACAACGTGTGCCAGATACTGAGGCCCAAGGGCGAGTGCATACTTCAACGATTACTGTGGCCGTTATGCCAGAGGCAGATGAAGTAGGAGATGTAGAACTCTCACCAGGTGAAGTTCGTATTGATGTTTACCGTGCCGGTGGTTCAGGTGGGCAGTCAGTAAACACCTCGGATTCAGCTGTTCGCTTAACCCATTTACCTACAGGTATTGTGGTAGCAATGCAGGATGAGAGATCTCAGTTAAAAAATAAAGACAAGGCCTTTAAAGTTTTAAAATCTAGAATTTTGGATCAGCGTATTCAGGAAGCTCATAATAAAGAAGCATCAATGCGTAAGGGTCTAGTAGGATCGGGTGACCGTTCAGAAAGAATTAGAACTTATAATTATCCTCAAGGTCGTATCACAGATCATCGTATTAACTTCACCCTTTATAATCTTGATTCATTTATGAATGGAGATATTGATGAAGTTCTTGATGCTCTGACAGCACATAACCAGGCCATCCTCCTCAAAGGGGAAGAAGAATAAAAACACTACGCTCATTTTGGAGTGAGTTTTTTGTTAAGCACGAGCTTCGTCTTCTTGAAGTTTATCCCGGCCTTCAATTACCAAGATTTTTAAAAGAAATAGCTGATCTAGTGGAAGTTTCACTAGATCAGAGCTTCTATGCACTCACTGAAATTAAAATCGAAAAACTTGAAGAGGATATCTTAAGTGGAATCCCTTTTGATTACTTACGTGGAAAATCTGATTTTTATGAATCAGTCTTTTTTGTGAATGAGAATGTTTTAATTCCTCGTCCGGAAACAGAACTTTTAGTGGATATGATTGTTCAAAATCATTCAAATAAAGATCTTCTCGTTGCTGATATTGGGACGGGAACTGGCTGTATTGGCCTTTCTCTTCTAGCAAAGAATACAACTTGGAAGGGAACTCTTGTTGATATCTCTCCCGAGGCCCTTGAAGTCGCGCAGATTAATTCTCAGAATCTTCGCCTCACAGATCGCTGCGCCCTCATCCTCTCCGACCGCTTCCAAAAGGTGCCAGCTACCTTTCGGTTTGATCTTATTGTTTCAAATCCTCCTTATATCAAAGAATCAACTCACAGGTATCTTGTTCATCAGAGTGTGAATAGTTTTGAGCCTCATTTGGCCCTCTATTTAAAAGATGAAGAGTACAATGATTGGTTTGAAGATTTTTTTAAAGAGGTTTATTCATATCTAAGAGCAGATGGTTTTTTCTATATGGAAGGCCATGAACTTGAACTTGGTCATCAAAAAGATCAGTTAGAGAAACTAGGTTTTGTAGAAGTGGAAGTTATTCAGGACTTAACGAGAAGAGATCGTTTTCTTAAAGCCAAAAAAAAGGGACCTAGTTAGGTCCCTTAAATATATCATTTTAAATTATTTTACAGAACATGAACCTGCAAGATCCGCAGTTCTTACTACTTGAATTTCAAAACGTGGATTAATAAGTGTTCCTGTATTCACTTCTGTCTTAGTCAGAGTGTCTCTTGAGGCATCTACTTTTGTAATCTTTTTAAGATCAGGTGTTGTTGTGAAGTTCATCGTTATGTCTTCAGTTTCACTGCTTTTAGTAACTGCAGTAATAACAGGTTGAGAATTATCGTCGTTTACATAAAGAGTTGTATTTGAATCATCAAGAAGTGTATTGATCTGCGATTTAATAGCAGTGTTTGATGGGCCGTTAGTCACATTCCACTTACAATCAAAAGTTGATTTTTCAATCTCAGCTTTTAAAGCCTTTTTAATATTAGCAGCAGCTTCTCCAGTCACTGGTCCTGATTGGGCCATTTCCACAGAGTCTAAGATCGCCATATCAAGAGTTGAAGCAAATGATGAAATTGAAGTAAGAAGTAATAAACCAGTGATAATGTTTTTCATTGAAAGATATTGTCCCTAAAGTGGTGCAGGTTATCTGCCCCTACCGTCAGAACGTTT
>DZBG01000123.1 GCA_022729855.1 Bdellovibrio sp.
AGGCCCATGTGGACTATGCTCTGAGGCGATGCTGCTTTCTTACACTGTCTTTATTTTTGTCTTTTCATCAAATCAATCTATGGTGGCCGGAGAATGGATCTACGGAGATCCCGATCCAAAGTCTTTTGCCTATTTGTGTTTCTTTTTTGGTCTCAATTCCTATTTTGATAAGAAGTTTATGCGCTCTTCTTTTTTATTAGGAGTGGCTTGCTCATTCCATGTTTTAGTCGGTGGGTATTTAAGCCTTCTGTATTTTGGAATGAAGCTTATTCAAACAAAAAAATTGGCCTTCAAAGAAACCGGAGTCTACTTACTGGGTGCAGCCCTTGGGGTGTATGCAGTCGTTAATGAGCTCACAATTGGATCAAATCATAGTCTAGATCTCATTTATATTTTGATGCGAGTTCCTCACCATGTCGTCCCTGAGTGGAAGCTCCATGGATGGATATTTGAATATATAATTTATAATCTCATATTTATTTTTTGCTATCGAACTACCAAGTCTCAGTTTGTTAAAAGTTTGATTCTATTTCCACTCCTTGGAAATATTTTTTGGATCGCTGGCTTGGTTTTCCATCATTCAGGTCATCCAGAATTTCTGAAATATTATTTATTCAGAGTGACGGACACACTTTTTCCATTCACTGCGTTCTTACTAATTTCTTTATCTATAGACAGATATTTGAATTACAGTAAAAAGGTTGCAGCAACACTTACATCACTTTTTCTTGTCATTTGTTGCTACCAATTCACTGTTCGATTTTCGCATTTCTCAATCTCTGACAAAAAATATGGGGATGTTTATTCTTGGATTAGAGAGAACACTCCCAAAGAGGCTAATTTTCTGATTAACCCTGCATTTTCAAATTTTTATGTTGATGCTGAGAGGGGAGTACTGGCCACTTATAAAAATTTTCCGCAGCTTAAGAACTATTTTCTTGAGTCCATTGAAAGATTAGAATTTGCCTCTCAGGTGAAGCTCGATAGAGGATTGGCGTTAAATCGAGATCTGCTTAAAGAAGGGTATGAAAATCGTGATCCAGTATTAAATTTTTCTAATTATAAAAAGTACGATATCGGCTATGTTATGAGTGACAAGCTCATTAGCTCGGAGCATTTTCTTTTGGTCTATCAAGGGAAGAATGCCTACGTGTATCAAGTGCTTCCGTAAGAGCGATTTTCTTTTCTTTTGAGTAGCGTCAATTCTTTACCCGTCATCCCTCTCAATGTATAACCTAGAGGTTAAAAAATTGAGGAGGACTAATGCTCACATCTGAACAAAAACGCGATCAGCTCGCAAAGCTATCTGCCCTTGCCGAACTTGGTGGTGGAGAAGCAAGAATTGCAAAACATCACGAACAAGGAAAATTCACAGCTCGTGAACGTATTCAAAAATTACTAGATTCTGATTCATTTATTGAATTTGATAAATATGTTGTTCACCGTAATTCATCTTTTGGAATGGAGAAAACAAAATATCTTGGTGATGGAGTTGTCACGGGAATTGGGACAATCAATGGCCAGCAAGTGGCAATCTTCTCACAAGACTTTACTTGTTGGGGGGGAGCACTTGGTGCCGCTTTTGCTAAGAAAATTTGTAAGGTGATGGACTTTGCTCTTGAAAATAAAATTCCAGTGATTGGGATTAACGATTCAGGTGGGGCCCGTATTCAAGAGGGTGTAGATGCTCTTGCTGGCTACGCTGAAATTTTCTACCGTAATGTTCAGGCCTCAGGAGTGATTCCACAAATTTCACTCATTATGGGACCTTGTGCAGGTGGAGCAGTTTATTCTCCGGCCATGACAGATTTTATTTTCATGGTTGAGAAAACTTCATACATGTTTGTGACGGGCCCTGATGTTATTAAAACAGTGACTCACGAAGAAGTAACAAAAGAAGCTCTCGGTGGAGCCACTTCACATAATGAAAAATCAGGTGTGGCCCACTTTAAGTGTGAAGACGAAGATGATTGCTTTGAAAGAGTAAGAGAGCTCTTCTCATTCATCCCAAGTTGTAATAAAGCAAAAAATACGCCTAAGCTAACTACTGATCCTGTTAATCGTGCCAATAACAAACTTAAAAATTTCATTCCTGATAATTCAAAAAAACCATATGACATGAAAGAACTTATTGTTGAAGTGGTTGATGATCAGCACTTCATGGAAGTTCACCGTGATTTTGCCAAAAATATTCTCACTGGTTTTGCCTCAATTGGTGGAATTAAAGTTGGAATAGTAGCAAATCAACCAAGCTTTCTTGCTGGATGTTTAGATATTGATTCATCAGTGAAGGCCGCGCGCTTTGTACGTTTCTGTGATGCTTTTAATATTCCCATTATTACTTTGGTAGATGTTCCAGGATTCCTTCCAGGGACAGTTCAAGAGTACGGTGGAATTATTCGTCATGGAGCTAAACTTCTTTATGCTTATTGCGAAGCGAGTGTTCCACTTATTACATTAATCACTCGTAAAGCTTACGGTGGTGCCTATGATGTAATGGCCTCAAAACATATTCGTTCTGATATCAACCTGGCTTATCCATCTGCTGAAATTGCAGTGATGGGTGCTGAAGGAGCAGTAAATATTATTTTCAGAAACGAACTTGCGGGCCTTAAAGGTGCCGAGTTTGATAAGAAAAAAGCAGAACTTGTTTTAAACTATGAAGATGAGTTTGCAAATCCATACAGAGCAGCAGAGCTTGGTTATATAGATGAAATTCTTCTTCCTGAAGAGACAAGAAAGCGTCTTCACCAATACCTAGTTGCCCTTAAACATAAAAAACATACATTGCCTGATCGCAAGCATGGCAATATCCCACTTTAAGGAGATGAGAATGAAAGGAAAAAGAGTTCTCATCATCAATCGTGGTGAGATTGCAATCAGAGTCGCAAAAGCATTGAACGAACTTGGATTAGTTTCAGTTGGTGTGTGGACAGATAATGAAACTGAGCCACCTCACCTTGAATACTGCCAAGAATGGGTTCATCTTGTTGGATCAAATAACAAAGAAACATACCTAGATATCCCAAAAATTATGAAAATCATCGATGAATATAAAATCGATGGGGTTCACCCAGGTTACGGATTTTTATCAGAGAACCGTGAGTTTTCAGAAGCACTGGCCAAGAAAGGAATTACTTTTATTGGACCTAATCCTGATGCCGTTTACAAAATGGGTGCGAAAGATATTTCAAAACAAATCGCGAAAGAAGCTGGAGTTCCGGTTGTTCCTGGATCAACAGGTGAAGTGGCAACTGTCGCTGAGGCGATGAAAATTGGAACAGAAATCGGTTATCCTGTGCTTTTAAAAGCAGTGGCCGGTGGTGGTGGTAAAGGAATGCGTCCTTGTTACTCAGAAGCAGATATTAAAGTAAATTTTGAAGCTGTTCAACGTGAGGCGCTCTCATCATTTGGTTATGCAGGACTTCTAGTTGAGAAATATGTTCAAAACCCTCACCATATTGAAGTGCAAATTCTTGCTGATAAAAAAGGCAATATCTATCACATGTTTGAACGTGAGTGTTCAGTTCAACGTCGTCACCAAAAAATTATTGAAGAAGCTCCTTCTCCATTTATTGGAACAGATGAGGCTCTTCGTAAATCAATCTGTGAGACAGCTGTTAAATGTGCCAGAGCAGTAAATTATGATTCAGCTGGAACAGTTGAATTCATCATGGGTGAAGATAGAAAGTTTTACTTTCTTGAAATGAATACACGTATTCAGGTTGAGCATCCCATTACTGAAGAGATCACAGGTGTGGATTTAGTTGCGAATATGATTAAGGCCGCTTTTGGTGAGCCACTTGATTTCTCTAAACAAGAAGATATTAAAATTCAAGGGCACGCCATTGAATGTCGTATTTGTGCGGAAGATCCTGTGACTATGCTTCCTGCTCCTGGAAAAGTCGTAGGCTTTGAAACCACATTCCCTCAGGGAATTCGTTTTGATCACTGTATCTATCCCAAATTCGCTATCACTCCAGATTTTGATCCAATGATTGGAAAACTCATAGCTAAGGGCCTTAATCGTCAGGTGGCCATCCGCAAGGTTCGTGCCGCTCTAGATGGTTTAAAAATTGAAGGACTAAAAACAAATATTCCACTTCATAAAGTTATTCTTGATGAAGAAGTTTTTGGATCGGGAAATTATAGCACTCACTATATTATGAATGTGAAACCTCAAGACAAAGTTGCCGCAGTTGAACCGATTGAAGAGTTCATGAAACGTGTGGTGGCAATTGAGATGAATCAACTTTAAGGTGGATAAGATGAGATATTATTTTATGAATTCAGAGATGAAGGATTTCCACCTTGATGTGGTGATGAAATCAACATCAGATAGTATTAAAGAATTTGAATTTACTCATGAAAATGGAACAAAGGCCGTTTTTGTTAAAACTCTCGCAGGTAGAAATTATTTTTCATTTGATAAAATCAAATGGGAGAAATTAACTTCGCTTGGAGTTAATGAGACTCTTGTTTCTAATACTGAGACATATAAAGTCTTCAGAGGATTTAAGCCCTCAGGCCTTCATGCTGGTGGAGCTGGAGCACTTATCACCCAGATGCCTGGTAAGATTGTTAAGATCTTTGTGAAAGAAGGGGATGAGGTTAAGAAAGGTCAGACAGTCATTATTTTAGAGGCCATGAAAATGGAGAATGAAATTAAATGTGGAGTCGATGGTAAAGTGAAACTTATCAGTGTGAAGGAAGGCCAAGCTCTTGAGGCTGGAACTTTGATGATTGAGATTGAGGAATAGTCTTAATTCTCTTGAACGATAATTTGTAATTTTTCCCAGTTTTTTTCTATAAGGCCATACTCAAACTGAATAAGTGCTGAGTGTGGCCAATTCCACCAACTATAATTTCTAATTGATATCTCAGTACTATATTGCTCAGTCCAGTAGGGAATTCCCTTCACGAGCATAGTGGCACTTTGAATTTTATTAAAAGCAGATTTTTCACTCTCCCAAGTATGGAGAGTTTTCCCTAAAAAAATTAAAACTAAGGGAAGTGCCACACGGTACTTGAATTCTGGATGATTGAGTCTGTTCTGATGAATATCGAGATAAGTATTTACTTCGTGAGCATCATCAAACTTATCGGGAATTCTTTGAATCATTTTTCTTACCCAGCACATTTGATTTCTTGCTTCTAGGTCATCACGAAATGAATCAGAGAGTAAGCTTGCAACTGGATACATAAAACCGGCGTAGGTCGCACGGCCACAGTGAGTATGAGTATCGTCCTTTGTTGCCATTCCAGAGAGTGGACCACTGATCATGGCACCTAACCAGAACAAGAGAAAAGGGGCCATCATAATAAGGGGATGGGTCTTAGGGCGCAAAAGCTTAATGGGAGATGAGATAAAGATGACCGCCCATAGTCCAATGAGTGAGCTTGAGAGATAAGAGGCAGGCAAGATAATACTAACCCAATCAATACTTCTCCACATTGGGATCGCAAGAACGATAAGAATAAGTGCGAGAAGAGATCGAAGAATTTTCATCTAAGTATTATATGTAGAGGCAGACTAGTTGGCCAAGCAAGAGTTTCTGATATGCGGTTTATTATAGTTTTTGTCTAAAGCTTGAGCAACAGCATAGTCAGTAGCGCTCGGTGAGAAAATATTAGTACTGATTGTAAGATTGTAACTCATCTTATTAACAGGACTAAACATTTCAACTCTCGTCTTACCATTATTCAGTCGGAACACATTTACTTTACAATTACCAATCACTGTATTGTAGTCATTAGAAGTGAAGTAATTATTTTTCATCTTTTTCTTAGATAGTAATGGTGATGAAGTCGTAATCTTTTTGTAGATTTCATTCGTGAAGCTATTAGCTGATACATTTTTCTTTGTCTTCTTAGTTTCTTCCTTTGACGGAGAGGAGCTCTTTTTAGTTATTTCTTTACGTTCTAAATTTGAAATATCACTCGTGATTAAGTCTTCAAAAGCTATTTTTGAATCTGCTAGTTTCAAATGGCCAACATCAAATTCAGGTTTGATTGAATCAGACTGCATTTCTTTAATAAGTCCTTTAAGATCAGTTGAAAATCCTTTTTCAATCATAGAAAGTAAATCCTCATCACAGGCGTTTTCAAATCCTTCACCTTTTTCAAAACATTGCTTTTTCTCATCTTTAAATTTTACAAGAAATTCTTGATAAGACTGGGCCATATTATTCTCGGATTCTAAAAGCTGTTTTGAAATTTCCTCAGGAGAATTTTCTTTTCCGTTTGAAATGAGAAAAGCTGAACTTGAAAGATTCATTAGATTAAACTGACTGCTAAACTTCTCATTACCCATCTTTAAGTATTGCTTTTGCATTTCATCGAATAACCAAGCAGTTGCTGCATCTGACTCATCAAAAAGTGTGTTCTTTGAATCAGCAACATTGGCCATAATATAAGCAGAGAGGTCTTCATTGAGTAAGCGTTTTGGACTTTTGTAATAACTAAGACTTGATGACTTATTACTTAATTTTTCAACTTCTTCAATGGCCTTTGAATCTTCTTCGAAACCATAGGCCCGGTATAAATTTTTCAGCTTAGTCATACTCTCTTGAGAATTCTTAATATGATCTAATTGAGATTTATCTGCTTTTAGCATTTCTTCTAAATTATTCTTCTGACTATTTTTAGTCTTTTGTGCAAGTTTAAGACTCGTGATTCTGTATTGAGTTTTAATAAAATCTTCGCGGTTTTCTTTGAAATAATCACTTAGGGCCTTTGTTAATTCGCCTTGGCAGTCAAATTTGGGGGCAACCTTGGGATCTGGATGAACAACTTTCTCTTCTTCTTTGACTAGAACTTCTTCATGCTTTTCTTTTTTCTTGATGGGGTCGGGTTTTAGATTCTGGATATCTCCATCTTTTGCAATATGTTGTGAGTAGGAGATTAGGTAACTACTAATTGCGGAAAGTGAGAGATTCATTTTTACAGACTTGCCATCTTTTTTTCGAATTGTAATCGCAAACTTAGACGCTTTATCATTCGTTTCCGCAGCTCTAAAAAATTTCGACGGATCATCAATTGTCATCTGTACTGGTTCTAGACCCTCTTTGGGTGGGACGTAATCAAGGCTAAAAAAGTTGTTCAACTTATCTGGAGGTAATTCTTTTAACGCATAAAAAAGTTCAGCAATTTTTTCATCTTTTTGATTGGGGTCTCTTGGAATATGACTAGGATGAATTTGATCAAGCGGTATTTTATTTTCGATAGCGAAGTTTTTCCAATCACTATTCTGAGCATAAGCATTTGCTAGAAAGAATAAGCTTAATGTGATGATAAAAAAGAACCTTTTCATTAATTTATTAAAACCCGAAAAATTTTTCCTAGTGCAACTCCACATTTAAGTTGCTGATTTCA
>DZBG01000124.1 GCA_022729855.1 Bdellovibrio sp.
ACCTTATGAAGTTATGATGAAGAAAAGTTGCACTAGGAAATGGTAGTTGGGACATGGTTGAAAGGTACAATGATTACATTATGAATAAACAATTTAAATTTTCTCAAGCAGGTTTCTCTCTCATCGAGGTCATGGTCGCCAGTGGTATGATGATCGGACTGGGGCTCATGCTCTCCAATCTCACTACCAATACGAACAAGGCCATTAAACATTCTGAAGCAAAGAATGAGTATGAACTTGTTTTTAATCGGACTTACTCGACAATTAATAATGAGTTGAATTGTTATGATATTTAAAAAAATATCAACGTTGATACACCGATTACGAACCCAGTCACTAAGCTTCCAATTCCTGCAATTACAAGATGTGTAGAACCTATACGTGAGGTTGTACATGTAAGCTCAACCGGTTCAAGCGATCCCAGAGACAGGCTTTATTCTCCAGGTTATACATGTGAGATACGCAGTACTGAAGGTACTTATGATCCAACTTGTCGCCATGAAGGACGTACCCTATGTGGTCCAGGTGGATATGCTCCTATCTATACTTCAGGTGGAGAACTTGCGAACAAAACTTTTTCAGTCGATTTCAATTTCATTATTACAGCAAGGGATCCTGGAGCAAATAATACTGGCTCGGGATATTTAGAGTTAAAATTTAGTAAGACAGCAAAATCTCTCAAGTCTAGCTACGGTGGAGATATAGCGAGAAAGATCGAAGATATTTTCTTTGAGTTTGATCCTGTAAACCGCAAGTTAATACGTTGTTTTAGTAACGAGAGCAGTTCAGTTAACACAGCAGTAGCAAGGGCCTGTACGGGCAATAATGCTCAATTAATCGGTGATCCAGGTGATCCTAATAACCCACTAAGATGTGTACATGAAGTTGATAGAACAACTCGATGTGGACCAAATAGTTATGTTGATGGATTTGATATCGGCCCCGACAATAACCTTATTCCAAACTGCCAGCCTCTTTCATCAAAGAGTCGAGGTTGTGCCGCTGGAGAATACTTAGTTGAAACAGGTAATCCTGTACGTATTAACTGTCATAGCATTCCGAACTGCCCGGTAGGTCAGCATTTAATTAAAGGCTCAGATGGGCTACTTGCATGTGGACCAATTACTTTTAATTGCAACGAATCAGATAGTTTAATTGTGACGAATGCAGACGGAACAATTAATTGTAAAACTTGTCCCGCCGGAGAATTCTTAGCGAAGAATGCATCAGGAGTTTGGAACTGTAAGTCTCCTTCTCTGTCATGTAACGACAACAGAACTAATGCTCAGGAATATCTCATTGGTGTAACAAGCATGGGTGATCCCATCTGTCGTAAGCTCATTACTTCAGAAGCCCCTTGTCAGTATGGAGCTCAGTTAACTATTAAAGGTGACGGTTCAGTTGGAACAACTTGTTGTCCAGCTTGTTCAACAACAGAAACTTCTCAAGTTTGTACAGGTCAATCATTCGTAAGCTCAAATTCATGTGGTTCAATTTGTATGGGATCAAAACCAATTAAAAATGGTGTTCCAGGACCATGGTATACAGTGAGTGAGTGTTCTTCTTGGAATCACCAAAGACTTGAACGCAGAAATTGTGTAAACATGGAATGTGGTGGTGATATCACATGTAGTGGATACGAGATGGAGCGATATACAGATTGCTGGTTATACAATAATCAACATACTTTCGCACAATGTTCGTCTAATGGTGGATCAGTGAACAATCAAGGTTCATTCTTCCTTTGTTACTATGGAACAAGCATTGCCGGTGGACGTCATGGTGGTCCAGGACCTCAGGCGACTAACCCACATAGTGTTGGATCATGTCCTAGTGGTTGGGCAGGACTCAATAACTATAGTTCTTCATCTTGGGCAGGGTGTTCATGTAATAGATCAAGTGCGGATGGATGTTCACTTCCAGACTGTAATACTGCAACAGTGAGTAGCTGGTGGAGATCAAATACTTATAATACTTCAACTGGTAATGATGCTAGAAGAACTGGGTTCTGGGGATGCGGAACCAATAATTCTAATTTTACTTGCTACCCTACTATGAATGAAAGAGGTTGTTACTAATAACAAAAAAAAGGAGCACAATGTGCTCCTTTTTTTTTGATATTTTTTTAAACGATATAAGAGTGAGAGAGCCCGTTACCAACATCTCGTAGACCAATATTTTTCACTTGAAAAGTATCAGAGGTAATTGTGAAAAAACCTTCCGCCGTGGCCACCATGAAATCTCCTGTTTGAGGATTCACGAGGATTCCTTTTGGAAGAGGAAGATTGATATGAGCAAGAAATGATTGGTCTTTTAAATTCCAAATATTAATTGAATTCTTTGCAGGAATTGTCATCGCCACAATTTGTTTTTCATGATGAACGGCTGTAGATAAATATTCCGCGTCCATCACTTCATTTACATAACTACCTTGAATAAGTTCAGTACAATGTCCGTCTTTATCAATAATAATTGGATTCCAATTTACATGGTCCCATAAAAAATCCACATCATTTAAATAACTATAAATTCCACTTACAACTAAAGTGTCCCCATTACGCTTTATATGGCCTGGGCAAAAATAATTATTCGGCATTTGAATACGTTTATGTAGTGTGAAGTCTTCGGCATTCACAAGGGCCACGTTCCTATTCTCAAGATGCCAGTATGACATATATTTTGAGAAGGCCAACTCTCCACCTGAAGTATTACAAATGGCAATCTTTCCATCATGAGTAAAAATTAAATCATGAGGTGAATGCCCATAAGAATCAAAAGAGCTAATGACTTCAAGTGTGCGGGGATTACGAACAGAAACAACCCCTTTAAATTTGTCATGGTTCACTTCAGGAACCATCATTTGCTCAGTAGTTAAAATAATATCCCTACTTGCATCGTATAAGGCATGGCCCATGAATTGTCTTTGATCACTATCAGTGTATTTTTTTGAGGCAATAATTCGCCCTTTTTTCATATCAACTGTAATAGCATTAGGTCCATACTTCTCAGTACACACTAAAAGATCTTCAGATACTCTCGTAATAGTATGAGGATCAAAAACCACAGGAACTTTTATTATTTTTTCTGCATCTAAATCATAAATGGCCAAGAAAGCCTCAGGGTCATAGCTGAATAAATGGTAGTTAACCAAGTATGATTTTTTGAAGTTCGTATTTAGATCATAAGATGAATAGTTCTGTGCCCATGCTGATTCTCCAAGCTTAGTCAAAAGCAGTGATCCCATGAAAGCTGATTGAATAAACGAGCGACGATCCATAAAATTCCTAATTAAATGATATATGAGTGAGACATGTCGTTACCCATAAAATACATCCCTTGAGATTTACTTTGGAAATTATAAGGATTAACACGATGAACACCACGATCAGTGACCACCATAAAATCTCCATGCACAGGATGAACTAATATACCAACTGGTAGAACAAAATTAAGATGTCCCAAGAATGAATTATCTTTAAGACTCCAAAAATTAACACTATTGCAACGTGGGATAGTGATCCCCACTACTCCCGCATTCTCGTTCACAGCGATTGAGAGATGTTCTGTGTTCATGAGGTCATGAATATAGCTTCCTTGAAGAAGCTCAGTCGTATTTCCGTCTTTATCTATGACCACCGGGTTCCAATTAGTTTCACCCCAAGCAAACTCAAGATCAGGAAGATTTCCATAAACACCTGTCACAACTAATTTGTCTTCGAACTTTTTGATATGTCCCGGACAAAAATATGAGTTAGGCATTGCAATTTTTTTGATCAAACTAAAATCAGAAGAATTAATAAGTGAGACGTTTCTATAATCTGTTGACCAGAAAGACTGCCCTTTATCATAAGGGAGATCTTTGTCGGCAGTATTACAGAGGGCAATATTGCCATCATTCGTAAACAAGAGATCATGTGGCGAGTATCCATATGACTCATGAGTATCAAGAATTTTTAGAGTAAAGGGATCACGAACATGAACAACACCCTTACGGTGATTGCTATCAATTCTTTCAGAGTAAACTTGCTCCGTTGTATAGATCACACCTTTGTTTTCATCAAACAAGCAATGACCCATGTATTGCATATAATCGTTGGGAGCATATTCGTGCGAGCAAATCACTTTGCCTTTTTTAATATCAATCACGGCCGCATTGGCGCCATATTTCTTTGAGCAAACAAGGATGTTTTCGGTAATCCTAGTCATCGTATGAGGAGAAAAATCCATAGGGACTTTAATGAGTTCCTCAGAAAAAATATCATAGATACGAACGGACTGATCCACTGTCCCTTCACCATAGAAATTTACAAAATAAGAAGATTTAAATTTAGATGAGTTGGAATAGTTCCCCTGACCTAAGGCCATGGGAATACGGTTAAGCTGTGCGCCGATTGCGCCCATTGTTAATAGTTGGAAAAAGTCTCGTCTATCCATGTCGAGATTATATCCAAAAAAAACAATTCAAGTCACTTTTTTTAGTGAAGACCTTTCTTCTCAAGATAATAGTCAAAATCACCATTATAAAAAGTCACTCCACCCTTATCCACCTCGGCCACGCGAGTTGTAAGTTGTCTTAAAAAGTGTCTATCATGGGATACAATCATTACTGTTCCCTCAAAGCCTTTAAGTGCTTCCAAGAGAACTTCACGAGAACGAATATCTAAATGGTTGGTAGGCTCATCTAGGACTAAGAAATTAAGTGGATTAGTCAGCATACAGGCCAGAATGAGACGAGATTTCTCTCCTCCAGAAAGAACCGAAACTTTTTTATCAACATCATCACCACGAAACAAGAAAGCCGCGAGAAGATTTCTTAAAAAACCGTCAGACTTATTGGCCACTCGACTTCTGACTTCCTCGTAAACTGTGTTGTGAGGCTTAAGGACATCTAGTGAGTACTGGCTAAAATAACCCATCTCTACACTCGCACCAATTGTGGCAGAACCATCAGTTGATTCAGTAAGACCTGCGATAATTTTAAGAAGTGTTGATTTTCCGGCACCATTCACACCTACAACAGCCACTTTTTCAAGACGGTTCACAATACCTGAAACATTTTCAAAGATAAGTTTGTCACCAGAAACAGGATGGGGATAAATCTTTTTAAGATCTGAGAGTTTCACCACATCATTTCCTGAACGTGGAGGATTTGGAAATTCAAAATTAATCGCCTGATCTTCAGGCATCACTTCAATACGGTCAATTTTATCAAGTTTTTTCACTCGAGATTGAACTTGTGCCGCATGTGAAGCACGGGCCGCAAATTTTGCAATAAATTCTTCTTCTTTTTTCAGCATGGCCTCTTGGCGTTCAGCACTGGCCACTAATTGGTCACGACGGATTTCACGTTCTTTTTCATAGTAATCATAGTTACCAGAGTAAACAGTAATCGCCTTATGGTTCACTTCGATGATTTTTTTTACAATTCCATTCATAAAGTCACGGTCGTGACTTGTCATCAGGATGGCACCTTTGAAATTTTTGAGCCAATCTTCAAGCCAAACAATTGATTCTAAATCAAGATAGTTGGTAGGCTCATCCATTAAGATAGCATCAGGATTTTGAACAAGAACTTTAGCAAGGGCGATTCTCATCTTCCATCCACCTGAGAAATTCTCTACCGGACGATTATGATCTTCAGGCATAATTCGAAGACCTGTTAGAATTTCTGCTGCTTTAAATTCAATTTCGTAACCACCAATTTTTTCGAACTCAATTTGGTAGTCGCCCATTTTCTCAAGAATTTCTTCTGAATAATCTCCCGACTCAAGGAGCTTCTCTATTTTACTAATCTCATCTTTTAAAAATCCAAGACGTGGATTTCCATTAATCACTTCCTCAAGAACTGAGCGCCCTTTCATTTCCCCCACACTTTGAGAGAAATAGGCCAAGCGAAGGCTATTTGAATAAGCAATCTGCCCACTTTCCGGTCTCTCTTCTCCAGTGATTAATCTGAAAAGCGATGTCTTTCCGGCACCATTGGGCCCAACTAATCCGACTTTCTCACCTTCTCCAATAAAGAAGTTTCCGCCTGAATAGAGAACCTGGCCTCCATAAGATTTTGAGAGGTTACTGACTGTGATCATAAAACTTACCCTTAGAATGCAATTTGAAGATGACCGAGTATAAAGTTTTTGCTGTGATTAGTAGATGAAAAATTTCACCAAATATTAGGGTTTTATACCTAAAAATGACATTCTCAATGACAAATGTTAGTTATTTATTTTTTTGCATAGATTAAAGAAGGTAAAATGAAAGGTACATTTTTTAGTAATTCCCTTGAATGGAAACTCGAAACTCAAGGTGAGGCATGGTCCCAAGGTGAGGCCCTCAAAGGTGTTTTAACTGTGACTAATCACAGCTCTGCCGCTCTTAGCTTAGTTGATGCTGGTGTGGCCCTGGCCTATGCCGAAATTAAAAAAGTTCACGCTAGGAATGAGGATGCTCTCAAATTTGAAACATCCGCTTTTTTTACTTCAAAAGAGATTGCACAGGGAGCCACTGAGACCATAGAATTCAATTTTCTTTTATCAGAGAACTCTCCCATCTCAGATAAGAAGAGCAGTTATTTTCTATGTTTTGGAAGGGCCCAAAAAGAATCTCATCTGCAAGTGAATGTAAAACCTCAGGCCATGTTTTTAAAAATTACTGAGCTCCTAGATAATTTTCACCGTTTTAAAACTAAAGAAGTAAAAACGGTGAAAAACGGAATCGAATTTAAGATTGACTCTCCCGACTCTAGAGAGTTTGCCAATGTAGACAAACTTCTTCTCACCACTCGCCTTGATGGTGAGAACTTAGTGATGGATTTTGAGTTTGAAGTAAAAAAATTAGATCATTCATCAATTACGACTAAACTTGGCAAAGAAAAAGTAAAGAACTCGCAAGTTCTTACTCCGAAGCAATACTCATTTGGCAAAGGGATGATTAATCAAGATGGAATTTTGAAAACCTTTCAAACCGTTCTTGATCAAGTAAAACTTAAACCTTATTAAGGTTTAAGTTTTTTAGCGGCTAATTTAAGTAGTTTTTCTTGCTCCGCAGAGACTTTAGGATACTGAAGGTTCATTTTTCTTAACTCATCCACAATAATTCGAAGAGCAAGAAGACGAGACGTCTTCTTGTCATCTGCAGGCAAGACATGCCATGGAGCAGATTTCGATGTTGTGGACTGAATACATTTTTCATAGGCCTTCATATAATCATTCCAAAACTCACGCTCTTCAATATCACTGGCCGAAAATTTCCAATGCTTCTCTTTATCTTCGATTCGACTCATGAAACGAGCAGACTGTTCTTTTTTTGAGAGATGCAGAAAGAATTTTACCCAACTACCATTTCCTAGTGCAACTTTTCTTCATCATAACTTCATAA
>DZBG01000125.1 GCA_022729855.1 Bdellovibrio sp.
TTATTGCATGCTCCCTCATATGGATGAAGGTTGGCAAATGAGGACACGCCCTAGCTCCTTATGAAAAATTCGTTTTCTGAATCTTCAAAAAGTCGCGCAGATCATCATTTCTTAAACGACTTCTAAAGCTCCATCAGGAATTGACCGTCCATAAGGGGTTGCCGAATCCTCTGGGAAAATGGTCATGTAGATTTTCTTATCGAAAAGGTCGAAGTTGAGTTCAACAATACCTTTAGAAGAGTCAGCCTTGGCATTTCCAACAATGTTCCAGAAGTATTTATTCTTAGATGATTGAGACCTATTAGGTTCTCTTGTCATCAAGAGATACTTGGTAGCATCGTCTTTGCTTGGCAGCATGAAGAACTTGTCTTCGAGGAATGTCCACAGGCGAAGCGTGTAGATCGTTTGGCCTTCTTTGAGATAGGCCATGCCTACAGTGTTTTTCTTTTCACTCCCTTGAGTGAAGATTTGAAATCGATAAAATTTCGCTGGTTTCAGTTTCTCTGCCTGAGCGTCTAAAATATCTTTCAATCCTTTCATGTCGTTCTCCTAATAAATTTTGGTAAAAATGCTTTTCTTTGTTTCGTTTTATCAATTCATCGATTGCAATCCATTCTGTTTGCATTCCTTTTTTAACCTGATAAATTTGGTTATCAGATTTGTACTCAAATCGTTTTAAAAAATTAAGTAGCTTCATGGTTAATCAAATTGAAGATTGGATTGGTCTTCGAGCGAATCCCAGTTGCAATATGAGCAATAAGGAGCCTCTGTTTGAAGAACAGTTACACTCCTACAGCGAGGGCAACGATGCTTCCGACCGAGAAAGCGGTTTTCAATACTGCGACTTTCACTTTCAAGTAGGTCGTCATGGTTTCTGAATACTTCTTTTAAAGTATTCATTGAGTTTTCTAGTTCTTCTCTGGTGTTCACTTTCACCTCCTTTGGCTCGTGAGACAGTTTCTTCGTTCGAGCCAATAGATTGCAAACGCGTGCCAGTCTAATTTTTACACGGTAACTCTTTAAGCGTTTGTTTTGATTGAGAATATTTGTGAGACAGTTGTTTTATGAAAATGAGACTGAGATAAGTGTTTCACGAATAAGACATGGGCAGTTGTTTTAATCATGAGATTGAGTCTCATTGATGTTGGCCCACTCACGATACCTTTAAGCTCATCTCCAAAAAATGGGGGAGGAGAGTCTGTTAAGTTTGCTTGGATAGGTAAGTTCACTGAGAGAGCTGAAAACGTATTTGATTTTTTTTAATATTTGTCTTCGCTAATTGAAACTTAAATCGTGTTGATAATCTCATCGATAATTTACAGTGGGGAGGTGAGCATGTAGAAGAAGACTTAGCTTTGGACTTGAACAGACAGATAATGAAGGGCGTCCTTATGTACGATCAGGACGAAACTTTTATACGTCAGCTATATTACAGGAAGACGATTGGAGAAATCCTAATTGAAAGAGTACTAAATCATTTTTTATTGTTATATTTCAATTTAGTGAGCACCTTTCTTTCAATGTCCTTAATGCGACTCTCTTGGAGGTGCAAGTCCGAAGCTATAAGATTATCGACTCCTTCTTTTATGAGAGAGAGTTGCTGCTTCAATCGAGTGCAACCCCGGCACATAAGGAGATGAAATTTCAAATCAACCCTTTGGATGAAGGATAAGTTTTCATCGGTACTAAGTTTGGTCATCATATCTTTGCAGTTCATCATAGTAGTTCTCAGCAGTTTAGAGTTTGCTTTCTAAGCACTTACGGAGCTTATTTTTTGCTCTATAAAGAAGTACTCCCAAGTTAGTGTCGGTAACTTCCAAAATCTTACAAATTTCAGAAGTACTACATTCTTCAACTTCTTTTAGGGTGAAGGCCATCCGATAGTTTAGTGGAATATCATCCAGGCAATCTTTAATGTTTTTAGCATCTTGGAGTCGCTCCGCAAATTTGTATGGTTCTACGGGCTTTTGCACCCATTCACCGGCGGGGTCAAAGTCTTTGTCAATAAGTGTATCTATAAGCTCCATCTTGAATTGCTTCTGGTTTGCTCGTTTAAGATTTTTGGCTGTCATATAGAGAATGCCGAATAGGTAGGTCCTGACATGTGACTTCCTCTCAAACCTTTGAAGTGATTCAAAAAATGTGAGCCAAGTCTTTTGAACCAGCTCATCTGCATCCTCTGGACTAAAACCTAGTCCCAATGAAGCCCTAAATAAATGAGTCGTGTAGGCGGAAACCAACTGTTCTTGGGCTTCCTTGTCATGTTCTAAGACTTTGGTGACAAATATGTCCTGTGAAAACACATCTGTAGTATTTGTTCGCATAAATTTCCTCTATCAAAAATATTTTACCTTTGATGTAAGAAATAGGCCAGTCGGGACACTTAGTACCAAATCAACCTAACAATGGAGGAAGTTATGCTAGCTCGCAGATCATTTTTGGCCATCTCCTTACTCTTTACATCGGCAATGGCATTTTCTATGGGGATGCTTCATAAAAATGTCCCTCACTCAATCTCAGAGATTTCTAATGAACAGTATGATGCGGCAGTAGTATCGAAAAAACCTCTTTTTCTTGCCTATAACGCCACCTGGTGCCCAGTTTGTCAGAAACAGAATCAAGTCCTCAGCACATTAGTTGGAAAGTACAAAGATAGAGCACTATTTTTTTCAGTCGATTGGGACAAGAAAGACATATTTAAAGGCCCTAAAACCAACCAAAGAACCACAATCGCATTCTTGAAAGACGGGAAAATCCAAAATGAACTCGTAGGAGAGACTGATTCTTCAAAAATTGATGCTTTTATCCAGTCTAATATTAAATAAGAGGCTTTATGGCACCAATAATCTCTGCAATCTTTGCGGGTCTTTTGACGTCATTTTCGCCCTGTGTGATATCAGCTCTCCCGTTCGTGATTTCGAGTTCGCTAAGTGAAAATAAAAAAGGCCCCCTTTATCTAGTAAGTGGACTAATCTCTTCATTTGTGATCTTGGGTGTATTGTTTGCGCTGACGACAAAAGTTTTTGGCCTAGACCAGGAAATACTAAAAACTGGAACCGCTGTCCTATTTCTCTTTATTGGCCTGATTTTTCTATTTCCAAAGTTAGGAGATCTTGTCTCTCGCTGGTTTTCACCAGTTGCCAATAGTTCAAATAGTTTCGTCAACAAATTTGAACTTAACGGTTCAGTAGGGCAATTCTTTTTAGGTTTTCTTTTTGGGCTTATATGGAGTCCTTGTTCAGGCCCGACTTTGGGTTTTGCTCTTACTCTCGTCGCCAAACAAAATGAAGTCCTTTATGGCGCATTAATTATGCTCGTTTATGGAATAGCGGCATCCTTGCCACTTCTATTCGTTGCCTACATTTCGAAGACATTCATTCAGCGAAATATGAAGAAGGTAGGCGCGGTTTACTCAGTTGTGAAGAAAGCAATGGGGGGATTTCTCGTTATCTTGGGAGTTTTTACCCTTACAGGAATTGATAAATCTATAGAAGCCTTACTCATTCAAAGCATGCCCCAATGGCTTTTGGATTTAATTACGAGGTTCTGATGAAAAAAGTCATCGTGGTCGCACCTAATCCGTGGAGCTTCCAAGAGATCATTAAGAGGTCGACTAAGTATGAGTTTATCTTTTATGAAGGGGAGTTCCAAAAGGAAAAGTTGGGAATGTTAAGTAAGCTGCGCCTTCTCATGGGTATAAATTTCGACAAAGAAGTCGATAAACTTGTGACGTTTTCAAAAAGCATCTCCGCTGATGGCATCATCGGTGTAGATGAGTTTTTAAGCTGTCTTATTGTTACCAAGGCCAATGAAAAACTTGGATTTCCCCATAATAATTTAGCCTTGGAATTAACTCTTCAGCATAAATTTTATTCCAGAGAATTGCAGCAAAAAATTATTCCTGAACACGTGCCCGCTTATTCACTCTGGAGAGGTCCGGGGACCATGAAGCTTCCATATTTTTTGAAGCCTATTCGCGGTTCGGCATCGATATTAGCTTCTGCGATAAGTAATGAAAGCGATCTTTCCCGTTACGAGGATATTTCAATCAGCAAAAAGATTTTTCTGAAATCTCTTTTGCGACAATTTAATTTACTCTGTCAAAAAAATGCTGGCCTCTCCATCGTAGAAAGTCCACTTATCGCTGAAGAACTAATTACTGGAGCTCAATTGACAGTAGAGGGCTTTGTTCAAAGAGGAGAGAATCATATCGTTGGGATTGTTGATTCAGTTATGTATCCGGGCAGTCGACTGAGCTTTAAACAATTTGATTATCCCTCGAAACTCCCGCTCGAAGTGCAAGAAAGGCTTCGCCAGATAACAGAAAAATTTATTAGGGGAATTGATTACAAGCATGGGTTTTATAACATTGAGTATTTCTATGTGCCAGAAACAAACGAGATTAAGCTAATCGAGATTAATCCACGTATGGCCTTTCAGTTCACTGATCTTTATGAAAAAGTGGATGGAACCAATACCTTCGATACTTTTCTTCAACTAGTGACGGGGCAAAAAGCAACTTTTAAACATCGAGAAGGGAAGTATAGGGTAGCGACAAGTTTTGTCAGGAGAACCTTTGAAGATGGCCTTGTTCAGGAAATTCCAAGTAGAAACGATGTTGAACTGATTGGGAAGGAATTCAATGCCAGGGTTCTTATGCAGGCGAATGTGGGGCAATGGCTTTCAGCAGATTATTTCCAAGATGTACAAAGTTTTCGTTTGATGACTGTTAACCTCGGTGGAGAGACACAGGCTCAACTTAATTACAAAAATCTAATTATTGAGGATAGGCTCCGGTTTGAAATTCAATCGTATCGGCCGCAAGTGAAATCACTCTTGCAAAAGGTATTCGGATGGACTTGAAAAATATGTACCTGACCATAAGGCAGGAAACTCTTCATTTGGTAAACGGACTTTACGCTGAGGATATGACAGTTCAAGTGAGTCCAGAGATGTCACCTATAAAATGGCATCTTGGGCACACTACTTGGTTTTTTGAAGAACTCGTTTTGAAAAAATCGACAAACGATAGAAACAGAAAGGTTTTTAATTCCTATTATAAGACCCTAGGTGAACACTGGGTTCAAAGTGAGAGAGGGAAGCTTTCCAGACCACGGGTGAGTGAGATTTTAGAATATCGCGCCAGTGTCGACAAAATGATGACTGAGTTTCTTAGCGGTAGTGTTTCGAAAGAGATTCGAGACCTCGTGATCCTTGGTCTCAATCATGAGCAACAGCACCAAGAACTCATTTTGATGGACGTGAAACTTCTTTTTTCACATCAAAATCAAAACGTGAGTAACGGAAGTGCAGAAGTCCCAATTACGAATCGTATTGGGGCTTTCAAGGTTTTTGCAGGAGGACTTGTAGAAATCGGTTCATCTGGTGAGTCATTTGAGTATGATAATGAGACACCACGCCATCAGCATTTTCTTTATCCATATCAACTAAAATCAAAACTTGAAACCAACAGGGAATACCTAGAGTTCGTTGAGGCCAATGGTTATAAAAAATCAGATTTTTGGCTCTCTGACGGATTTAATATGCTTACTTCTTTGCAGCTGACGGCACCGCTTTATTGGAGATTTCATTCAGGTAAGTGGTGGCACTTTACTTTAGAAGGTGAGAAAGAGTTGGATCTTAACGCTCCTGTGAGTCACATCAGTTTCTATGAGGCGGCGGCTTATGCAAGATTTAGGGGCAATCGACTTCCTACGGAGTTTGAGTGGGAACATGCTGCTTTATTCGCAGATGATTTTGAAGATATGCACCTTCATCTTTGGCAGTGGACGACGAGTGATTATGCTCCCTATCCGAGACATAAATGGATCGAGGGGCCCTTAGGCGAATATAATTCGAAATTTATGATCAATCTTAAGGTCTTGCGCGGTGGATGTTTTGCGACACACGTTGATCATTACCGATTGACCTATCGGAATTATTTCTCACCTGAGAAGCGGTGGATATTTTCTGGTATTAGACTCGCGGAGGATTATCATGAATAGCTATTTCTTAGAAGATGTTATTAATGGATTAAGGAAAATCCCTAAAGCCATTCCTTCGAAGTATTTCTACGATCAGCGAGGGTCAGACTTATTTGAGCAGATTACTAAATTAAAGGAATATTACCTTACCGAATGCGAGAGGGAGATCATTATCAATCAACTCCCTCAAGCTTTGCGAAGCCTTGGAGACAACCTTAATATTGTAGAATTAGGGGCAGGAGACGGTACGAAGACAATAGATCTTCTTCGTTCTATCGAATCATTTGTTCCATCGGTCGATTACCATGCTTTTGATATTTCTTTCGGGGCCTTACAGAAGCTCTCGCAAAGGCTGCAAGAGTTAACGAATAAGATAAAGCGACACTATTCGGTCGTTGACTTTAGTAAGGGCATCGAGCTTATGACTGGTGACAAAACTCGAAGAAATGTTCTGCTTTTTCTAGGCTCTTCAATCGGTAACATGACACCCGAAGAGTCGGTTCATTTTTTAAGGACACTAAGCGATAGGTTGAATCCAGGAGATCGCTGGGTTATTGGCTTTGATCTTGTGAAAGAGAGGGCGATTTTAGAAAATGCTTACAATGATTCGCAAGGGGTGACTCGTGAGTTCAATCTTAATCTTTTAAAGCGAATGAATGCTGAACTTCAAACTAATTTTGATATTGAGAGCTTTGAGCATGTTGAGTATTTCGACGAAAATCTTTCCTCTATGGTGAGCTATCTTCAATCGAAGAGGGACCAATCAGTAACCTTTCCGATACTAGAGAGAAGCATTGAACTTAAAGTAAATGAAAAGATTCATACTGAGTACTCGTTCAAATACACGGATCAGATGATTAAAGAGATTGCTCAAGGTAGCGAGCTCAAGATCGTTTGGGAGGGACAGGACCAGAAATGCTACTATCGATTGGTAATGATGGAGAAATAATATGCTTAAGAATCTCAAAAATCGAATTGTCATGACGTTTGACCCCGTTTACGACGCGAGCGATGTTGCGAAGGTTGGTGAGATCGTTGAAGGGGACTTCAAATTTGTTTTGAGTGGTAATCGCGTAGGCGGGTTAGAAGAGGTGCTTTTGTCAGTGAAACTTAGAACAGAGATTTGATAAAATAATCTGACTTTTTTGGAGTGTTACAGTGAAATTGCAGTATTTGGGAGATTTAAAAGATTCGTTTAAATGGGAGTATCATCATTTGTCGGTGCTGTCCCTAAAGATCAAGTTGAGTATTGCTTGGAATATTTCTCCCGACGAAATAGTGGTCAGGGGAAATAGCAGATCTGAGGAGTGTTAATTTATCCCGAAAAATTTTTCCTAGTGCAACTCCACATTTAAGTTGCTGATTTCA
>DZBG01000126.1 GCA_022729855.1 Bdellovibrio sp.
CACCTTATGAAGTTATGATGAAGAAAAGTTGCACTAGGAAATGGTAGTTGGGTGATTTTAAAATGGTTCGTATTTCTGGAAAAGCAGTGGAAGATCCAATTATTCCAGGTGTTGATCCAAAATATATGACTCCCTCAGTGAATATTGCACTTAATGCCTTAGTCGATGTTGATAATTTTACTTGTGTGGTTGAGCCAGTCACAACGACGAAAGTCACTGTTGGTGGCGTTCTCAAATTTCCACTTAAAGTGGCCATGGTTCTAACGACTCCAGTTATCGCTGTGGGAGCAACAGTTGGATCAATTGCAGTGGCCCCTATTACAACTGTAGGATCATTTTTATGTGAAGGTTGTGGTAACCCTGGGAATATCCCACCGGTGCTAAGAATTGGTAACGTAAGAACACTTGATCTCTCTAGAGGCTCAAGGGCCGCAGCTTGGGCCGATGTAAAATCTGCTTTCCATGCCTATACTAGTTGGGGTGGTCTACTTGACGTAGATGCTGACAAGTACTCCACAGAATGGAGTACTGAGCAAGTTTGGCAAGAAGAACAAGAGCGACTTGCCAAGAAAAAGAAATAGTCACCAAAAGGTGCCAGCTACCTTTTAGAATTGTAGCTGAGCACCGACAATAAGATTTCTTCCTGGAAGTGGAGCAATCTCTTTAAGAAAAGAGACATGATTTCTAGCTTCCACATCAAAAATATTTCTCACACGTGCAAACAGGCTTAAGGCAGATCTCTGACCTGTAAAAGTATAGTTATAACCAATATTAGTTAGAGTATAAGCCTTGCTTCTTGTTTCATTGGGAGAAGTTTTTGTTTGCTCAAAAACATACTGAGCTTCAACATCTGTAGACCAATTGTCTTTTGAGTACTCTACTCCAGCAGAAAAACGAGGAGGAGAAATACGAGAAAGATTATCCCCACTCTTTTTATTTTTTGCTCTGATAAAATCAAATTTATTAATTAAACTCACTACCCCATTACGAATCGTCCCTAGATTATTTTTATTCTCTAAATCCATTCCATAAAAGACAGCATCGACTTGCTGGTAAGCATATTCATCAAAATCTTCCCCATCTACTGTTTGAGTATTTCCTGTTGGATTAAGAGCGATATAATCATTGAAAAATTGTGAGTACACATTCGCCGTAAATTGGTTTTTATTAGTAGTACTCTTAAAGCTAATTTCAGCAGCAGTTGCTTTCTCTTTAGTTAACTGATCACTACCTATTTCAAATGTGCCTGTGGCCACATGGGCGCCATTTGAATAAAGCTCTTGAAAATTTGGAGCTCGCTCAGTATATGAGACACTTGTTGAGAGAGAGTTTTCTTGATTGAATTTATACTGATGTCCAAGAGATGCATTCAGACCAACATAATTTCTTTCATCTTTTGCACCAAAATTTGCAGAAGCTTTTTTCTTAATATCAGTACTCTCAATTCGAGCACCTGCACTGAAAGTATTCTTCTCTTTTTTAAGTTCTTGGTATGTAAAAGCTGAATACTTATAATTGTCAGAGGTCGGAAGGAATGCTTCTTCTCCACTCGCCTTAAATGTAAAAATCTGTGTTTGCAGCCCTGAAACACCTTCAAACTCTCCCGACTTATTAATAAGTTCTAGACGAGACTCATTTCCATTGTTTTTGAAAATCGTTCCAGTATCCCCAGACTCCAATTCTTTATGCTGATAATCTGATTGTGCTGACTTAAATTTGATTTTTCTAAAGATAGCGCTGTCTGGACGATACTCTCCATGAAGTTCAAATCTATTTTGGATCATGTCGATATTTACTTCATCTTCAACCACTGTCCCATAGCTTGTATTATAGTGATTAAATGAAGCTCCAATATAACCCTTGCTAAAAATCTTAGAAACACCCAGGGCCATATTATCTTGCTGATTATAGCTATTCGGGATTTTATTTTTGACTTCTTTAGCGACTGGATCTGATTCTCTTTTTTTAGATGAACGAGAGTACTTAGGAATTTTTTGATCCCCTAAATTTCTTGTAGAGCCATCAATATGAAACATCCAATTATTTTTTCCGTAGTTCATCTGAACTGCATTACTTAGCCCATTATTTGCCGTCTCGCCTTGCGAGAGGATCTGAGTAGAAAAACCGGCTTCATATTCAGAGTGAATTCTGTTTGTCACAATATTCACAACACCGCCAACAGCTGATGAACCGTAGAGAAGACTCATAGGTCCTCTGACAATTTCAATTTGATCCACAGTAAGTGTATCAACTGGAATAGCGTGATCTAAACTTTGAGTTGAGGCATCTAATGTTCCGAGAGAGTTTTGAAGGATGCGAATTCGGTCACCATCAAGACCACGAATCACTGGACGAGAGGCACTTGGCCCAAACTGAGTACTTGTGACCCCAGCTTCCTGTGAGAGTGTATCACCTAAACTTGTTTGTCTTTTCTTTTGAAGTTCTTTGCCCTTGATCGTCGTCACACTTGGAATAAAATCCACGAGTGATTGCCCAGACTGATGGCCAATAACCTGAATATCACTGAGTCTAGTGGTATCAGCAAAAGCGAAGGGCGAAAGAATTGAAGTAAGACCTAATACGGGAATGATTGAAACTTTCATGAATCTCCTAAATGCAAGTGAGTCGCATTTAGGATAATCATGAGATTAAAATTCGTCAATACAAAAAATTTCTTTAACTACCAGCGATAAACCGAGCTTGCCCACGTAAAGCCAGAACCAAAAGCTGCTGACGCAACTAGCATTCCTTTTTTAAGCTTCCCAGCTTTCTCTGCTTCATACATTCCGATTGGAAGTGTCGCGGCCGTCGTGTTTCCATATTTTTGAATTGTATTAAAAACTTTTTCCTGAGGAATTTTTAACTCATCAGCAATCATCTGATTAATACGAAGATTGGCCTGGTGAAATAAAAATAAATCAATATCTTCAAGCTTTAGATTATTTTTATCTAATTCTTTAAGAAGACATTCACACATACGACGAGTGGCGTGCATGAATACTTTTTTTCCATTCATTGATGGATAATGAAGGCCTTCAGCAATCATTTCGTTATTCATCCGGTCTGCCCCATTGGCCATACCAGGAGCTGGTACCCAAAGCTCTTTTGCAAATTCACCTTGTGAATAAAGTGATGTAGAAAGGATATGAGAATCTTTTTTAGAATCTTTAAGTTCTTTTTGTCTGAGAATAACTGCTCCTGCTCCATCACCGAAGAGAACACCTACATCACGTCCGCGTGGAGTTTTATCAAGTCCCTTAGAGTGAACTTCCGCACCTACAACAAGAACCGTTTTGTATGTTCCAAGACGGATGAAATGATCAGCAATTGAAAGAGCATAAAGAAACCCCGTACATTGCTGGCGAATATCAATTGAAGGAATTTCAGAAAGACCAAGTTTTGGTTGAAGAAAACAAGCAGCACCAGGAAAATCATGATCAGGTGAAAGAGTCGCAAAAAGAATACAGTCGATTTCTTTTTTATCGATACCAGCTTTAGCAATCGCCTCTTCAGCGGCTTTTAAAGCAAGATCACTTGTTGAAGTATTGGCATCTACCCAACGACGAGCTTCAATTCCCGTGCGTTGAATGATCCACTCATTATTTGTATCCATGAGTTTTTCAAGATCGTTATTAGTCACAATCTTCTCAGGCGCATACATTCCAACAGAAACAATTTCTGAACTAAACATAATTAACTTCCTTGTTATTCGGCAAAAGCCTCATTCCATTCCATATTATGATAAACTTTTTGGATATCATCATCAGCATCAAGTACATCAAGAAGCTTCATGATCTTATCAAATGATTCTTTAGACCCAACTTCTTTCGTATTAAGTGGTAAGCGCTCTAGACCAGATTCGTGAGCAGTGATCTTAAGTTCTTCAAGTTTCTTATGAATATCACCAAAGGCTTCAACCGATCCTTTAACAGTAATAAAACCATCCTCTGTCTCAACGTCCTCAGCTCCGACATCAATAAGCTCCATCAAGAGTTCTTCACCATCAAGTTTTCCATCTTCTTTAATACTGAAAACAGATTTTCTTTCAAAGACAAATTGAAGACATCCCTCTTTACCAATTGAGCCACCCCAACGATTAAAGTATGAACGAATATTTGAAATTGTACGTGTAGGATTATCAGTGGCTGCTTCAATGAAAACTGCTACACCATCAAGGCCATAACCTTCATAGTTAAGCTCTTCATAGTTTGCTCCATCATTACCAAGGCCTTTTTTAATCGCCTTATCAACATTGTCTTTTGGAACGTTGTATTCGCGAGCTTTAAGGAGTGCGATTTTTAAAGCAAAGTTTGCATCAACTTCAGCGTGGCCTGCTTTTTTTACGGCCATGGTTACTTCGCGAAGAACCTTTGTATAGTTTTGCGAGCGCTGCTTATCAGCCGCTGCTTTTTTCATCTTAATATTGTTCCATTTACGTCCCACAGGGCACCCCTTTCACACGCTAAAAATTATCGTTAAGTGGAAAAAGAATAGCAGAAAAGCCTATGAATTTCTTCAATAAAACACTTTCTTACGCGTCGCCAACAAAGTTCTCTCTTTGACGTTTGACATACCAAACACTATGATTCTAAGAATCAAAATTTCGAGGAGTTTTATCACGTGTGGCCATTACTATTAGCCCTCCTAACATTGTCTGCTTTTGCTCAAGACACAGAAAAAGACCTCGCTCTTTATGTTGAAATGTTTCAACTCAAAGCACTAAAAGCTCCGATTAAAAAAAATGAACCTCTTCGCAAACTAGGTCTTAGACTTTTTTACGATATTCAACTCTCTGGTAAAGGAAATATTTCATGTCATTTTTGTCATCAACAAGGTGCTGGAATGGGAGATGCTCTCCCCCTTGGTCTTGGTGAAGGTGCTGAAGGCATTGGAGCGAAACGTGAACAATTAAGTGGTGTCCTTCTCGGCCGTCACTCTCCTTCAGTTTTTAATATGGGCCTTGATGGAGTGAATACACTTTTTTGGGATGGACGAGTTTCAAAAAATGCTAAAGGCTGGATCACTCCTGAAGCTGGATTAAATGGTGAGAATCCTCTCTATGCAGATATTGCCAAGACTCTAGATTCTCCCCTTGCTGTTCAAGCATTATTTCCCATTGCGAATCCAAGTGAAATGCTTGGACAAGAATCAAAGCTCACAAATATTCAAGCGTGGCGTGCTGCTGAAGAGAGAATCTTTAATGGAAAATTTAAGGCCACATACGCTCAGATGTTTAAGGCCGCTTATCCGAGTGAAACAAAATTTAATATCGGCCATATCGCCAACGCCATTGGTGAGTACCAACGCCATACCTTTTTAGCAGTAGAGACTCCATGGGATCTCTATCTTCGTGGTGAGAAAAATATTCTTCCCCTTGAAGCAAAAAAAGGGGCGGTGATTTTTTATGGAAAGGCCATGTGTGTAAATTGTCACCAAGGTGATCACCTCACTGTTTTTGGCTTTCAGAATGTAGGAACACCGCAAATTGGCCCTGGAACAAAAGATGGTGATGATCTAGGTCGCTTTGATATCACTGGAAATCCAGGGGATAAATATAAGTTCAGAGTTTCTCCTCTAAGAAATATCGCCCTGACGGCACCCTATATGCATGATGGCGTGTTTAAAAATCTATGGGAAGTGATTGAGCATTATAACCACCCGATGCACTCACTGATGCATTCTAGTTTTAATTATGAAGGCAATAGCTACCGTGAGAAGTTAGTTAAAGATGATAGACGTGAAACTCAAATGGCACGTGCCCAAAATATGGCAAACAACCTTCCACGTATGCTTGGTCTAAGTGATGAAGAAAAATCGGCCCTCTGGTGTTTTATGACCGTGGGTCTAACTGATATTAAATACCAACAAAACTTAAAAGGTGTTCTCAATGAAAACCCTCGCTGCAATCCTGTTCTTATTCGCTAGTTTATCAAGTTTTGCTCTTGAAACTGGAAAACCTCCTCCAGACTTTGAATTAAAAGCTGCTAGCGGAAAATCAGTAAAGCTTTCTGACTACAAAGGGAAAACGATTGTTCTTAAATGGCTTAATCATGGTTGTCCATTTGTGAGAAAACATTACGATTCAAATAATATGCAATCTCTTCAAAAAAAATACACCGACAAGGGTGTGGTTTGGATTTCAATTATTTCATCGGCAGAAGGCAATCAAGGTTATGTAGATGAAGCCGGTGCTTTAAAAGATAAAGCATCAAACAAGGCCCACTCAACAGAAATACTTCTTGATCCTACAGGTGTGGTTGGAAAAAAATACGAAGCTAAAACAACGCCACATATGTTTATCATCAATAAAGATCAAACACTTGTTTACCAAGGTGGAATTGATAATAAGCCAGATACAGATAAAGAAAGTATCAAAACGGCCAAGAACTTTGTTGCCCCTGCTCTAACTTGCAGGTAAGCAGGTCAGTATAGCAAATACAAAGTCATACAGCTGCTCTGTAAAATACTAATTAAGTCGGATTATTTTCCCTTGGGGGCCAGTGGTTCCCAAGGTATATTTGAATCAAGAAGATTCTCAAAAAACTCATGGAGGGGTTTTATGTTTAAAATTGCTATTGCTGCTGCCGCCGGTGCTCTTTATTTTGCGACTCAATATCTTAGTTAATCTGAAATTTTAAAATAAAAATATCATTTTTTTCAACTGAAGTTGGAATAAGCTCTTCTGCATATCCTAACTCATTCATCGCATGAACAAAATTTTGAAGATAAGCACGACCTGGATCAGCGAGTAAAATCACTCCTCCAGGTTTTACAAATCTAAGAAGTCCCATGGCCACTTCTTTTGCGTGTTTTGATTCATATAAAATATCTGATCCAATCACCACATCAAATTGTCCGATATCCTCAGTAGTCTCTCTCCAATTAAATCGTTGATAAGCGCATTCAATAACAGAGTGACGGCAATTGCGCTTAAAAAAGAATTCAACATCTGGATGATAATCAGTAGCAAGAACTTTTGCTCCGAGAAAAGTCGCCATCAGAGATGGATATCCAAGCCCACAGCCAAGTTCTAAAACAGTTTTCTTTTTTACTAGCGTGGGGTGATCATATAAATAATTTGAAAGACCTTCGGCCGCAGGCCAGAGAACACCAAAATACGGAGAGAGATCTTCTGCGAAAGGATCAAGCTTTTCATCCTCAGACATTTGATCACAAATCTGATCAATCGCTTCATCTAGGTCTCTAATTGTTTCGAGAATAAAAACTTTATTCGGAAACTTTTTGTTCTTCATATTTGTAATATAATTAATCCCAACTACCATTTCCTAGTGCAACTTTTCTTCATCATAACTTCATAAG
>DZBG01000127.1 GCA_022729855.1 Bdellovibrio sp.
ACCTTATGAAGTTATGATGAAGAAAAGTTGCACTAGGAAATGGTAGTTGGGTACTATTTTCGACTTGATTCATAATGCTATCGTTCGATTGACTGATTTCTGTCATGGCCGTAATCATTGCTTGAATCGATTGTATTCCTTCTTGAGAGGCATCTTTTGATTCTTTAGAAAATGATTGTGAGCGATTTGCATTTTCTGAGTTCTTCTTAATCATTTGTGTAACTTCATCAACTGAAGCAGCCGTCTCTTGAATAGCAGAAGCTTCTTCTGTCGAAGATTCTGAGAGTTGAGTGGCATAAGTACTCAGTGACTCTGCAGTCTGTGAGAGGTCTTGTGATATACTATTGATACTGGCAAATATTTTATTAGACTGGCTTGTAATTCTTCTTGTGATAATTAAAGTCACACTTGCGCCAATTAAAAGACCGACCCAAAGAACAATAATAATAAGGACTGTATTATTCTTTTGATCATCAGTAATTTGTTGTCCTAAGTTTGTTGTGAATTTTTTTGCTTCTTCAAGCATGTTTATGAAATTTTGTTTTTGTTTCTCTTTTAGAGGCATAAATTCTGTAAGATAAGAATTTTTTGCTTCCTCTAGATTACTCGACTTAATAAAGTCCGTAATTTTTACTTCGGCGGGGTTGAGATGTTCTTCGTCAAACTTCTCAATCTCCGCGAGTTGTTGATTGAGTTTTGTATTGTCTTGAGTGATATCTTTTATTTCTTCAGTAATTTCGCCAAATTTTTCATCTGATTCTTCTTTATATTCATATTGGCCTTTGTTACTTGGATCTAGAAGGAAGCCTCTGATTCCATCCGACATACGTGTCATCATGAGTTCTTGTTGGTTTACTAGTTCAGTGATCCGTATAACACGTTCAAGATCAGGATTTTTTTGTGTACCGATTTTGTAAAAAAACATCGTTACAAAAGTCACAATAATGAAAGTTGGAACCAATGACAGTAAAATTTTTGACTGCATTGATAGGCCCTTAAAATTCATTTAATCCCCACTTGAATTAGTTAATTTAGTTATCTATTCTACCAGATCGTATTTTTAATATTAATTCTTTAGGGGGATTTGATGGGATTTCAGGATCTTAAGATTGTGTGTGTGATTTTTGTGTTGAGTGCATTTGTCGGGCAGCTTGCTGTTGCTGCAGAGATTACTGGCACTAAGGACGACTACCATTTGTTTAACCCAACTCCGAAGAATCTTATGCGTGGTCTTAATACTGACCGACCAGATAAGACGGAATCTCCTTACTCTGTAGATGCTGGTCACTTCCAGTTTGAGACAGATATTGTGACTAATACTGTTAGTAAACAGGGTGGAGTCACAACTCGCACTTATGGAATTAATATTAATAACCTTAAGCTTGGCCTAACTAACAATACTGATCTTCAATTAGTTATTGCAAATTATGTTGTTCAAAAAACAAATGATAATGGAAATAAATCATCAGAGCGCGGGATTGGCGAAACACTTGTTCGTTATAAAGTGAATCTTATGGGTAACGATGGTGGACCAGTGGCTTTTGGGGTGATGCCATTTGTAAAACTTCCAACAAACAAAAAAGAACTGGGAAACCAGAATGTTGAAGGTGGTTTAATTTTTCCTGCGGCTATTGAGCTTCCAAAAGATTGGTCTCTTGGTCTTATGTATCAAGCAAACTATGACCGCAATTCATCTGATGATGGTTATCATATCTCAAATATTATGACGATTACTGCAGGGCATAGCATTGTCGGAGATCTTTCTGGGTATACAGAGTTATATACAGAATCAAGTGGTGATCAAAATGATAAGCAAAATATTGTGACATTTGACACGGGTCTGACTTATGCCCTTGAAGAAAATTGGCAGCTAGACGGTGGTGTAAACTGGGGTATTACTCAAGATGCAGACGATTTTCAGCCATTCCTTGGTCTTTCAGCACTATTTTAAGAGTCAAAAAATTGTCCCTTTATCTTAAAAATAAAGGGACTTTGCCAAAAGTAAGCTTAGTTCAGAGTAATTCTTCTTCTAATATCATTTTCTTTGTGGGTTAATCTTCTCCTAAATCTTAAAGAGAGAGAAACATGAAAAATGCTCTAATCGTTGCTTCGTTATTGATCAGCTCGGTATCAATGGCCGCACCTAAAGCTCAATGGGTAACTGTTGATGCTGAAGTTTTTGCTAAAGTACAAACTAAACTTGGTAAGTCTTATAAATCTCTGCATAAAGGTAACGGCGCAATTGCAATGCAATTGACTGCTAAAGAAGTTGAAGTTCTGTCTGAAACTATTCACGATGAATTACATCGTTGTGGTGGATTCATGGGGCATGAGTCTTATGATGAGGCTGTTCAAGCAATTAATATGCAAGGTGAAACTCATTTTGCCAAACATGCAAAATTTGATAATTACACAATTGAAAACCAATCAATTGTCGCGCCAATGGTAGCTCAAGTAAACGAGCTTTCAATCCGTCAAATGATTGAGAAACTTACTAACTTCCATACTCGTCACTACAAGTCTGAGTCAGGAGTAAAGTCATCTGAGTTTATTCGCGACACTTGGGCCGACCTTTCAAAACACCGTTCAGACGTAACAGTTGAACTTGTAAAACATAAAAACTGGCCACAAGCTTCAATCGTTATGACGATTGAAGGAAGCGAGTTTCCGAATGATATCGTTATTATTGGAGGACATGCTGATTCAATCGTTTCAGGTATGTTTGGTGGAGGAAGTCCTTCATCAAGATCTCCTGGTGCTGATGATAATGCTTCTGGTATAGCAACAATTACAGAAACTATCCGTATTGCAATGGAAAATGGATTTAAGCCGAAGAAAACTGTTCAGTTCATGGGGTATGCAGCTGAAGAAGTTGGTCTTCTTGGTTCAAAAGATATTGCTACAAGTTATAAGAAGGAAGGTAAGAGCGTTGTTGGTGTTATCCAGTTCGACATGACTCTCAATAAAGGGACTCGTGACATGGATATCGTAATGATGAGTGACTTCACAAATAAAGCGCAAAATGAATTCTTAGGTCGTCTTATTGATGAGTACGTGAAAGTTCCTTGGGGTTATTCGAAATGTGGATATGGATGTTCTGACCATGCTTCATGGACATCAAATGGATATCCAGCTTCAATGCCATTTGAATCTACGATGGGAGATATTAATGGTAAAATCCATACTGTAAATGATACACTAGCTACAGCTGGTGGAGATGCTTCGCACTCTGCTAAGTTTGCCAAATTGGCCCTTGCTTTTATTGTGGAGCTTGGTAACTAGTAATCAAGTGGGGATTTTATTTTAAATCCAGAAGAGATAAGTTTACTGTACAAAGACATCCGTCTTAATTTAGATTTTTCCAGAAAAGCTCTTATATCGACAAGCATTCTGGGTGAGGACGACTCACCCGGAATGCATTCTCCCGAACAAACTCTTATTATTTTAGACACGCTTGAAAAAATTGCACTCTCAGCGACTGCACTTCTTGATGAGTATCCGTCTCTAGATAGTCTTTATGAAAAATCATATGGGCCAGTGAGAGAAATTTTTGATCGTGAGTCTATTGTTGAAACTTCACTCCTAGAGAGTCATCTTTTTCCTCAATTGGAAAACTACGCAATCTTAGTTGATGGAGATTTTAGCGAAGAGTTAGTGAAGTCATATCCTGAAACTTTTCAGGCATGGTGTGACGATAAAAAAGATAAGCATAACAAAACTCAAAACATCATTAAAGAGAAGTTTGATTTAAAACTAAACTCAGCTGATGTTCCTTGTCAGTGTGTTCAGTGTCTTGGAGATTTTCGTGCCAAGGTACGTGAGTATGTTTTTGATCTTCAAACAAATTATATTAATGAATCAGAAGAAAAGCTCCATGACGTTATTTTATTTAAAAAACTCAATGATGTGGCGAACTCAGTTTTTAATGTAAAAAAAGAACTCGACAAAAATTTTAATTTTATTCGCAATAAGCTGAAGCGATCTTCTTTAAATAAACTTGAAAGTGAGATCAAATCTCACTTTAGATCAAAATTTGGGCCAGGCTCATCTTTAGGAAAAGTGTATAGAGAAAAGTTAAATGTTTTCTTTAACACTCTTCTTGTTGAACAGGGATTAAAACCAGAAATCGTTTCACCTGAAGAGTACGATCGTTTCTACTTGATGCTTGAAACAAATATTTGGAAGAACGAAGGATTTTTAAGAAAAGAATTTGAGATGTTCATTCGCTCAATTCTTGCTCTAAAAAGAAAAGATGTTTCTTCAACTATTCTTAAAGATTATCTTGGGCAGTTTTGGATTCACTCTGAAGCTCGTCGTATAAAACGTAAAATTATTTATCATATGGGCCCGACCAATTCGGGAAAAACATATCATGCCATTGAAGCTCTTTGTAAGGCGAAAAATGGCTGCTACCTTGCTCCACTAAGACTTCTTGCTTCTGAATTATTTGATACCATGAATGGAAAAGGTGTTAAAACTAATCTCCTGACCGGTGAGGAAGTGATTGAAGTTAAAGATGCTACTCATTTTGCTTCTACAATTGAGATGGCCAGACTTAAAGAACGTTTTGAATGTTGTGTAATTGATGAAATTCAAATGCTCACCGATACTCAACGTGGTTGGGCGTGGACTCGTGCTTTAGTGAATATGCAAGCGGATGAAATTCATCTATGTGGAGATCATTCGGTACTTGAACTGGTGAAACAAATTTTGGTTTTAACAGGAGATACTTTAGAAGTTCGTGAGTACACACGTATGACTGAACTTAATGTTCTCCCTAATACTATCACTCTTTCAGCTCTTGAAAAAAATGATGCTCTTATTGTGTTTTCACGTAGGAATGCTTTGAAGTTTAAAGCAGATCTTGAAAACTTAGATTTTAAAGTTTCTATTGTTTACGGAAGATTAAGTCCTGAGGTTCGTCGCGAGCAGGCCCGTAAGTTTGATGAAGGTGAGACTGATATCATGGTATCAACTGATGCCATCGCTATGGGAATGAACTTACCTGTGAAGCGTATTGTATTCTCTGCCCTTTCAAAATTTATTGATAATAAAGAAATTCCACTCACAATGAGTGAGATTAAGCAGATTGCAGGACGAGCAGGAAGATTTAAAAGATTTCCTGTTGGACATGTCACCACTCTTCAAAAAGTAGATGGTGGAATTCAAATTTTAAATTCTGCGATTAATCATACTCTTGGCCAACAAGGCAAGGCGATGGTTGGACCGGATTTAGAAATTTTTAAATCTGTGAATGATGCTCTTTCTGGCCATTCACTTCCGACACTTTCTCTTTCTGAGTTTCTTCGTCTTTTCAACACAATGATTTTTCAAAAACCATTCTTCTGTGTTGATCTTAAAGAGATGATTGAACTTGCAGAAATGGTGGAAGCGGCTGATGAAGACAAAAAACTGACAGATGGTGAGATCTTTGGATTTGCCTGTGCTCCAGTAAATCTTGGAATGATTGAACATGTTCAGTATTATTTATGGATTCTAAGTCACTATGTAGGAGAGCAATCTATCTACAATGAGCCGATTGATGAATCATCAGATAATATTGATTATCTTGAAACAACGATTAAGTGTGTAGAGCTCTTTCAATGGCTTTCACGTCACTTTGATGGAAAATATTTTACTTTTGATGAGAAGAAACTTCTCGATAATAAATCAAAGGCGATTGAGCGTTTAAATGAACTCCTGTCTGAAAAGACAACGAAGTCATGTTCAAGCTGTGGTTGTAAAATGTCACCAAGCTCACGTTTCAACATCTGTGATAATTGTTTTAACCAACGTAGACAATTCAGACGTGGCCCTCGTCATTCAGAGAACAATGGCCCATCTGAAAACAGAGAAGCCTCATCTGCTGATGGTGTCACAAGCCCAGCAAGACCATCTCATGGCGCTCCTAAGCATCGTCCGAGTGGTGGTGGCGGAAATAAGAAACACAAAAAATCAGGCCCAGGTGGGCATAGTGGAGAAGTGAGACATTCTTCTGGACCGAAGAAGCAATCCTCTGCTGGAGACAGCAATGGTGGTAAGCCCAGAAAGGATAAAGCTTCTGCCTTCAGGAAATTTCGTTAAGACTTAATGATGACATCATACAAAGAGCTGGCCCGACAAATTCTTGAAGGGGCCAGCTTAACAGATAAATTAATCACACTTGATAGCATTCAATTTGATGAATGGACTCCCTATGATTTACCCATTATGCCTGGGCGAAAAGATAAGATCAGTTTCACTGATGCACGTATAAAATTTCCGAAAACCCCGAATATATTCAAAAACGAAGGGAAGGCAATCGCTCTTCATAGTTTTGCTAATCATGAGCTGCTTGCCATTGAAATGATGGCCGCTGCGATACTAAGATATCCTCATCACACTGAAGCAGAAATTCGTTTTAAAAAGGGGCTTCTTAAGGCCCTTGAAGATGAACAAAAACATTTTTCTTTATATGTGAAACGAATCAATGAACTTGGATATGAATTCGGAGATTTTCCCGTTAATGATTTCTTCTGGAAACAGATGCAAAATCTTGAGACCCCAGAAAGCTTTACCGCCGTGATGAGCCTGACTTTTGAGGCCGCGAATTTAGATTTTGCTCAATACTACCGTGATCTTTTTAGATCAGATAATGATCATGCGACTGCTGATATTTTAGATATCGTTCTTGAAGATGAAATCTCTCATGTGGCCTTTGGTAGTTATTGGCTAAAAAAATGGAGAGAAGATAAGTCCTTATGGGATTATTATCTCTCAGTTCTGCCTCATCCTTTGACTCCTGCTCGTAGTAAGGGATTGTCTTATGATCAAATCGTTCATAAGAAGGCCATGAATGATGATGAGTTTGTGGATAAGCTTACTCATTTTGATGATCCTTTCCGTGTCACGAGAAGGCGTCAATGAAGATTGCACCTCTTAGAATGAATGCAGATTATGAGAGTATGCTTTATTATGGAAGAGGTGCTCCGCAAATTCTCAATCACTCACTTGAAACATTTATTCTTTTTTTAGAGCACAGACCACTGGTCTCAACGAAAAAATATCCCCAAGCCTATTTGGATTATGTTGAATCCATCACTCATCATAAACCAGAGATCATTAGCAAGAGTGAGTTTTCTCAGAACTGGTGGGGAGATTATCAGAATCTTGATCTTGAAAGGAAATTAAATTCTAAAATTACTTCAGCTCGTCTCATTCAAGAAAAAAAATGGTGTGCAAGAACTTTTGTTGTTGAAGAAGATAATGATATTAGGGCGTGTCCTCATTTGCCAACCTTCATCCATATGAGGGAGCATGCAAT
>DZBG01000128.1 GCA_022729855.1 Bdellovibrio sp.
CTTATGAAGTTATGATGAAGAAAAGTTGCACTAGGAAATGGTAGTTGGGAAAGATGAAACGAGATCAGAGAGAATTAACAAGAATGACTTCCCTCTTTTTTTTGAGGAACTTCTTAGCAATGATAGTTTTTTAATTTCAAGTTCGAGCTCTGATGAAAAATATGCAAAATTCATAAGACACTTTCTCATCCCACAAAAGATTGATTCCATTCATGTGACTGCGATTTATTTAAATACCCAAATAATAGGGGCCATTTTTTCTGAATTTAATACTTCACCTGTCATTCTCGATACTCTCGATTTGATGCTCCTTAATCTTGGAACTAATTTTGTGAGACGTGTGATAACTGCTGAACATCTCTCAGAACTTGAAGCTGAGACTCAAAAAAAGATCTTAGAAACTAAGCTTGCGAAGACTCAGCTTGATCTTGCGATGGAAAGTGCTCAACTTGCAATGTGGGACTATAATGTTGTCACTGGAATCCAACAAGTAAACGATCAATGGTTTGAGCGTCTTGGCTATCCTCAAAAGAATAAGGGCTTCTCTGAACTCACAGGATGGTCTGATTTAATTCACCCTGAGGACAAAGATAGTGTCATGGCAAAAGTGGACCTCCTTCTTAAGGGAGAGACTTCTCTTTATGAAGCACGCTACAGAATTCTCCAAGCAAATGGAAAATATCAATGGGTTCTTAATAGAGGAAAAAATACTCATTTTGATTCTAATGGAAAACCGACGAGGGCCACAGGGGTTAACCTCGACATTACTCCACTTGTTATTTTGGAGGAGTCACTCAAGGACTCGGTAAAACAATTTAAGAATATGATCTCATCTCTACCTATGCCTCTGGCCATGCTTGATACATCGTTCAATCTTTTAACCTATACCGCACAGTGGAAGAAGGATTGGGGAAAATTTCACAATTTAAAAATTGGAGAAAGTTTTTTTGATGGCTCTTCAATTGATTTCAAACAAGAGTGGGAAGCAAGATATAAATCAGCACTTAGTGGGAAGACACTCGAAATGAATGAAGAGTTCATTACCATTCCCAATGGGAATGGTATTTGGATTAGATGGACAATTAAACCGTGGAATATTTCAATTGATAAAGTTGGCGGAATCATTATTTATGCAGAAGATATTACTTCTAAAAAAGAATCCGAAATAAAGATTTTCCAAACTTCAAAACTTTCTTCGCTCGGTGAGATGGCTGGAGGGATTGCTCATGAAATCAATAACCCATTAAGCATTATCAAAGGTTATATTGATACTCTTCAAAGGAAAATTGACCGACAAGCAATTGCTCCAGATCAATTCAAATCTTATCTAAACAAGATGGATCAAACAGTGCAGCGAATTTCTCGAATCGTCACTGGAATGAAAAGGTTCTCTAGAGATAGTTCAACCGATAATTCAATTGATTATTCTCTTAATCAGATTATTAATGAGACTCTCGATATTTGCTCTGAAAGAATTAAAAACTCGGGGATTGAATTCAAAGTAAGTCACCATGTGGGGAATGATATTATTCGCTGCAGGCCCATTGAGATTTCCCAGGTTTTTTTAAATCTCATCAATAACTCAATTCATGCAGTGGCAACCCATGATTTTCCTTGGATTCATATTGAATGCCTTGAAGAAGAAGATAAATTATTTATAAAGGTTATAGATAGTGGGGAGATGATTCCTGAAAAAGTGAAAGCGAAATTGTTTCAACCTTTTTTTACGACAAAAGATGTTGGGATTGGAACTGGACTAGGACTTAGCATCTCGAGAGGTATTATTGAGTCCCACCGAGGGAAACTATTTCTCGATGACAAAGCCGCAAACACGACATTCGTCATCGAGTTTAACAAATCTTACTGATCTCTGTGTCTGATGGCGAATCCACCAATTAAAGTAGAAGCACCGTAAGCTGTATTAATTCCTGTGAAAGAACAAAAAGCTCCACGAATATTCATACCAAGACCAATATCAATTCCTTTCTTCACACCCGCCGTTAAGCGAGGTCCATAAACAGTAATGCCATGGCCTTTCATAATTCTTTTTTTACTTACTAATGGACACTTCACCGTAATTTTTGAATCCACAATAAGATCAATTCCTGCCCCGACTCCAATAAAGATAAGGGTGAATTTATTTTTTTCTTTATCTGAACAATTTAAATAATTCGTTCCCGCAGTAAGGATTGTTCCTCCCCCTAATTTATCAATAGCATCAGGAGTTTCACATTTAAGCGAGAGACCAGCAAAGGCCTGTGAACAAGAAATAAGTAATCCGAGAGTAAGAATAAAATTCTTCATATTGTACGTCCTAAATTTTTAGAGAGGTGATTACAAACTACTTAACTTAAAAGTTAAGGTTCAGAAATAAGATAACCGGAGGGTGTAAATTTTATGCAGTATAAGAATTAAGAAGCAGAAAAAAAATGAGGCCCAATTCTGGGCCTCGACCTTTTTATAGTTTGAGTGCGGCTTGTGCCGCTGATAAACGAGCGATAGGGACTCTGAATGGTGAGCAACTCACGTACTCAAGTCCGATTTGATGGCAGAACTCAACCGAAGCTGGCTCTCCCCCATGTTCTCCACAAATCCCAGCATAAATGCCTGGATTTGTTTTTTTCCCTTCTGCAATGGCATGCTTCATTAAAAAGCCTACACCTGCTTGGTCGATAGAAACAAATGGGTCCTTAGGATAAATATTGCGAGCAACATAGACTGGCAAGAACTTTCCTGCATCATCACGAGAAAGTCCAAAAGTCGTCTGCGTTAAATCATTCGTTCCAAATGAGAAGAACTCTGCCTCAGTCGCAATCTCTCCGGCCATAATACAGGCACGAGGAAGCTCGAGCATAGTTCCCATTTTGTACTTAACTGTATGATTTTTCTCTTTAAAAACCTTCTCAATTTCGGCCTTGCACTCGTCTTTGATGATGGAGTATTCACGAAGCTCTGAAGTTAAAGGAATCATAATCTCTGGAAGAACTGTAATTCCGGCCTTATCTGACTCAATGGCCGCCTCAACAATAGCACGAACCTGCATTAAGTAGATTTCAGGGTATGTCACGGCCAGACGAACACCACGGTGTCCGAGCATTGGATTAAACTCGTGAAGAGCATCATTGCGCTCATTGATTTGTTTCATTGATAAACCAAGAACTGCTGCGAGTTCACTTTTATCTTTTTCCGCATGAGGGAGAAACTCATGTAGAGGTGGATCCAGAAGACGAATATTCACTGGTAATCCATTCATCTCTCTAAAAAGACCGTTGAAGTCTGCACGCTGAAAAGGAAGAAGTTTAGCTAATGCTTTTTTTCTATCTGTTTCATTTTCAGCAAAGATCATTTCGCGTACGGCGAGAATTCTCTCTGGAGCAAAAAACATATGTTCCGTACGACAAAGACCAATCCCTTGAGCACCAAAACCAATGGCGGCTTTAGCATCTTCAGGACTGTCAGCATTAGCTCGTACTTTTAATCTACGAATATCATCGGCCCATTTCATGAAGACTGCAAAATCAGCTGTGATTTCTGCTTTAATTGTTGGGATCAGCCCTTCGTAGATCTCTCCACTAGCACCATCAAAAGTGATATAATCGCCTTCTCTGTATGTCTTGCCTTTCACAATCATCGTTTTTGCTTTGGCATCAATCACAAGAGCAGTACATCCAGCAATACAAGGTTTCCCCATCCCACGGGCCACAACAGCAGCATGAGAAGTCATCCCTCCACGTGCAGTAAGAATTCCTGCGGCGGCTGCCATTCCTCCGATATCTTCGGGTGATGTTTCAGCACGAACAAGAAGAACTTTTTTTCCGTTCTTTACCCACTCCTCAGCCTCATTTGACTCAAAAACAATTTGTCCCGAAGCCGCACCAGGAGATGCAGGAAGACCTGTGGCAATAATTGTTTTAGCAGCCTTTGGATCAAGACGCGGATGCAGAAGATGGTTTAAGTCTTCAGGCTGAATACGCAGAAGAGCTTCGTTAGGTGTAATTAGTTTTTCATTCACTAAATCAACAGCAACTTTTAAAGCTGCAACAACTGTACGTTTGGCATTTCGAGTTTGAAGAATAAAAAGTTTTTTATTCTCAATTGTAAACTCGATATCCTGCATGTCTCTGTAATGAGTTTCAAGAGTCTTATAGGTTTTTACGAGTTCATCGTAAGTCGGCTTCATCACTTCTTCTAAAGTTTTTTGATGCTTATTAGATTCATTTTTTGAATCATTATTAATTGGTGCTGGAGTACGAATACCGGCCACAACATCTTCACCTTGAGCATTTAATAAATACTCTCCGAAGAATTTTTTCTCACCAGTTGAAGGATCACGTGTAAAACAAACTCCTGTTCCACAGTCGTCCCCCATATTTCCAAATACCATTGATTGAACGTTTACAGCAGTTCCCCATTCATGAGGAATGCTATTCATCTCGCGGTATTTGATAGCGCGATTATTATTCCATGAACCAAAAACAGCGGCGATGGCCTTCCATAATTGCTCCATTGGATCTTGTGGAAAAACCACTCCATGATCTTCAAGAAGAACTGATTTATAAACATCTACCAGTTCTTTTAAGTCATCCGCACTGAGTGCAGTGTCTTCATGAACACCACGAGCTTCTTTTAAATCTTCAAGGTTTGATTCAAGAATTGAAGTATTAATTCCAAGAACAACATTTGAGTACATCTGAATAAAACGACGATAAGAATCGTAAGCGAAACGAGGGTTATTCGTTAGCTTGGCCATTCCCACAACAGACTGATCATTAAGACCAAGATTTAAAACTGTATCCATCATCCCTGGCATTGAAGCACGAGCCCCTGAACGAACAGAGAAGAGAAGTGGATTGTTGATATCACCAAATTTTTTACCCGTATAAGACTCAACCCAAGAGAGTGCTTCTTTTACTTGTGAAACAATTTCAGGAGCAAGTTTTTTATCAGTTTTGTAATAATCTAAACAAGCTTCAGTTGATACAGTAAATCCAGCTGGAACATTAAGTTTCATAGCACACATCTCAGCTAGGTTTGCACCTTTACCACCAAGAAGGCCTTTCATCTCTTTATTACCATCAGTAAGTTCTTGAGAAAATTTATAAACCCATTTTGTCATGACTGCGTCTCCGGCAATTACTTATTAAAGATCAAATTTATCTTTTAAATACGATTTCACTTTATCGAGCGACACTCTTTCTTGAACCATTGTATCGCGGTGACGAATCGTAACAGCTTGATCAACCAGTGAATCAAAATCTACTGTTAAACAAGCTGGTGTTCCAATTTCATCTTGGCGGCGATAGCGTTTTCCGATTGATCCAGCAGTGTCATATTCACATTTATAATCAATTTGAAGATCAGCGAGAAGTTTTTCTGCGACACCTTCAAGATCTGGTTTTTTCATCAGTGGAAGAACTGCTGCTTTAATCGGAGCAAGTGAAGGTTTAAATCTCATCACGACTCTTTCTTTTTCAGCGTCGCCAGGAAATTCTGTTCTATAAGCATCACTCATAACGGCCAGCATACAGCGGTCACAACCTACAGATGTTTCAAGCACGTATGGAATAAACTTTTTATTTCCATCCATTTGATCAACGTATTGAAGATTCTTTTTTGAATACTCTTGGTGGTTTTTCAAATCGAAGTCTGTACGAGAGTGAATCCCCTCCATCTCTCCCCAACCATGAGCAAATTCATACTCAATATCAAATGCTGCATCAGCGTAGTGAGCAAGTTCATCATGTTTTTTAAAACGAAGTTTATCTGGACGAAGACCATTTCTAATATGCCAGTCCCAACGAATTTGTTTCCACTGCTCCATGGCCTCCATTTGAGTTCCAGGCTTGATGAAGTATTGCATTTCCATTTGTTCGAATTCACGAGTTCTAAAAATAAAATTCCCTGGAGTGATTTCGTTACGGAAAGCTTTACCAATCTGAGCAATACCAAAAGGAAGTTTTCTTCTCATCGTTGTCTGAACATTAAGAAAATTTACAAATATTCCTTGAGCTGTTTCAGGACGAAGATAAACAACTGCTGCTGACTCTTGAACTGGGCCCATATGAGTGCTGAACATTAAATTAAAATTACGTGGCTCAGTGAATGAATCTTTTGCCTTACAAGTCGGGCACGGTGCTGTGAGATCAATTTGATCTGCACGAAAACGTCCCTTACATGATTTACAATCAACCATCGGATCAGTGAAATTATCAATATGTCCTGATGCTTTCCAAACTGTTGGATGCATAAGAATTGCAGCATCAATACCATCCACATCAGTTCGATTCGTCATCGATTTCCACCATGTGTTTTTGATATTGTTTTTAAGCTCAACACCTAAAGGGCCCATATCCCAACAAGAACCAAGACCACCATAGATCTCTGAACTTTGGAAAATAAAACCGCGCTGCTTACAATGAGCTACGAGATCGGCCATGTTTTGCAGATTCTGTTCTGACACAATGCACTCCTAAGTAATGGATAAGACAAGCAATACTAACATAAGCGAAGGGTAAGCTCTAAGAAGATTTCCTTGGGATTTTTCGATTTTAAGACGCAAAGCAACTTAACTTTAGTTGAAACAAATTTATGCCCAATCGAATAAAATTAAGGTTTCTTGAGTCGAAGAAAATTAAGATTTCCTTTATAATTATCCCATTATGAGAACGTTTAACAAATTTATCCACAACTATAGACTTGTCCAGAGTGCTGAAGAAGTGATTAGTCTTTTTGTGGAGCACAATTCTTATCAGGCCCAGATTTGGTCCTCTACCTACAAGCAACAATCTCGGTGTCGCTTAGTAAGAGTGGGCGATAAATTTACTATTAAAGTCGAGCTCGCCTTTAAAGCAGAAAATATGTTCTATATTCACTGTCCACAAATGACTTTTGCTCTGAAACTCAAAACCCAAAGTGAAACGATTGAAGAAGAAGAAAAAAATATTTCGGCCACACTCATAAAATGGGTAAGACCTGAGTACCGAGGAATGATTCGCAATAAAGTGGCAAAGACTCGAGCTTTTCTTCACCCAACTACCATTTCCTAGTGCAACTTTTCTTCATCATAACTTCATAAGGT